>NZ_DASYMN010000248.1:0-8081 GCF_036009065.1 Bradyrhizobium sp. | reverse complement strand
GATCATGCAGTCGGTGCGCGATCTCAACAAGCTGGACGACGGGTAAATGGCGCCAATCTCGTGTCCCGGACGCGGTGCGGCATTCTTCATGCCGCTCCGCAGAGCCGGGACCCCGGTTAAGCAAGCAAGCTGGACCCCGGCGTAGCAGCGCACCACGCCGCGAAGGGGCGGCGCGCTGCGCAGCATCCGGGGAACGCGACTTTGCGACGTGCTGTTTACATCACCACTGGCGCATCCGGCAGTTCGTTTCTGCCTGCGCCGTGCTTCGGAAAATGCGTCGCCAGGTGACGCGACACCGCCTCGATGCCCCTGAGCACACCGGCCTCGAAATTTCCTTTCCTGAATTCGGCTTCCATCGCGGCACAAATCTTTTCCCAGCCGGCAGGACCGACCAGCGCGTCAATGCCGCGATCGGCGAGAATCTCCACATCGCGGTCCGCCAGCAAGAGATAGATCAGCACGCCGTTATTGTGCGCGGTGTCCCAGATTCGCAGGTGCGAAAAAACATCGAGCGCCCGCGCGCGGGCCGGCTGATTTCGCAATAGCGGCGCACCGTCCAGCGCGCCTTCGACGACAAAACGTATCTGGCCGGAATGGGTCGCCTCACTCGCCTTGATCGCGCGCTCGATCGACGTCAGCACATGCTTGGGAAAAACCTTCCTGACCCGCCAGCGGTGCTCCAGCAAGTGCTTGCCGATACGCTTGATGCCCATGGTCACCAACTCCCCGACGCGCCACCGCCGCCAAAACTGCCGCCGCCGCCGCTGAAACCGCCGCCGCTCGAACTGCCGCCCGAATATCCGCCACCGCCACTTACCCATCCGCCGCCTCTGCCGACCCCGCCGGAGGACGTTATCGCGTCGCCGATCAGCGTGACGATGAAAGCGATGATGCCGCCGATGGCCGACAGCGCCAGCGACGCCGCGATAAACCAGAACAAGGCGGCGACCAAACCGCCGGTGGCGAGCGAACCGAACAGCCTGCCGAAGATGCCGCGCATGAGGCCCCCGACGACGATCACCCCGACGATCAGGAACGGATTGAACGGATCAAGTTGGCTGAGCAGGCCGGAATTCTGCTGCCGCTGCGCCGGCGCCGGCAACGGCTCGCCATCGACGACGCGAAGGATACGGTTGACGCCATCGGAAATGCCGCCTGAAAAATCGCCGCTGCGGAACTTTGGGGTGATTACTTCGTCGATGATGCGTTTTGACGTGGCGTCGGTCAGCGCCCCCTCAAGCCCATAACCGACCTCGATCCGCAGCTTGCGGTCGTCCTTGGCGACGACGAGAATGGCGCCGTCGTCGATCTTCTTGCGGCCGATCTTCCAGGCCTCGGCGACGCGCAGGGAATATTGCTCGATGGTTTCGGGCTGCGTCGTCGGAACGATCAGCACCGCGACCTGGCTGCCTTTTCGGGCCTCGAAATCCTTTAAGGTCTTGTCAAGCGAGGCAATATCGCTGCTGCTCAGCGTCGCGGTCCTGTCGACCACGCGCCCGGTGAGCGGCGGCACCGCGACATCCGCCGCCGCGGCGAATGCCCAGCACAACATCAGCGCAAGAAGGGAGGCTCTTGCAGCTTTCATCGCGGCGCCTTTGCGGTTGCCGCGACTACTTGGCTGGAGCGGGTGTCGCCGGCGGATTGAAATCGACCTTCGGCGCGGTCGAGATTTCCTTTTCGTTCTCGACCGAGAAGTTGGGTTTCTCCTTATAGCCGAACATCATCGCCGTCAGATTGTTCGGGAACGAGCGTACCGTGACGTTGTATTCCTGCACCGCCTTGATGTAGCGGTTCCGCGCCACCGTGATGCGGTTCTCCGTGCCTTCCAGTTGCGACATCAGATCGCGGAACAGCGCGTCGGATTTGAGCTGCGGATAATTTTCGGTGACCACCAGCAGCCGCGACAGCGCGCTCGAGAGTTCGCCTTGGGCGGCCTGGAATTTCTGGAACGCGGCGGGGTCGTTGAGAACTTCCGGCGTCGCCTGGATGCTGCCGACCTTGGCGCGGGCGTTGGTGACGCCAAGCAGCACGTCCTTTTCCTGCTGCGCAAAGCCTTTCACCGAATTGACCAGGTTGGGCACGAGGTCGGCGCGGCGCTGGTATTGGTTGACGACCTCGGACCAGGCGGACTTGACCTGCTCGTCCTGGCTCTGGATTACGTTATATCCGCAATTGGTCAGGCTCAACGTCGCCAGCGCCGCCAGCACGGTCCACAATCTGCGCATCGGATACTCCTTGTCGTTTTGCTATCGGCAATCTAGCCGCTTGCCCGGAAAAAGCGACCGTCATTGCGAGCGAAGCGAAGCAATCCAGAAACAACAAGTAAAGGCTGGATTGCTTCGTCGCTACGCTTCTCGCAATGACGTTATATCATTACTTTGCCGCTGAATGCGCTTCCCGGACCGCCTGCCAGACTTTCATCGGCGTCAACGGCGTGGTGAGCGTCTTGATGCCGAGATCGCTCAAGGCATCCATCACGCCGTTGGCGACGCAGGGCGGGCCGCCGATCGCGCCGGATTCGCCGCAACCCTTGGCGCCGAGCGGATTGGTGCGGCACAGTACCGACTCGTCAAGGGTCACGTCGATGGAAGGAATGTCGTCGGCGCGCGGAATGCAGTAGTCCTGATACGTCGCCGTGAGCAGCTGCCCTTCGGGGTCATACGACACGCCCTCATACAGCGCCTGCCCGATGCCCTGTGCTACGCCGCCATGGACCTGACCCGCCACCAGCATCGGATTGACGGCAACGCCGACGTCATCGACCGTGGTGTACTGCACGACGCGCGTGACCCCGGTCTCCGGATCGATCTCAACTTCACAGATATGCGCGCCGTTGGGCCAGCTCGGGCCGTCGACTTCGCCTTCGCTGTCGACACTGAGGCGCGCCCCTTGCTCGTTCTTCGCAACCTCGAACAGGCCGACGCGCCGGTCGGTGCCGGCGACGGTGAGCCAGCCATTGCCATATTCGATGTCCTCGATGGAGGCTTCCAGCATGTGCGAGGCCTTCTCGCGCGCCTTGGCGATCAGGTCGTTGCTGGAGACCGCGAGCGCGGTGCCGCCGACGAACAGCGAGCGCGAACCGACGCTGCCGAAGCCGGTGGCGAGGTCCGTGTCGCCCTGCACGATATCGATGCTGTCCATGGCGACGCCGAGCGATTCCGCCAGCATCTGCGTGTAAGTGGTCTGCAGGCCCTGCCCCATTGCCTGCGTGCCGGAATGCAGCACGATGCGTCCTTCCGCCGTGGCGTGCAGGCTGACCTTTTCGGTATGCGCGCGCCCGCCGGTCCATTCGATGTAACTGGTGAGGCCGCGGCCGTAAAGCAGGCCTTTTTTCTTCGCCGCCTTTTTTCGCGCAGCAAAGCCGTCCCAGTCCGCAAGTTTTGCGGCGCGATCCAGCATGTGCGCAAACGAGCCGCTGTCATACACCTGGCCCACGGCGTTGGTATAGGGCAGTTGTCCGGGCTTGATGTAATTCACCTTGCGGATGGTGCGCGGATCCATCCCGATCTGCCGGGCCGCGGCGTCCATCAGCCGTTCCACGATAAACACGCCTTCCGGCCGGCCCGCGCCGCGATAGGCGCCGACCGGGGCTGTGTTGGTCATCACCGATTTGACCTCGTAATGCACAAGCGGCAGGTCGTACACGCCGCTCTGCACGAACGGCCCGAGCACCAGCGGAATGATATTGGCCGCACCGCTCATGTAGGCGCCGGTGCCGCCGATCGAACGCACGCGATAGGCCAGCACGCGGCCCTTGGCATCGAGCGCAAACTCGCCTGATGATGTCAGGTCGCGGCCATGGGTGCCGCCGACGAATTCGTCGGTGCGGTCGCCGCGCCAGCGCACCTTGCGCTCAAGTTTTACCGCGGCATAGGCCACCAGGCCGTCTTCCGGATAGAGGTTGGTCTTCTGGCCAAAACCGCCGCCGATATCGCCGACCAGCACGCGCACGCTTTCCTTCGGCCGCTTCAACACGGCTTCAGCCAGCACGTCGCGGGTCGAACCCGGCGTCTGCGATTGCACATGCAGGATCAACCGGCCGGACTTTTTCTCGATCTCGGCGATGCTGCTGCGCGGCTCCATCGCGGAGGGAACCAGCCGCTGGCTGACCAGGTCGAGCGAGACCACATGCGCGGCTTTGGCGAAGGCGGCTTCGACCGCGGCCGCATCGCCATAGTTCATCGCCGCCACGATGTTGTCGGGCGCATCGGGCCATACAACCGGTGCGCCGGGTTTAATTGCGGCAACGGGATCGACGACGGACGGCAACACGTCATATTCGACCGATATCGCTTCGGTCGCGGTCTGCGCCGCAACACGCGATGTCGCCACCACGGCAGCAACCGGTTCGCCGGCGAAGCGCACGATTTCATGCGCGAGCAACCTCCGCGGCGGCACGGTCATCGGCGAACCGTCGGGCCGCTGGAAAACTGCCAGTGTTGGAAGCGTGCCGATATTGTCGGCAATCAGATCGGCGCCGGTGTAGACGGCTTCGACGCCGGGCATCTCAGTGGCGGTCTTGACGTCGATCGATGTGACCCTGGCGTGGGCGTGCGGCGAACGCAGCACATGGAGCCACAGCGCGCCGTCTTCCGGCTTATCGTCGATGAACTGCCCCTTCCCGGTCAGCAGCCGCTGGTCTTCAAGTCTTTTTATCGGCTGGCCCGCGCCGAAGCGCATGTTGGCGGGCAGGATGTTCATCAGTTTGTCTTTCGAATCTTTTGTTGGATTGTTGCGTAACAAGGAAGCTATGTATCAGCCGATATCGCGCAATACCGTTTCAACGACCTTGCGCTCATCCGCGGTCAATGCGGCCTGCGGCGCAATGGGATCGCCGACGTCGTAGCCCTGGATCGCAAGCCCCGCCTTGATGCAGGCCGCCAGATTGTAGCGCGCGAAGGCTTCATTGAGGCGCCACAGCCGGCGCTGCAATTTCATCGCCTCATCCCAGCGCTGCGCTCTACAGAGATCGTAAAGTTCGACGCTCCGGCGCGGGATGACACAGGCCGGACCCGCCATCCAGCCGACGCCGCCGATCAGCATCACCGCAGCAGGGATATGCGCGGACGCGGAGAACACATCGATAGCCTCGCCGCAGCGGTTCATGATCGACAGCAGCCGGCCGGTATTGGTCGAGGCATCCTTGATGGCGACGATGCGCGGATGCTCGGCCAGCCTTGCGATGACGTCGAGGGTGAGATCGGAGCGCTGAAACTGCGGATTGGTGTAGATCACCACCGGAATGTCGACCGCATCCGCGATGGCGCGAAAGTAGGATTCGACCTGCGCATCGTTGACCGGGAAATACGCTTCCAGAATCGCCAAGATGCCGTCGGCGCCAAGCTTCTGGTACAATTTCGCCTGCGCCACCGCCTCCGCCGTCGAGGTCGAGGCCACTCCGGCGATCACAGGCACGCGGCGCTGCGCAGCTTCGATGATGGTTTGCACCATCGCCGAACGCTGCTCGCGGCTCAGATAGGCAAATTCGCCGGTCGAGCCCAGCGGCGTCAGTCCGTGCACGCCGGACTTGATCAGATCGTCGCAGAGCCGGCCGAGCACATCGGTTCGGATCTGCCCCGAGGCGTCAACAGGCGAAACTAGATAGGGAAAGACGCCGTGGAAATCAGTCATGTGTGCGATTAATCTCATTTGCGCGTGGCGCTTGGGGCCGGAACTCTATAGATCACCGGCCGTTGAGGAGAAAGCCCTGATTAACATCGAGCGATTTCGCCAAACGGAGCCGCCATTACCACCTTCGAATCCGACGACACTGAGCAAGCCGACCTGCGCGGCGGCCGTCCGCCATGGTTTGTGCGCGCACAGCAGCGCAGCCGGACCGCTATCACCGAAAACCTGAAATGCGACGCGCTGATCGTCGGCGGCGGCAGTACCGGATCGTCGATTGCCGAACGGCTGACGCGGCAAGGCCTCGACGTCGTGATCATCGATCGCGAACTTCCGGGCCGCGGCAGCACCGCGGCGAGCACGTCGATGCTGTTGTGGGAAATCGATCGCTCGCTGGTGCAACTCACGGAAGCTTATGGGTTCGAGCGGGCGTCGCGCGCGTATCAGGTAAGCCTGCAGGCCGTGAGCGGATTGAAGTCGCTGGTTGCCGAACTCGGCCTGCCTTGCGACATGCGCGCGAAGGATTCGCTCTATCTCGCCGCCGGCAGCACCAGCAAGGACCTGATCGAGGAGCATGGGCTTCGACGCCGCGCAAACTTGCCGGGCGCGTTCCTCGATCACGCCGCGGTGCTCGAACATTTCGGCATTGCCCGCGCAGGCGCGATCGTCTCGCCGGGTGCGGCCGACGCCGACCCGATGCAACTGGCGTACGGCCTGCTCAAGCTCGCCGTCTCGCGCGGCGCGCGGCTGTTCGAGGCCGAAGCGATCGCATTCGACGCCGCCTCGCGTTCGGTCGGCGTGCAATTGCAGGACGGCCATCAGATCGAAGCGCGCCATGTGGTGCTCGCGACGGGTTATGTGATGCCGAAGATCATTCAGTCGACCATCCAGACGGTGTCGTCGAGCTGGGCGATCGCGACCACGCCGCAGCCGGACAATATCTGGAACGGCGGCGCGCCGATCTGGGAAGACAGCAAGGATTATCTCTACGCCCGAACCACCGTTTCCGGCCGCATCATCATCTGCGGCGAGGACAGCGACGCGATCGTCGAGCCCGAGGCGCGCGACGCGCTGATCGCTGAGAAGTCGCGCATCCTGACGGAAAAGCTTGGCGCGCTGTGGCCGCATGCACGCCGCGACATCGCGTTCCGCTGGGCGGGGACGTTTGACACTACCAGCGACGGCTTGCCGCTGATCGGTCCGGTGCCGGGAAAGAACGGAATCTTTGCAGCCTATGGTTATAGCGGCAACGGCATCACGTTCAGCTTTTTGGCCGCGCAGCTGATCGGCGCGTTGATCGCGGGACAGACTTCTCCGTTGATCGATGATTTTGCATTGGATCGCGACGGCAATGCGGCCGCTTGATTGACGCCGCATCGGATTCCGGCCGCAAAAAGACTTCAAAAATCGGCGACAAGTACTTAGCTGTCTGAAGGGGGCGATTGTTGTCAGGAAATTTCAAGCGATGCGCTGGCTGATCGGAATCGTCATTATCGTTCTTGTATCGCTGGTCGTTTACGCCGGCTCCGCGGTCTGGTCCGCGAAAAATCTGGTCGAGGCCGTGCGCTCCGGCAATGCCGGAGAAATTCTCGCGAGAACCGACGTGCCCCGCGTAAAACGTTCGCTGACCGATCAAATTCTTGCCGCCTATCTCGATCGGCTGGGCGCGAAGCGGCCGATCAAGCCGCTGGAGCGCATGCTGGCAAACACCTACGGTGCGTCGATCGCCGATGCGCTGGTTTCGAAACTGCTTACCGAGGAAAATCTGACCCGACTGCTTCGAACCGGCGCCGTCGGCGATGTATCGCAAAATGCGCAAGCCGGAAACCTCGCTTCACTAGCAAATCTCGAACCCTCGGCGCTGCGATTGCTTGGACGTATTTCTCCCATAAACCTGGTTGAGGTTGCGATTCTGCTGGGCGACGACCGCGATTCCGGCGCCGTCCATCTGCATTTCGAAGGCGATGGCTGGAAACTGTCGGGCATCCAACTGCCGGTCGCGGCCTTGCGCGCGCTCGTCGAGTCGCTGCCGATGAAGTAGCTGGCGCTCCCTTGGGAAAGCGCAGGAATCACTTCAATGCCTTAGGGAATTGTTTGGGAAAGAAGCGCCTCATTGTTTTTCAAGACAGAATGACCACCCGCTGCCCGAAGGCAGCGGGTCATTCGGGCATCTCAGCGAGAGACGTAACCTGCCGCGAGGGGTTTGAAGCGGTAGATCAGATACGGCGGTTTGTTCTCGGCCTTGCCGCCATGGAACATAGCCGCTGCGGAGATCTGCGAGGCGGACACATACATATATCCGTCGGGAGAAGCCGTGATGCCATCGGGCCAAACCATCTCCGGATCGCTCAAGTAAGTACGGTACTTGCGATCGGCGCCGACGACGCCAACGGATTTGGTCTCGACCGCAGTCAGATAAAGGTTGCCGGCATAATCGATCGAGAGTCCTCCATTGT
>NZ_DASYMN010000247.1:0-6256 GCF_036009065.1 Bradyrhizobium sp. | reverse complement strand
ACGTCGGGCGTGTTGGTGATCATGATGTTGTGTTCAGCCGCGTAAGTCGCGTCGATGTGGTCGTAGCCGACGCCAAAACTGGAGACGATTTCGAGTTTTGGAAACTGCGCCAGCGTGGCCTTGTCGCCGCGCACCGTATTGTAGGTCACCGCCATGCCGCGCACTTTTTCGGCGACGGCCGGGGTCAGGCGGTCGAGGTCGCCGCGGGTTTCGAACTTGTGCAGCACGAACTGGTCGGAAAAACCGTTATCGACAATGGGCTTGGGCGGCCCGTAAACCAGCAAATCGATCTTCTCCGAAGAAATCGCGGCAGCCATTAGTTTTCCTTTCCAAGCGCACTTTCGTGCCAGCGCCGCAACATCAGATGCGAGGCCAGCGCCAGCAGCATATAAATGACAATCCCCGCGGCGGAGAGCAACAGCAGTGCCGCGAACATTCGGGGAATGTTGAGGCGATAGCTGGATTCCGCGATTCGATAGGCGAGCCCGGACCCGGCGCCGGCCGAGCCCGCCGCGATTTCGGCGACCACGGCGCCGATCAGCGACAGGCCGCCGGCGATGCGCAATCCGCCGAGGATATAGGGCAGCGCCGCGGGTAGTTTCAGGTAGCGCAGGGTCTGCGCCCGCGAGGCGCCGTAGAGCTGAAACAGCCCGGCCAGGTTGCGGTCGACCGAATTCAGCCCCAGCGTGGTGTTGGACAGCACCGGGAAGAACGCCACGATCCAGGCGCAGACGATCACCGCGGTCTGTTGCGGCAGGTAGATCAAGAGCAGCGGCGCGATCGCGATCACCGGCGTCACCTGCAGGATGATCGCGTAAGGCAGCAGCGAATACTCCAGCCATTTTGATTGGTTGAACAACA
Organism: Bradyrhizobium sp.; assembly: GCF_036009065.1. Classification (GTDB taxonomy): domain Bacteria; phylum Pseudomonadota; class Alphaproteobacteria; order Rhizobiales; family Xanthobacteraceae; genus Bradyrhizobium. The sequence goes on along the minus strand of NZ_DASYMN010000247.1, from coordinate 5,395 downwards.
GCGCCAACGCGATGCCGCCGATGGCGGCGGCGACAAAACCTTCCAGGGTGGTCCATAGAGTGGTCAGCAGCGATTGCGACAGAAGGCTCCAGTCGGCGATCAGCGTATTGAATACCACGCCCGGTCCCGGCAGCACGTAAGGCGGGATGTCGTTGATGCGCACCACGAGGTCCCATGCCGCAATGCCGGCCAGGAGCACGACGATCGGCAGCAGGATGCGCACAAGGCGCGCATTGCCGGGCCTTGCCGGCGTCGCGGAAAGCGGCGGCGTTTCCAGCGAGCTCATAGCGCGAGCTTCTCGGCGCTTGCGCGCCCCAGCGCGACCGAGACTGCGCGGCACTGTCCGGCGTATTCGGCGGAGGTGCGGAATTCCTCGCCGCGCGGCTCGGCGGCATCGACGCGGAATTCCGCGGCGATGCGCCCGGGACGCGGCGTCATCACGATCACGCGCTGCGACAGGTAGACCGACTCGAACACCGAATGGGTGACGAAGATCACGGTCTTGCGCAAATTGCGCCACAGCGCCAGCAGGTCGTTGTTGAGCCTGAAGCGGGTGATCTCGTCGAGCGCCGCGAACGGCTCGTCCATCAGCAGAATGTCGGGATCGGTGACCAGCGCGCGCGCCAGCGACACCCGCATCTTCATGCCGCCGGACAGTTCGCGCGGGTAGGCGCCGGCGAAATCGGCGAGGCCCACTTGCGCCAGCGCCTCGCCGACGCGGGCATCGGCTTCGCCAGCCGGAACATGTGCGAGTTTCAGGGGCAGGCGCACATTCTCGCGGAGGCTGGTCCATGGCATCAGCGTCGGTTCCTGAAACACAAAGCCGATCGAACGCCCTGCCTGTGCGCCGTAATGAGCGACCCGCACCGCGCCGGATGTCGGCGCACTCAAGCCCGCGATGAGGCGCAACGCCGTCGATTTTCCGCAGCCGGAAGGTCCCAGCAGCGACACGAACTCGCTTTTGCGCACCTCGAGATCGATCGGGCCCAACGCAACAACGCCGCTGTCGTAAGTCTTGGTGACGCCGCGCAGACTCACCGCAACGCCCGCGCCGGGACTGGCGTCCATACCGGACAAGGCGGGCGCGGGGCCGGCCATCTAGAGTGCGGTGTATTTAGGGTGAAGCGGCTGCTTCTCACCTCTCCCCGCAGGGGAGAGGTCGAAGCCGGAGCGCCAGCGAGGGCTTCGGGTGAGGGGTCTCTCCACGCACTCGGACTCGCGGCGAGGCCCCTCACCCGCCGCGCATCTGACGATGCGCGTCGACCTCTCCCCTGCGGGGAGAGGTGAACTCAGTCTGGCGAGTCGTCCTAAACCCATCATGCTCTAGTTCTTCGGCCGCAGATTGAGCCCGACGCCCTTGTTGACGAAGCGCAGCGTGTAGGCCTTTATGAAATCGATGTCGCGCTTGACGACGCCGGCGCGCACCATCTTGTCGAAGAAGCTCGCCATCCGCTCGTCGGTCATGGCGCCGATGCCGTTTTTCAGCGAGTCGCCGGAATCGACGATGCCGTTTTCCTTCATCTTGTTCAGCGAATAGCTAAGCAGATCGTCGGTCATTTCCGGATTGAGCTTTTTGATCATATCGCTGGCGGGCTTGTTGTCGCCGTAGAGGTAATTGTACCAGCCGATCACCGAGGCATCGACAAAGCGTTGCACCAGGTCCGGCTTTTTTTCGGTGAAATCGCGCCTGGTTTCGATCAGGGTCGAGTAGGTGTTGAAACCGTAATCGGCCAGCAGCACGACGGTCGGCTTGAAGCCGGCCTGCTTCTCGACCGCGTATGGTTCCGACGTGACATAGCCCTGCATCGCGCTTTTCTTGTCGGCGAGAAATGGCTGCGCGTTAAAGGTATAAGGTTTGATCTTTTCCTCGGCAAAACCGTATTCGGATTTCAGCCACTGGAAATAGCCTGCGACGCCTTCCTTGGACACGAACAGCGTCAGCGGTTTCAAGTCCTCCAGTTTTGTCACCTTGGATTCCGGATGCGCCAGGAACACTTGCGGGTCCTTCTGGAACATCGCGGCGATGGCTATCACCGGCACATTGTTCGCCACCGCGTCGAAGGATTGCAGGGTGTTCGCACTCATGAAAAAATCGAGCTTGCCCGCGATCAGCAGCGCGCGGTTGTTCACGTTGGGGCCGCCCGGCACGATGGTGACATCGAGGCCGTAAGCCTTGTAGGTGCCGTCGGCCACGGCCTGGAAAAACCCGCCATGCTCGGCCTCGGCGACCCAGTTGGTGCCGAACGACAGCCTGTCCGGCGTCTGCGCAGCGGCGGGCAAGGCGGCTGCGGAAAGCGCAAGGCCCGCCATTAACGCTCGCAGCAGGAAGCCTGCGCTCATGATTGGACTCCGTCGATCGTTCTGGCCCATGATAAGGCGACGCGGGCCTTGTACCCTGCAAATCCGTGCAAAGAAATGCTGCGCTTGATGACCCCTCCCCGCGACTGGACCGCGATCCGCTGGCCGGAGTTCGCCAAGAAGGATGCGGCGCGCTGGATCGCGGTATTGCCGCTGGCGGCGACCGAGCAGCACGGCCCGCATCTGCCGCTGCGTACCGACGTGCTGATCGGAGAAGCCTACCTCGCGCGGGTCCGCGAACTGTTGCCGGACAACATCCCCGCGACGTTTCTGCCGATCGAAGAGACCGGCATTTCGACCGAGCATACCGATTATCCCGGCACGCTGACGCTGTCCGCCGCTGCCGCGCTGAAAACCTGGATGGGAATCGGCGAACACGCCGCCCGCGCAGGCATCAAGAAGCTGGTGATGATCACCAGCCATGGCGGCAACAGCGCGGCGATGAGCATCGTCGCGCAGGATTTGCGCGCGCAACACGGCCTTCTCGCAGTGACGACGGCATGGTCGCGCTTCGGCGCGCCGGAAGGATTGTTCACAGCCGAAGAATTGCGCCACGGCGTTCATGGCGGCGCGGTCGAGACCTCGATCATGCTGGCGCGCTATCCGCATCAGGTGCGCACAGCTGCGATCAGAAATTTTGAACCCTCGAGCATCGCGATGGAAAAAGAATATCGCTGGCTTTCGACGCATCGCCCCGCGCCGCTCGCGTGGCAGGCGCAGGATCTTCATCCAAGCGGCGCTGCCGGTGACGCTACACAAGCCTCCGCGGAGAAAGGCGAGCTGCTGCTCGATCACGGTGCGCGGGCGTTCTGCGAACTGCTGGCCGATGTCGATAACTTCGACGTGATGAAGCTCGGGAAAACCCCGTCAGGCCAACCAAACAGCTGAAATCCATACGGAATCTGGCTAACCGACATTCCATATCGCAGATTCGAACCGAATCCAACAGCCTCCGTCCAACTGGCATGCGGACCACAACGGGCCGCCTTCAACAGGATGGAGTTTCCCATGTCGATCAAGACCAAAATCGCCGCCTTCGCTCTCACCGCTCTCGTTGCCACCGGCACGCTCGCTTCCTCGACGCGTCAGGCCGATGCAAAACCGTTCGGCCTCGGCTGGGGCGTTGGAGCCGGCATCGTCGGCGCCGCCGTCGTCGGCAGCGCGATCGCCGCCAGCAATGACGGTTACTATGGATACGGCTATCGCCGCTGCGGCTGGGTTCGCCAGTTCGACGCTTACGGCAACTACATGGGCCGCGTCCGCAGCTGCAATTACTACTGATACCCGGTTGATGGACCGAAGTGGATCCTGCGTCCGGCACGGGCGCCTCATCCACCCCCGTGTCGCACCCGACCCGCCCGGTCGTCCCCCCGGGCGGGTCAACTTTTGGCGCGATGCCCGCTGATGTCATCATCCGCGAAAGCGGATGACCCAGTATTCCGCAACGTCGTGTTCAGCAATTGGCGCTCCGGAATACTGGGTCGCCCGGTCAAGCCGGGCGATGACGACAGGAGATGCGGGCTGCTGTTACACGAACGTCACTCTCCAATGCAATTCACGCTCGGCCTCCTCGATCTCTCTTGCAATTGCGAATTAGTTGCAATTATAGTTGCAAATGGGACGCCTTCGGTCCGGTTGTGCGAACGAGCCGGCCGAATCGGTTGTTTCCGGGGATTTGCGAGGGTTAGTTCGGTGACCGCAGGGTCATGCAGCCGGACGCAGCGGATCGAGGCGGGGGGGCCTTACGGGATGGGACGCGACCACCGATCGCGAGCAGAGCCATGAAGCGGGTCCTCGCGGGGCTCGTGCTTGGCGTTCTGTCGCTGGACGGCGCGGCCGCGGCCGACATCCCGCTAAAGGCTCCGCGCATCCAGCAAATCCATGACTGGACTGGATTCTATTTCGGCGCCCATGCCGGTTTCGGCCGCGGCCACTCCAACGCGGTGCTCAGCGATCCATCCATCGCAACCACGGGCAATTCATTCGGCGGCCCGATCGGCGGATTGCAGATCGGCTACAATGTCCAGCTGCCGTCGCGGATCGTGCTCGGCTTCGAAGCCGACGTTTCATTTCCGAACTACATCGACGGCAATTCCGTCATCTCGACGCTGGCGACCGCGAAATCCTATGTCGTCGAACAGATGGATTTTACAGGTAGCGCGCGCGGCCGGCTCGGTTATGCCGCGGGACCCTGGATGTTCTATGCCACCGGTGGACTTGCCTTCGCCGGTGAGCGTTATTTCAATACGCCTTCCATCGGCAACGACGAGAAGAAACTGAGCATGCGGCTCGGCTGGGCCGCGGGCGGCGGCGTCGAAGTTGCGTTCGCGCCGCACTGGAGCCTTCGGCTGGAATATCTCTACAGCCAGTTCCAGAACGCCGGCGTGCAGTTCGAGTCCGGCGCAACGCACGCCTCGACATTGAACTTCCAGGCGCTCCGGGTCGGGCTCAACCGCAAGATCGACTGGCCGGCCAATGGCAGCCCGGTGCAGCTTGCGTCCCTGGTCGATCCCGAGTCCAATCGTTGGGAAATCCACGGCCAGACCACCTATCTGCCGCAAGGCTATCCCGGCTTCCGCGCGCTCTACACCGGCACCAACAGCCTCACTCCGGCGCCGCAGGCGCAGGCGACCTGGAGCAGCAGTCTGTTTTTGAACACGCGGCTGTGGGACGGCGGCGAGCTCTATTACAACCCCGAACTGCTGCAGGGTTTTGGGCTGAACGATACCGTGGGCGTGGCGGGCTTTCCGAATGGCGAGGCGCAGAAATCGAACTTCCCCTATCCGCACTACAACACCTCGCGGCTGTTGCTGCGGCAGACTTTTGGGTTTGGCGGCGAACAGGAAGAGCTCGCCAGCGCGCCGCTTCAGTTGGCAAACAAGGTCGACGTCTCGCGCCTGACGCTGCAGGCCGGCAAGTTCGCGGTGATGGATATTTTCGACGGCAACGCCTACGCCAAGGACACCCGCAAGGATTTCATCAACTGGTCGATGTGGGCGCCGGGCGCGTTCGACTATTCCGCCGACAAGGTCGGCCT
>NZ_DASYMN010000246.1:0-26391 GCF_036009065.1 Bradyrhizobium sp. | reverse complement strand
GTCGTCGAGCACCACCAGCTCGTATTCGTATTTCGCCTTGGCATCGGCGTTGCGCAGCTTGACCGCGAGATCGGCCGAATTGCGTCCGCCGATGCCGTTGACCGAGACGCCGCCGGTCAGCGGACCGATGAAACCGACCTTTACCTTGTCTTTGGCGTTCGCGGCTCCCGCCGCAAGCGTCAGCACCGCGGTCGTCAACCCCGCGATGATAATCGTGCCAATTCTGATCATCAGTCCCTCCCCTTTTTTGGATTTTGGCTATATCGCGCCGCAACCTCGTGACCGCAGCCTATTGTCGCGCAGCCAAAAGATCGAGAGCAAGCTGACAGAACTGTTTAAGGCCATGAACCCATAAATCTGCCGGGCGGACGGCTTGCCAGGTCCGCCAATGATCCGATAGCGACCAATTCCGCAGCGCAGCGAAATGACGCGATGTGCCATCAACCGAAGTCATTTAATTTATTCGATCACCTCGTCTGCGCCGCCAAGCAATGATGGCGGCACCGTAAGCCCGAGGGTCTTGGCGGTTTTGAGATTGATGACAAGCTCAAATTTAACGGGTTGTTCGATAGGCAAATCTGCCGGCTTCTCGCCATTTAAAACCTTTTGCACATAGCCCGCCAGACGTTTGGCCTCGAGGATTCGGCTCGGTCCGTAGGACAACAAAGCGCCGCTGGCTACGAATTCGCGCCACGAAGCAATCACCGGGAACCGACGTTCCCGGCCATATTCGGCGATTTTGGCCGCAACGATGCCGGTCAGCCGTGACGAGATAATAAGGAGGCTATCCGCCCCGCTCGCAGTCACCGCCTGCAGCGCCGCATCGAGATCGGCGACGTCATTTATCGGGTGGGTCGTTAGCTGGATGCCGAGCGCTTCCGCGCCGCGCCGCGCAAACGTCACCTCGTCGTCGAAATGCTGGGGGTTAAATATCACCGCAACCCGTTTTGCGTTGGGGGCCACTTCCTTGAGAAGTTCTATCCGCTTGGCCGCCATTTCATCCGTGAGAAAAGTGATGCCGGTGAAATTCTTGCTCGGCCGGGCAAGAGAGCCGGCGATCCCCGCCCGCATAGGACTGTCGCTTACGCCGCCGACGATGGGTATGCCGCCCTTACTTGCCTCGAACAGCGGCTTGATAACATCGCCGCCAACGGCGAGCAGGAGGTTGGGCTTTTGTGCGACAAGTTCGGCGGATAATTCCGCGAGCCGATCCGATCTACCATTGGCAAAGCGGAAGACGATTTCGATATTGCGGCCATCAACGAGTCCCGCCTGTGCAAGGGCATCCTTCAACGACTGATCGATCGGGCCCAATTTGGCGCCCCCGAATACAAGCCACCCAATCCGGGGCGACGATTTCTGCGCATGCGCGGCAAGTGGCCAGGCCGCCGCCGCGCCGCCGAGAACAGCAATGAACTCGCGTCGCAGCATAGGGACCCCCTTGGGACGTGCGTTGCGTGATCCCGAAACTATAGCAGTCCGCAAATTGTTGAGTAGCAAAATTGGTTCTAGTCGGATTGCTTATATCCACCTTGGGTGAAAATCGGACCTATGGCCACGCTGTACCGATGTCCGCTCCGGGTCCATTCGCGATCTGGTCAAGTCAGAGCCAGTCCGGCGGCTCCGCAAAAGGCTGTTGCAGATTGATGTTACCAACCGTGGACGTGATTCAAGCTCCAAGGCCGCATCGAACCAGCGGATCGCTTCAGCAATGCATTGCCGTCGCAAGCCAAAATGGTCTAGCCTGACATCAGCCGCCTGGGGAGGGCGAAAAGCATGGCTCAAGCAACATACCTGTCTCGCATCGCACTGGGCGCATGCGCAGCGTTGATCATCGGCACGGCGGCGTACGCGCAAACCCCAACCCCCGCACCGGCTCCGGCCGCGCCGCAATTCCCGCCCACCGCGACGATCACCAGCGGCTATCCGGGTGTCGGACCTGCCGACGACTCCAAGTTGCGCGTTGTGGGGCTGCCGAACGGCAAGAGGGTGCATCTGCTGCCGGCCACGCTTGAGACCACGCAATGGGGCTGGTTCGACAACGCCCAGGCGCCGGTGCTGCGCGTCAATTCCGGCGACACCATCGCGCTGGAGACGATGATGCACAGCCACAATCAGGTGGTTCCGGGCGCGACCATCGAGCAGATCAAGAAGCTGCGCACTGATTTCCCCGGCCGCGGTCCGCACACGCTGACCGGACCGATCTATATCGAGGATGCGCAACCGGGCGACGTGCTCAAGGTCACGCTGAACAAGATCGTGCCGCGCGCCTATGCGACGAACTTCAACGTGCCGGGAATGTTCGGCCAGTTCCCCAGCGTCTATCAGGACGGACAGGTCAAATATCTTTATCTCGACCTCGACAAGATGCAGACCGAGTTTCTGCCCGGCATCGTGCTGCCGCTAAAGCCGTTCCCGGGCACGCTCGCGGTCGCGCGCAAGGAGCCCGGCCGCTATTCCAGCGTGCCTCCCGGAGAATTCGCCGGCAATATGGATATCCGTGACTTCGTCGCCGGCACGTCGCTTTACGTGCCGGTGCATGTGCCCGGAGCCTTGTTGTGGACCGGCGATTCCCACGCCGGCCAGGGCAACGGCGAGGTCAACCTCACCGCGATCGAGACCGCCTACAAGGAACTCAACCTCACGGTGGAAGTCGTCAAGGGCAAGCCGCTCGACTTCCCGCGTATCGAAACGCAAAAATCTTGGATCACCATGGGCTTTGACCAGGATCTCAACAAGGCATGGGCGCAGGCCAAGACGCAAACCGTCAAGTTCTTGTCCGAGCAGCGCAAGGTCTCGGCCGAGCAGGCGGAAAAGTTGATGGCGGGCGTGTCCGATTGCCGGGTCTCCCAGGTCGTCAACGTCAAGAAAGGCATCCACTGCCTAAATCCCAAAAATGCCGGTGACAAGGAAGACATGGAGCGGCCGACCAAGGAGACCTCGAAATATTACGTCTCCCACGTCAGGGATGCCGACCTCAACAAGGCGATGAACGATGCCTCGATGGGCATGGTCAAGTGGCTGGAACAGGAGAAAAAGATCGCCCGACTCGACGCCTACGGGCTGGCCAGCGTGGCGATGGATTGCCGCGTCGGCGTGGTTTCCGACACCGAGAAGAACGTCCATTGCCTGATGCCGAAAAGCATCTGGGTTGCCAGCGCCGGCAAGCGTTAACGAATAACATGGCAGCGCCGCGTCCTGCGCGGCCTTGCCTCGTTGCAAAATCCATGGTCTTGCGCTTCGCTCTGATCGCGGCTTGCTTCACCTTGGCGCCGCCCGGATTGGCGCAGGACCGCATCCCGGTTGTCACCACCACGACCGACTTGCGCAGTCTGACCGAGGCGGTGGGCGGCGACCTGGTCGCGGCGGTGAGCCTGGTTCCGGCCAACATGGACGCCGAGGACTATCAGCCGAGGCCGCAGGACATTCTGCGCCTGAAGAATGCACGTTTGCTGGTGCGCGTCGGGCTTGATTACGACCTGTGGGCCGATCGCCTGCTTGCACAGGCTGCAAAGCCCGAGATCGGCCGCGGCGGCCCCGGCTATGTCGATGCCTCTTTCGCCATTGCAGTGCTGGAGCTGCGCGGGATGAGTGTCGGCCCGGGCGATGGTCATGCCCACGGCAGCGGCAATCCGCATTATTGGCTGGATCCCAAAAACGCCGAGATCGTCACCGGCACCATCCTTGAAGCGCTGGCGCGGATCGACCCGGAAAACGCTGGTCATTACGAGGCCAATCGCCTGGCCTTCCTGATTCGCCTGCGGGCAAAACTTAAGGAATGGGAAAGCAGGCTGGCGCCGCTCAGGGCCATGCCGATCGTGGCCTTCCACAACAGCTGGCCATATTTTGCCCGCCGCTTCCGGCTGGACTTTATCGGCTTTATCGAGACCAAACCTGGTGTGCCGCCGAGTCCTGCGCATCTGGCCGGCATCATCAGCACCATGCAGGCGCGCGGCGCCCGTATCGTGGTGCGCAAGCCGCAGGAGCCGGAACGCGACGTGGCCTTTGTGGCGCGCAAGGCGGAGGCGACGACGGTGACGCTGGCGGCATCCGTCGGCGCGCTGCCGGACACCGGCGACTATATCGCGCTGTTCGACGCCAATGTTGCGGCGCTGAGCGCGGCGGCGGGGGTGCAATGATCGAGCCCTTGTTATTTCTTTTGCCCGCATTCCTGGTTGCGGTCTGTCTGGTCGGCATCCACGTCTATTTCGGCATCCAGGTGCTGGCGCGCCAGGTCATCTTTGTCGACCTGGCGCTGGCGCAGATCGCGGCGCTCGGCGCCACGGTGGCCTTCATGCTCGGCCATTCGGCGCAGAGTCCGGCGGCCTATGGCTACTCCCTCAGCTTCACTTTGCTGGCGGCCGTGCTGCTGGCCTTCACGCGGGCTTGGGGCACGCGCGTGCCGCAGGAGGCGTTGATCGGAGTGATCTACGTCGTCGCGGCGGCGGCAGCCATCCTGCTGATCGACCGCGCGCCGCAAGGCGCCGAGCATCTCAAGCAGATTCTGACCGGGAATATCCTGACCAGCGGATTGAACGAGGTTGCCATCATCGCTCCGCTCTACGCCCTGGTCGGGCTGCTGCACTGGTTGTTGCGCCGGCAGCTGACCGGAACCGGGGTGCTGTTCTGGGAATTCGTGTTCTACGCAAGTTTCGGCGTGGTCGTGACAAGCTCGGTCGCGATCGCCGGCGTGCTGCTGGTGTTTTCGTTTCTCATCGTTCCGGCCGCAATCGGCGTCATGTTTGCCTCCTCGCCGGCCCGACAACTCGGAATCGGCTCGATCACCGGCACCCTCACCAGCGCCGCCGGTCTCGCCGTCTCGTATGCGTTCGACTTGCCGACCGGCGCAGCCATGGTCTGCACTTTTGGCGGCGCGCTGGCGATTGCCGGGTTGCTCTATCCGTTTCTGCGCGGCAATCGCCACAAACCCTTGCGCGTTGCAATTGCGACCGTGCGCTGGTGCGCCGTCGCGCTTTTGGCGGGTTCCGCCCTGCAACTGGCGGCGGCGCCACGCGCCGACCAGCCGCTGCTCGACACGATCGAAACCGCAATTCCTTCGCTGCGTGCGCTGTATTTCAGCCGCTCCGAGCTAGCCACCTTCGCAGAGGCCAGCGAATATGCGGAGCGCCATCGAACCGAGGCGGAACGGCTGAACGATCTGGAAAAACGCAACCGCACCGAAGGCGAGGCGCTCGACGATTTCAGCATCGGGCGCATCTCCTCGTTCCTGAAATCCTACGGCGAAATGCGCAAAGGCGAGCAATTCGTCATGAGCGAAGTCCGCGCGCGGGCGCGCGAGCGCGTCCGATGGAGCGCGAGCCTGGGGTTGCTGGGGCTGGCAATGTTGGTTGCGCCGATTGGTTGGCGGACCCTGCGCATGTGAGCACCGCAGTAGGCCTGCAGCAGTGGCCCTATAGTGCTCCGAGCAGCAGGATTGAGCATGCCGTTGCTGATTGACGAAACCGCTAAAGGTATAGCCCTGAACCGATGGGCCCTACCTGCATCGCCCGGCAAACGCCGGTCGGGCTAGCAGACTATTCCCCGAGCCCGGTACCCCGTACCCAAACCACGATGCCGGGGCCAGCTGATCGAGCGCCAGTTGTAATACGACCGGTTTTATTTGCTCGTGAACCCCGCATCCGCCGCGAGCCAGGTGCGCACGCGCGCGCTTGTCTCTCCCCTCGCCTCATCGCGCAGCCCGTAGTGCCGCGCCAGGCGGTCGAGCGCCAGTTGCAGCACGATCTTGGCCGAGCGCAGCGGCCAGCCGCGCTCGCGCTCGACTTCCTCGAGCCCGCGCAGAAAACAGCAGACGTCCATCAGCAGCCCGGAAAACTCCGGCCCGCAGGCTTCCATGGCAAGCCGGACACGCTGCCGCGATGCGATCACCAGATCGGTCATCTCGCCGGCGCCGCCTCCGAATGTGCGCGAGCGGCCGGTCGGCGCCGACCAGTCGGATGTCACGCGCGGCGACAAATGTCCGCGGGTGAAATCCGCGCGCAGCTTTTCGCCGGCGATGAACTGGTTCGGGCTGATCATGGCGCGGCCGTCGCGGCCCTTGCGGCGGGCGAGCCAGGCCAGCGGGCTTTCGCTGTCGTTCACCAGCACGCTGATCGCGCCGGTCTCGGTCATCATCTCGCGCGTCGCAAGATCGAGGTGCTGCGCGCGAAATGCATCGATGCCGTCGGCCGTCGGACTTTTCTCGTCGCGCGGCGTTGCCTTGTGGCGGGTGCGCGCCTTCATTGGCTGATTTCCGGCATCGTCTGCTGAAGCGCCCCCCATCCCGTCCGGCAGAACAGTTCGAGCGCCTCCAGCCGGCAATCCAGCCAGATGTCGTCGCGGCCATCTTCGACAACGTGGCAGGCGTGCGACACCGTGGTACGGTCGCGGTGGAAAACCCGACTGATGGTTCCGAAACTCAGCTCGAAACCGATATGGGCCAGATACATCGCAATCTGTCTGGCAAAGGCTGCACGTGGCGCACCCCGCGTCGGCGCGAACAACGCCGCCATCTCCAGTCCAAAATCGCGCGCCACGCAGAACGCGACCCATTGGCAGGTCCGCTCCGGTGTGAAGAGCGTGGCGGATGAATGTTCGGGAGGCGCAGGGGAAACCGGGGAGGTGAATTGGAGCATCGGCGGGGTCTTCAGTTGAAGGAACATAAGCCTACAACTTACCGGATATTTCCACCCCGTGGATAGCGTTCCTAAGAAATATTTTCAGCGGGTTCCTTTTGGGAAAAAAAGCAGCAAACTCAAGGCACTGCCTTACTTTCGGCGGCGCCGCTGCTGTCCCAGTCCCATTTTCTTGGCAAGCTGCGACCGCGCCACCGCGTAATTCGGCGCGACCATCGGGTAATCAGGCGGAAGGCTCCATTTGTCGCGATATTGCTCCGGCGTCATATTGTACTGGGTTCGCAGGTGCCGCTTGAGCGATTTGAAACGTTTGCCGTCCTCGAGACAGACGAGGTAATCGGGGGTCATCGACTTCTTCACCGAGACCGCCGGCTTGGCGGGTTCGAGGGGCAATTCCGTACGGCCGGTCGAGACCCGCAGCAACGCCGCGTGTATCTGGCTGATCAATGCAGGGATGTCGGAAGCCGGCGTCGGATTGTTGCTGAGATAGGCCGACACGATACTCGCCGTCAGATCGATGAAGTTTTTGCCCGCGGTGTCGGTCATGGCCTCAGTCTTTCGGGATCTGGATCGGGAGAACCTTGGAGATCGGCAGGATCGGTGGCGCTGTCGGCAGACGAAATTCTGCCGCTAGCGGCCAAGTATGGGCGAATTGCCGTCGGCATGACAAGAACAAGGCCGGACTGCAGTTCATTTATGCGGCTGGCATTTCCTTCGAAGTAAAGATGCTACGGGCGCTGATCGAGGTGCGAGCGCAGTTCATCGATCGATGCGAATCGCATCATGCCCTCCGGCATTTGGGCCTCGATCGACCCATCGGAGTACAGCGAATAGGCCATTCCATCGACAACCCCGGATTTGAGCACCGTCACCGGCGCGGACTCCTCACTCGACGCCGTCGGCGCGGGACGTTCCGGCGCGGGCGTGGCGGCATTCGGCTCGGCGAATGTCGAAGGCGTGCGGGTGCGCCGCAATGCGTCGGGCCGCGCACGGTCCGATTGCGGCCATGCATCTTCAAAGCTGGCCGGAGCAGCATCTTTCGGGTCAGGCGGCGTGACAGGCGGCGCGGGGCCGGAATCGGCGGCGGCTGGATCGGTGGTCCGCGCTGCACGCTCGCGCTCCCTGCGCGACGACGAGGAGAACAGCAGATTGCGTCGCGCCTTGGTTGCCGCGGCTGCTTCGGACGGCGCCGGTTCGGCGGTGACGTCGCCGCGCGAGCGGGCGCGATCCCGCGCCGCGGCTTCGTCCCGCCAGGGAGCCGATCCGGCCGAAGGCGATGGCGCCGGCTTGGCGGCATCCAGATCTTCGGGTGCCGGCTGGTCGCGGCCCGGCAGGACTCCGTTGTCAGGGGGCCGGTCGCCGGAACCCGCGGCCGATGCTTGCTGATCGCTGCTGACGCGCGACGTTGCGAGGTCGGCAGAACCGAGGCGCCGCGCAATATTTCGGATTTCGCGGACCACCACGGAAAGGCCGAGCAGAATGGCCCCGGCGCAGGCGGCGATTGCACCCGCAAGAATCAAGGTGTTGCCGAAACTGAATTCCTTGACCGGAATTCCAAAAACGATCGCCAGAAGGCCCGCCGCGAGCACGGCAATCCCGGCGATCATCAGCATCATCATTGGCCGTCCCCCGGCTGCGGTCGAAAGACTCGCAGCATCCGATGCCACGATACCGTCATATTGCTGATCCCGCCAACCGGATTTCCAGAACGCGGAAAACCACTTCAGACTGCGTTCATATTGCGCATGGCATAAGCGAGCCAACTTCGACGAAGGTCTTTACCCTGACTGCGAATGCTGCATTGCATCAGGAAATTAGCCACAATTCCCAATTACTTGACGGCGGAACTGCGCTATAGGGAGGCCGGGGAAACGAGGCTCAAAGCACTAAAAGCTGAGCCACAGGGGACACCGGGTTACCGATAGCCATGTCATCCATAACAACTTCGACCATCGACACGCCCGCGCGGCGCTCGGTGGAGCGGACTTGCGACGACCTCGCCATCATTGTGCTGGCCGCGGTCGGGCTGATCGCCAGCCTTACGTTTCGCGACTACGGCCTTGGCTGGGATGACTACACCCACGCCGAATATGCCGACCTTCTGCTGCGCATGTACGGTTCGGGCTTCAAGGATACCACCGCACTGTCGTTCGCCAACCTCTATATGTATGGCGGCGGCTTCGACATGGCGGCCGCACTGCTGCACAAGATCATTCCCCTTGAACTGTTCGAGACCCGTCGCCTGCTGGGCGCCGTCGTCGGCCTGATCGGTCTTGCGGTGACGTGGCGCCTGGGCCGGCGCGTCGGCGGGCCCCTTGCGGGTCTTGCGACCCTGCTGCTGCTGGTGCTGTGCCCGACATTCTACGGGCACATGTTCATGAACCCGAAGGATGCGCCGTTCGCCGTTTCGATGGCGATCCTGATGCTCGGCCTGGTCCGCCTGGCTGAGGAGTATCCCTCGCCCTCGCCGCGGGCCATTCTGATCGTCGGGCTGGGCGCCGGCCTGGCGGTCGGATCGCGCATCCTGGGAGGTCTTGCCTTGGTCTATGCGGTGGTCGGTTTTCTGCCGTTGTTGCTCGAGGAAATTCGTACCCACAACGCGCGCGACACCGCGCACCGCTTCGTGCATGCGGTCTATGTGCTGCTGCCGGGCCTGATTCTCGGCTACCTCATAATGGGGTTGATCTGGCCGTGGTCGATCATGGAGCCCGGCAATCCGTTCCAGGCCCTGACCTATTTCTCGCACTTCTTCGAAAAGCCGTGGAAGGAGATGTTCGACGGCGCGCTGGTGTCGGTGCCGGACATGCCTTGGTCGTATCTGCCGACGCTGTTCGCCCTGCAGCTCCCCGAGGTGCTGCTCGGCCTTGCGATCGCCGGCGTCATCGGCGCCTTCATGTCGCTGTCGCGCAACGACGTTCCGGCGCGCCGCAAGACCATCCTGCTGATGCTGACGCTCGCGGCCACGCTGCCGCTGGTCGTCGCGATGGTGAAGCGTCCGGCGCTGTACAACGGCATCCGCCATTTCATTTTCGTGATTCCGCCGATGACGGTGCTCGCCGGCGTCGCATTCGCCTGGCTGATGAACTGGCTGAAAGAAAACCGCCGCAGCTGGCAGCCTGCTGTTCTTGCGGTGTTCGCGTTCGGTCTGATGTTGCCGCTCGGCGAAATGATCCGCCTCCATCCATACCAGTATACGCACTTCAACCATATCGTGGGTACGGTTCGCGGCGCCGACAATCTGTTCATGCTGGATTACTGGGGGCTGGCGCTCAAGCAGGCATCCGATGGTTTGCGCGAGGAACTGGTCGAACGCCAGGAAGTCCCGCCGCGTGGGCGCAAATGGAAGGTCGCGGTATGCGGCCCGCAGCGCCCGGCGCAGGTGGCGCTCGGCCCCGACTTCACCATCGGCTGGGACAGCAACGCAGCCGATTTCGCCATGACCTTGGGCGAATTCTACTGCAAGGGCCTGACCGCGCCGGTGATGGTGGAAATCAAGCGCGACGACGTGGTTTTCGCGCGGGTCTATGACATCCGCGGCCGCAGTATTTCCGGTCTGCTGGCAATACCGGCGCCGTAAAATTTCGAAGCCGTCGATGAGCAAGCATGACTGCCACGCGAAGGCTGCGCCTTGCTGCGAAGTCCCCGCAGGACTACTCTTGGCCGCGAAAATCAACAATCTGCCGAGGGAGAACCGGCTATGTCACCAGCGGAAGCTCGCCTGAAGGAAGTGCCGTCCGGTATGACCGATGCCGAATGGGGCCAGCGCGTCAATCTCGCCGCTTGCTACCGCCTCGTCGCGCATTATGGCTGGGACGATCTGGTCGACACCCACATCTCCGCCCGGGTGCCGGGGCCGGACCATCACTTCCTGATCAATCCCTACGGTCTGATGTTCGACGAGATTACCGCGTCGAGTCTGGTCAAGGTCGACCTCGACGGCAACCAGCTCACCAAGAGCGAGTACAGCATCAACCCCGCCGGCTTTACGATCCATTCCGCAATTCACGAAGTGCGCGACGATGCCGGCTGCGTGCTGCATCTGCATACGCCCGACGGCACTGCGGTCGCGAGCTGCATGGAGGGACTGCTGCCGCTGAACCAGACTGCGCAGTTCGTGACCCACGATCTCGCTTATCATGACTACGAAGGCGTAGCACTTGATCACGAAGAGCGTCCGCGCCTGCAGAAGGATCTCGGCAGCAAGAACCACATGCTGCTGCGCAACCACGGCACGCTGACGGTGGGCCGCTCGGTCGCCTCCGCCTTCGAGCGCATGTACCATCTGGAGCGGGCCTGCACCATGCAGGTACGCACCCGGATGCTGGGGCCGACAGCCTATCCGGTCGATCAGATCGTCATCGAAAAGAACGAGCAGGTGTTCGGCAATCCCGACAAGGCGGAGTTGCGCTCGACCACGCTGGTCTGGCCGCCGCTGTTGCGAAAACTCGACCGGATCGATCCCAGTTACAAGAGCTGAGATTTGGTGTAGACTGACGTTCACACGGCCTCTGCACTTCGTTTCCAAACGCCGCCCAATTCCGGGCGGCGTTTTTATATGACACCGAGCCGTAGGATGGGCAGAGCGCAGCGAAACCCATCACCTTGCTTTGGGTTGACGTGATGGGTATCGCTGCGCTCCACCCATCCTAAGCATCGGTGCTGAACCCGTCCCATTAAGGTCGTTCGCCAAAGTCCCCGCCCTGATCGGCAACATCCCCTGCCCAATCCTCTGGATAGACACCGAGTTTTACCATGCGATGGAACGACGAATAAGGCCAATCCCTTACCCGCCTCACTAACCCATGTTTGACCGGGTTGATATGGATATAATCAATGTGACGCGCGAAATCGTTCTCATCCCGAATCGTATGCTCCCAATAACGCCGTTGCCAGATACCGCGCTCGCCCTTGGCGGCGCGGCTGCTTGAAACCCGTTCGCCAGTTGGGAGGTTGCGCGAAAATGTCGATTTTATCAGACGCCACCGGGTGGCGAAATCCGCGTCTCCTTCGGGAAGCGTCCAGAGCGTGTGGAGATGATCGGGCAGCACGACCATGGCCTCGGTCGTGAACGAATGATTCCGGCGTGTCTCGCGAAACGCGGTGCGCAGTTCATCGATGTAGCCTGTCAGTAACTGCAACCGCCGATCCGCCAGATTGACGGTGAAGAAAAAGCAGCCTCCGGCAATGAAGTTACGGCGATAGTCGGTCATCTCGACCTGCCCGCGTGAATGACGCGATGGGTATCGCTTCGCTCAACCATCCTACGACCTGGACGGTAGGATGGGTAGAGCGCAGCGAAACCCATCACCTTGCTTTGGGTGACATGATGGGTATCGCTTCGCTCAACCCATCCTACGATCGCGGCGCGTCCGCCAGCGCGCTGAGAATCCGCGCCCAGGAGCGGATGCCTTTGTGAAAACTCCTGAGGTCGTATTTTTCGTTCGGCGAATGAATGTTGTCGTCGTCGAGGCCAAAGCCGACCAGCACGGTATCGAGCCCAAGGGTTTTCTTGAAATCCGCGACGATCGGGATCGAAGCGCCGGAGCCCATCAGCACCGCCTCCTTGCCCCACTCGTCGGTCAAGGCGCGTTTGGCGGCGGCGAGCGGCTTCATGTTCCAGTCGAGCGCGATCGCCGGCGCATTGGAATGGTCGGTGAATTCGGCCCTGCAATCGGCCGGCAGCCGCGTGGTGACGTAATCGCGAAAGGCGTTGCGGATCTTGGCGGGCTCCTGGCCCTCGACCAGGCGGAACGAAACCTTTGCGGAGGCTTCCGCGGGGATCACCGTCTTGGAGCCCTCGCCGGTGTAGCCGCCGATGATGCCGTTGATATCGCAGGTCGGGCGCGAGGAGACCTGCTCGATCAGCAGGCGGTCCTTCTCGCCGGCGGGAATCGAAAGGCCGATCGGCTTGAGGAATGACTTCGGCGTCAGGTTCAATTTTTTCCATTGCGCAAGAATGTCCGGCGGCAAATCCTTCACGCCGTCATAAAAGCCGGGAACGGTGATGTGGCCGTCATCATCATGAAGGCTTCCCAGGATGCGGGTCAGCACGCGGATCGGATTTTGCGCGCCCCCGCCGAAGATGCCTGAATGCAAATCGCGGTTGGCGGCCGTGATCCGCACCTCGTCGTAGACGAGGCCGCGCAACGATGTGGTGATCGCGGGCGTGTTCTGGTCCCACATGCCGGTATCGCAAACCAGCGCGAAATCGGCGTGCAAGTCTTTTTTATTCGCTTCGAGAAACGGCACAAAGTTCTTCGATCCGATCTCTTCCTCGCCCTCGATGACGATGGTCACATCCAGAGGCAGCGAACCGATCACCGATTTCCAGGCGCGGCAGGCCTCGACAAACGTCATCAACTGGCCCTTGTCGTCCTCCGCGCCCCGCGCGACGATGATTTTTCGCCCGTCGGCGTGATCGGTGACGGCGGGTTCGAACGGCGGACGATGCCACAGATTGAGCGGATCGACCGGCTGCACATCGTAGTGGCCATAGAACAGCACATGCGGGCGCGCGCCGCCGTTGCCGTTGCTGATGGCGAGGATCGCGGGATGACCCGCGGTCGGCCGGACCTCGGCCGCAAAGCCCAGCGTCGCGATATCGCCGGCCAAATGATCCGCCGCTGCCTTGCAATCGTCGGCAAAGGCCGGGTCGGCCGAGATCGATTTGATGCGCAGCAGCGCGAACAGCCGCTCAAGGCTGTTGTCGAAATCGGCATCGATGCGGTCGAGGACCGGCTGAAGCTGCGAACTGCTCGACATCTCGGCTTTCCTGTTTCCTGCTCGTCATGCCCGGCACTCGGGTCCGGCTTCGCCGGCCCGAGCACATGCCATTGTGCCGGGCATCCACGTCTTTCTTCGTTAGTAAAAGCAAGACGTGGATGGCCGGGACAAGCCCGGCCATGACGATAGTTTAGTTTCTCATATTCGTAATATCACTATTCGTTGGCGGCGGATTTTTGATGTACCAAACCAGCCCCGCAACGATCACGGCGGTTGCGGCGAGGTTGTTGCCGATGGCCTGAAGATAGATCGGAAACACCGGAAACGACAGCATCATCAGGCCGCCCGCCAGCGCCAGCAGCAGCCAGGTCGCGCTGCGCACGGCGGGCCGCGGGTCATACGCGGCGCGGTGGATCAGCACGGTCAGGGGGAAGAACAGCCACATGAAATAATACTGACGCGCCAGCGGCGAAGCGACGGTCATCAGGCAGAACAGGATTCCCAGCTCCTCGGCGTTCGAGCGGCGCGTTACCTTCGAGGGCGGCGGCAGCACCGCGACGAATCCAAGCCCGACCAGGAACGACACCGCGAGCACCACCCAGTTCGCAGTTCCGAAATCGAGATCGAGCAGGTTCATTGTGCGCGGCGGTTTGGTGGGATCATCCTGATTGAAATTGATCGGCCGCATCAGCCGGTGCGTCAGCGCGATGATCGACTGATTGACCCACGACCAGTTCTGCTCGTCGCGCTGCCCAAATCCCTTTTCCGAACTCGACCCGACCATTCCACGGTACCAGGTCGATAGCTCCGAGACATTGCGCTCAAACCCGCGGATCGGCGCCGGAACGAGAAACAGAAAAACGCCTGTAAAGGCGATCATGCTTGCCGCAGCCGCCCAGCGCCGGCGCCACAGCAAATAGGGCAGCACGGCCACCGGGAAAACCTTGATCGCGGTGGCCAGCGCGAACATGCTTCCCGCCGCCCATGGCCGCCCGTTTTGCAGCCACCAGAATCCCAGCAGCATCATCGCGAGCAGCACGAGGTTCGGCTGACCCAGATCGAACATGTCGAACACGAATGTCACCGTGACGAAACCGGGAAGCGCGGCTATCCACGCGCCGGGAATCCTGCCCGATCCGGTCATCGCGTTGGAGAGCTGGCTTGTCATCCACCATGCCGCGGCGTTGAGAAACGACAGGCACACATAAAGCGGAATTTTCCCGAACCAGCTCGGGACGGCGAGCAGGATCGCCGGCAGCGGCGGATAGATGAACTCGAAATAGGCGTTGGGGTCGCTGGGGTAGAGGCCTTTTCCCCGCAGCACCTGCTGCCCGGCCCAGAACCACAGCGGATAGTCCTTGGTCTTGCCGTTGCCCCAGATTTCAGGAACGAGGACATAGACAGTCAGCGCGACAGAGGTGACGAGGAAAAGAACGTCAAGCGGTCGACGCAGCGATGGCCATCTGAGCACGAGGTTTTTCCGCAGCTGAAGGACGTCTGCCGTCGCATTCCGTTAGCAGAAAGCAAACAGGCTGCAAACCGGCCCCTATATGGCTCGCGCAACTGGACTTGCGCGGGGAATTCTGCCACCCATGGCCGTCCTTTCGCGACCTTCGCTCGCCGGATTTTTCCGGGAATAACACGCCGATCTCATATGCTTTTCTACGAGCCGCTATTTCTTACGATTTTCCCGGCGGTCTACGCATTCTATTTGCTGATATCGGGCGCCTCAGTCAAAAAATGGACCCTGCTGGTCGTCAGCACGCTGTTTTATGTCTGGGGCGAACCGGTATTCGTGCTGGTGCTGCTGGCCTCGACCGCGATCGATTACGCGCTGTCATTCTATCTGAACGATCCTGCTCCCGTGCGCACGCGGCGGCTGGCGCTTGCCGCGGGCGTTGCCAATAACCTCGGCGTTCTCATCGTCTACAAATACGCCGACTTCCTCGCCGATAATTTCAATCTGCTTCTCTCGCCCTTCGGCGCCCACAGGATTCCGCTGCTGCATCTGGCGCTGCCGATCGGCGTGTCGTTCGTCGTATTCGAAAAGATCACCTACCTGGTGGACACCTGGCGCGGCATTTCCCGGCCCGCGGCGTCGTTCATGGACTACTGCCTGTTCGTGCTGTTCTTTCCGAAACTGCTGGCCGGGCCGATCCTCAAATATCACGAGATGAAGGATCAGATCGCGTCGCCGCCGGCGATCGAATGGAGCGATTTTCAGGTCGGATTTCTCCGCTTTGCGCGCGGCCTTGGGCGCAAGCTGCTGATCGCCGATCCACTCGGCGCATTCGTCAACCAGATTTTTGCAGCCGACCCCGCAAGCCTGAGTGCCGGCCACGCGTGGCTTGGCTTGGCGAGCTTCACGCTGCAGATCTATTTCGATTTTGCCGGCTATTCCGACATGGCGATCGGACTCGCACGCATGCTCGGCTTCCGCCTGAAGGAAAACTTCAACTCCCCCTATATCGCCCAGTCGATGACGGAGTTCTGGCGGCGCTGGCATATCTCGCTCACCACCTGGATCCGCGACTATCTCTATATCCCGCTCGGCGGCGACCGCCGCGGCGAGGCGCGCACCTACATCAATCTCTGGATCTGCTTCCTCGCCTCCGGGCTGTGGCACGGCGCCAGCTGGAATTTTGTAATATGGGGCGCCTATAACGGCCTGTTCCTCACGCTCGACCGGCTGTTCCTGCGCGATGCGTTGGCGCGCTGCGGCCGCACGATCGCAACTGCCATCACACTGTTCATCGTCATGATCGGCTGGGCGATTTTTCGTTCGGAATCTCCGACACACCTCGTTCCGTTTCTGAAGGCGCTGGCCGGTCTGTCGCAAGGGATATCCGCAACGGAAATTGCCGCGGAAGTACCGTTCACACTGATTCTCGGCGCGTTCATTTCGCTGCTGCCCGCAACGAGGCTGTATGGCCCGCTGCGGCGCGTCTATGAAACCCGGAGCTGGCTGCGCGGGGCTACCATTGCCGTTCTGCTCGTAATCTATCTGCTGGCGATTGCGCGGGCGGTGACGGTGCCGTTCCAGCCCTTCATCTATTTCAGGTTCTGACCCGATGAACCGGCTTTCCTTCTCTCATCCACTGGTTCGCATGGGATTCTGCCTGTTGCTGTTGGCGCTGCCGCTGGCGAGCGCATGGAATCTCGCGGTCGCGCCGACCCATCCTTCGCTTGCGATCAGGATCGGCCCGAAACTCGGCGGCGTCACCCGCGACGCGCCCGTGACCCTGTCTTGGTCATCACTGCGGGACGGCAGCTTCCAGAAGGCGGTGGCAAGCCGCGTCACCGACGCGATGGCGGTCCGTCCGCTGCTGATCCGCATCAACAACGAGATCCGTTTTGAGCTGTTCGGCGAATTGACCGCGCCGCAGGTGGTCCGGGGCGCCAAGGGCCAATTGATCGAGCGCTCGTACCTCGAGGAATATTGCGCCCGTACCGAGGATCAGGCAGCAAAATTCGCGGTCGAGATCATTCCGAAACTAAAGGACATCCAAAACTACTACCGCGCCCGCGGCGGCGTTTTTGTCTACCTGGTCACGCCATCGAAGGCGGGGCATCTGCCGGAATATTTCGTCGACCGGGTGCCCTGCCCCAGCACACCGGCGGCGCGGACCGGGCTTGTTCCGCAATATGTCGATCTGCTTCGGAAGGCCGGCATCGACGTGGTCGATACCGCCGGCCTGATCCATTCGCTCAAGGGCAAATACGAGATCGAGCTGTTTCCGCAGGGCGGTGTGCACTGGAACGATATCGGTGGCGCGCGGGCGGTCGCCGCCGTGGTGGAGGATATCAATCGGCAGGCCGGCCGCGAACTGGTGCCGCCGTTTACCTTCACCTACACTTTGTCCGGCGTGACCAGCGGCGTCGATCGCGATCTCGTCGATCTGCTCAACGTGTTTTTCCCGCCACTGTCGTACCTTACGCCGAAGGTAAAATTTCTGCCCTCCGTGCCCTGCCCGACAAGTCCGGCGCGATCGATCGATGCGGTCCTTGTGGGCTCCAGCTTCAGTCACCTGCCCGGGCAGATCTTGATCGAGGACAACTGCCTGTCGGAGTTAAATGTCTATTACTACATGCGCCTTGGCCGTTTCGGCGGCGTGCCGTATCACGAACTGCAGCGAGATCTGAAGGACGCGGACCTTGCACGGCTACGCGACGCCAAAATCGTGATCCTCGAGGAGAACGAATCCTTCGTGGCGCGGACGGGCTACGTCAACGAGCTGCGCAAGGTCGTGACGACGCCCTGAGCTACAGCGTGGAGCCTTTCTTCACCTCTCCCCAGAGGGGAGAGTCGGATCGCATCGAAAGATGCGATCCGGGTGAGGGGCCTATCCGCGAGTCCGAGTGCGTGGAGAGACACCTCACCCGAAGCCTGCGCTACGCTCCGGCTTCACCTCTCCCCTCCGGGGAGAGCTGAAGAACTTACCGCCGCAACATTCCGCCGAGCGTGCCGCGCACGATAGAGCGGCCAATCGAGCTGCCGAGCGAGCCACCGACCGACTTGCCGAGATTCGCGGCCACGCCACCGACCACCTTGTTGGTCACCGAGCGGGTAAGATCGCGCGCGATCACCTGGCCCGTGGACAACCGTTGGCCGCGCGGACGATTGGTGCCGAAGATCATCCCGACGATGTTGGTGAGTTGCCCGAGCACTCCACCGCCAGCCGCTGAATCGACGGACGTACCGCCGCCCGCCGCCGTTCCCGCCGGCGCGGCGGTTCCGGCCACGCGCTTTTGCAGCACCTCATAGGCGGATTCGGAATCGATGGTGGCGTCGTATTTGCCCTTCACCGGGCTCTTGCCCATGATCGCCTTGCGTTCCTCCGGCGTGATCGGCCCGATCCGTCCCGTCGGCGGCCGGACCATGACACGCTCCACCATCGCAGGCGTGCCGTTGCCTTCCAGGAACGACACCAGCGCTTCGCCCTTGCCCAGCTCCGTGATGACCTTGGCGGTATCGAGCTTCGGATTGGGCCGGAACGTCTGTGCCGCCGCCGCCACCGCCTTCTGGTCGCGCGGCGTGAACGCCCGCAGCGCGTGCTGCACGCGGTTTCCGAGTTGCGCCAACACCTTGTCCGGCACATCGATCGGATTTTGGGTGACGAAATAGACCCCAACGCCTTTGGAGCGGATCAGGCGCACCACCTGCTCGATCTTGTCCATCAGCGCCTTCGGTGCATCGTTGAACAACAGATGCGCCTCGTCGAAGAAGAACACCAGCTTCGGTTTCGGCGGATCGCCGGCCTCCGGCAACTGCTCGAACAGTTCCGACAGCATCCAGAGCAGGAAGGTCGCATAAAGCTGCGGGCTCTGCATCAGCTTGTCGGCGACCAGAATGTTGACCATGCCACGGCCGTCGCGATCGGTGCGCATGAAATCCTTCAGCGCCAGCGCCGGCTCCCCGAAAAATTTGTTCGCGCCCTGGTTTTCCAGCACCAGAAGCTGACGCTGGATGGTTCCGACGGTCTGCTTCGAGACGTTTCCATATTGCGTGGTCAGTTCGGCGGCATGCTCGGCGACAAAGGAGAGGATCGCCCGCAGATCCTTCATGTCGAGCAGCAGCAACCCCTGTTCGTCGGCGACCTTGAACGCAATATTCAGCACGCCCTCCTGAACGTCGTTCAAATCCATCATGCGGGCGAGCAGCAGCGGCCCCATTTCCGAGACGGTGGCGCGCACCGGATGGCCCTGCTCGCCGAACACGTCCCAAAACACCGTCGAGAACTGGTCCGGCTGGAACGCGAGCTCCATTTCCTTGGCGCGCTTGACGATAAAATCCTTCGGCTCACCGACTTCGGAGATGCCGGAGAGGTCGCCCTTGATGTCGGCGGCGAACACGGGAACGCCAGCCCGGGCAAACCCTTCCGCCATGACTTGGAGCGACACGGTTTTTCCGGTTCCGGTGGCTCCGGTGACGAGACCGTGGCGGTTTGCAAGCCCGAGCGTCAGCCAGGCCGCCTGCTTCCCCTTGCCTACGAAAATTGTCTCGTCGGTATCGCCGGTCTTGGTCTCGGTCGGTGCCATCGCATCGCCTCTTCGCGTGCATGAGGAGCTTCGGTCGCCAGGCGTCATCACCTTACTCATCTTGCAAGGGATGCGAAACCGGTCAACGGATTTTACAACACCTGAAACCTGATCATGGAAATGATTTCGATCGGGCTTCTCCGCACTCACTACCAAAGTTGGAAAGGAACACGCCGGCCGCGGCAAACTGGGGTGAATTTCATGATCGCTCTTGCATCGCTGCAACACTCGCTGCGCGATTAAAGATGAATCGCACTTTCGAATGCGGTCATCGCTTGTAATTCGTATCGCGGAAGATCAAGATAAATCACAACCAAGGGGTCGGACAAATAACCGGCTGAGGGGCGGGGCAACATGGACGAACTCGTTAAGCAGCTGGCTGCAAAGGCCGGCATTGACAAAGCTGTCGCTGAAAAAACCGTCGGCATGATTTTGGGTTTCCTCCGCAAAGAGGGCCCCTCCGACAAGGTCCAGGCGCTGATCGACAGGATTCCGGGCGCGGAGAGTGCCGTCGAGGCCTCGAACCGGGGCGGCCGCTTGAGCGATTTGATGGGCGGCGGCCTGATGGGGCTCGGCAGCCGGCTGACGGGGCTCGGTTTAGGCATGGGCGAAATTCAAGACGTTGCCCGTGAACTTTTCAAGTTCGGCCGCGACAGAATTGGGGCGGATCAGATGGGCGAGATCATTTCAGGGACGCCGGGCCTCAGTCAGTTCGCCTGAAGCACCTTTTGTTTGAAGCACCTTGGTCTAAAGCACCTTTATCGCATCGAGTATCATGACATATCCACTGTCCCAGATCGAAGGAATGACCGCCTTCGCCGCATCCAAACTGAAAAAACTCAGCATTCGCACCACCGAAGCGTTGCTTGAGGCTGCCCACACCGTGAAGGGGCGCAAGGATTTATCGGCAAAAACCGGCATCAGCGAGCAGCAGTTGCTCGAATGGGCGAATATTTGCGACTACATGCGCATCCCCGGCATGGGCAAGGCCAAGACCGGGCTGCTCCGCGCCGCCGGCGTGACGACCGTACGCGAACTGGCGTTGCGCAATCCTGCCCGGCTGGCGCAAAACATGAAAGACATAAATACCCGGCGCAAGCTCGTCCACGTCTTGCCTTCGGAGAAGTCGGTGGAGCAGATTATCCAGAAGGCCCGCAAGCTGCAGCCGAAGATTACGTATTAATGCCGTAGGGTGTGAGCAAAGGCGCTCTTGCGCCGTGCCCACCATCGATACACACCGCCGTGAGGTGCTCGCCGCTCTTCACGGCGAGCCTCGATGGATCGGCCACAAGCGCCTGCGGCCATCCTTCGAGACGCGCGCAAGAGCGCATTCCCTGAGGATGACGGCAGTGTATGTGCTGCGATTCAAGGTCGGTGGGCACGCCACCAGACGCGCTTCGCAGGTCAGGCGGCTTTGCCCACCTTACGCATCCCTGCGAGAACTTGACTCCAATGTTCGGACCGCGCAAAGCGACGGCATGATCGCGACCACCTCCAGACCCGTTCCGGCGGATCATCCGGTACTGCCCGCGCTGTTGTCGCGGCCGTATCCGGCGGTAATGGGGGTACTCAATATCACGCCGGATTCCTTTTCCGATGGCGGACAGTTCATCGCGCCGGAGCGTGCGCTGGCGCAGGCCCGTCGTATGATCGCCGAGGGTGCCGACATCGTCGACATCGGTGCGGAGTCCACCCGGCCCTATGGCGCGCAGCCGGTGTCCGCCGAGGAAGAGTTGCAAAGGCTGCGCCCGGTGCTTGGTGACGTGGTGGCCCTGGGGGCGCCTGTCTCCATCGACAGCATGAAATCCGCTGTAGTCGCGTGGGCGCTCGGCGCCGGCGCCCGCATTGCCAACGACGTCTGGGGGCTGCAGCGCGACCCCGACATGGCCAGGGTGATCGCCGAGCACAAAGCAGCTGTCATCGTGATGCACAACCGTGAGCGCGCCGATCCGGCCATCGACATCATCCGGGATATCGAGGCATTTTTCGCTCGCTCGCTCGGCATCGCAGCACGGGCGGGCATTCCGGGCAGCCATATCGTGCTGGACCCCGGCATCGGTTTCGGCAAGACCCCGGAGCAAAGCATGACGGTGCTGGCCCGGCTCGATGAACTGCGCGAGTTCGGTTTACCCCTGCTGGTCGGGGCATCGCGCAAGCGCTTCATCAGCACCGTTGCGCCATCGGAGCCGCATCAGCGGGTTGGCGGCTCGATCGCAGCACATGTTCTGGCCGCGCTAAAGGGTGCCCGGATCGTTCGCACCCACGATGTGTCTGAAACCGTACAAGCCCTGCGCGTCGCAGCGGCGATCGAGGAGCGACGATGACCGACACGATCTTTATCACCGGCGTCGTGATCCACGCGCGGCATGGCGTGATGGACCATGAGACCGAGGTCGGGCAGCGCTTCGTGATCGATCTCGAACTTGGCATCGATCTTTCCGACTCCTCGCGCACCGACCGCCTGGTCGACACGGTTTCTTATTCCAGTGTGGTCGCGACCGCGACTTCGGCGTTCAAGAACGCCAATTACAAGCTGCTGGAACGCGCCGCCGGCGCCGTCGCCGACGCCGTTCTGGCCGCGTTTGCCCGC
The DNA here is from genome assembly GCF_036009065.1 of Bradyrhizobium sp. Classification (GTDB taxonomy): domain Bacteria; phylum Pseudomonadota; class Alphaproteobacteria; order Rhizobiales; family Xanthobacteraceae; genus Bradyrhizobium. Next base: position 4,407 of record NZ_DASYMN010000246.1, on the reverse strand, counting down.
GTCAGCGCCATCAAGGTCACCGTTCACAAGCCGCACGCGCCGATCGCCGCGATCTTCGACGACGTCGGCGTGGTTCTCACCCGCACCCGAAAATAGCCTGACATGGCCGACGTACTGATCGCGCTCGGGGGCAATGTCGGCGATGTCCGCGCGACGTTCGAAAAAGCGATCGCCAATATCTGCGGCATGACGCAGGCGGCCCTGCTCGCGCGTTCCTCCGATTATGCGACGCCGCCGTGGGGTGAGGAGCAGCAGGACCGCTTCATCAACGCCTGCATCGAAATCGAGACCAGCCTCGACCCGCACGCGCTGCTGTTTACCCTGCATAGAATCGAGAAGAAGTTCGGCCGCGATCGCGCCCAGGAAAAACGCTGGGGTCCGCGCACCCTCGACCTCGATCTGATTGCCTATGACGACGTTGAAATCCACAAGCCGGAACTGACACTGCCGCACCCCCGCCTGTTTGAACGCGCGTTCGTGCTGGTGCCGCTGGCGGAGATCGTCCCGGACCGCGTCATCGCCGGACGCCGCGTAAGGCAGGCGCTGGAGGGTCTGTCGACCGAGGGAATCAACAGGCTGCCGGACCTCGACTGACATTGTGTTGGCCGTTGGCACGTGGCAATTTCCGGCACGTGTGCAAAAACGGCTCCCGGGACCCGCTTGAATGACCTCTGCAACTGACGAACTGCGGCTGGCCGCCGATTTTGCGCCTGCTACCTACGACGACTGGCGCAAGCTGGTCGATGGCGTGCTGAAGGACGCGCCGTTCGAAAAACTGGTCGGCAAGACTTACGATAATCTGCGCGTCGAACCGATCTATTCGCGCGCGAAAAATGCCGCGCCGATCGCCGGCCGTGCCGCGGCGGCGCCTTGGCAGATCATGCAGCGCATCGATCATCCCGACGCGGCTGCCGCCAACGCTCAGGCGCTGCACGACCTCGAAAACGGGGCCAACGGCTTGCAGCTCGAATTTGCGGCTGGCCCGGGCGCCCGCGGTTTTGGGATCGCCGATGCAAGCGAAGAAACATTGGCGCGTGTCCTCGACGGTGTGATTTTCGACGCCGGGATCGCCATCGCCGTCAATCCGGTGCTCGGGCGCGAAAACGCCGGGATGAACCTCGCCCGCCTCGTCGAAGCGCGCGGTTTCGAGCCTGCGAAAGTCGAGATACGCTTCAATTATCAGCCGCTGGCCACCATGGCGGTGCGCGGTGCGGCGCCGGCGCCGTGGTCGGAAATGGCGCCGCCTTTTGCGGGGATAATCCAGGGCCTGATCAGCCGCGGTTTTAAAGGTCCGTTTGCGCTCGCGGACGGCCGCCCGGTCCACGACGCCGGCGGATCGGAAGCGCAGGAACTTGCTTTTGCTCTTGCGGTCGCGGTTGCTTACCTGCGCGCGCTGGAGGCCGGCGGCATCGCACTCGATATGGCCCGGGCGGCGATATCTTTTCGGCTGGTCGCCGACGCAGATCAATTCCTCACCATGGCAAAATTCCGCGCGGTGCGTTTGCTGTGGGCGCGCGTCGAAGAGAGCTGCGGCCTGACGCCCAGGGCGGTTTTCATCGCCGCCGAAACCGGATGGCGGATGCTGACCCGGCGCGACCCTTATGTGAACATGCTGCGCGCGACCGTCGCGACGTTTTCCGCAGGGCTTGGCGGCGCTGACAGTATCACCGTACTGCCGCACACGCTGGCGCTGGGATTGCCGGACGGGTTTGCGCGGCGCGCGGCGCGCAACACACAGCTGGTGCTGCTGGAGGAATCCAATCTCGCCAAGGTGGCCGACCCCGCCGCCGGCTCCGGCGGCATCGAGGCGCTGACGCGACAGCTTTGCAACGCAGTGTGGTCGTTGTTTCAGGAGATTGAAAAAGCGGGCGGCGTGTTTGCCGCGCTCGAGCAAAATCTGATTCAGAACAAGGTCGCAGCGACGCGGGCTGTGCGCGAGACGAATATCGCGAGGCGTAAGGAGGTGCTGACCGGCGCCAGTGAGTTCCCCAACCTGCATGAGGCGCACGTTGCCGTGCTGGATGCAACGCCGGTTGCACCGGCGCCCTACGACGAAGCAAGAATCTCGTTCGACCCACTGACGCCGATGCGGCTTGCCGCGCCATTCGAACAGCTGCGCGACAAGTCGGATGGAATTCTGAAACAGACCGGTGCGCGGCCAAAAGTGTTTCTCGCTGGTCTCGGCACGCCAGCGGACTTCACCGCGCGCGCGACCTTTGCCAAAAGTTTTTTCGAGACTGGGGGCATTGAGGCAATCGATACGGAAGGATTCTCCGATCCCACCGGACTTGCCGCCGCCTTCAAAGCCTCCTGCGCGGCCCTCGCCTGCCTGTGCTCCTCCGATAAAGTTTATGCCGAGCAAGCGGCCGCGGCCGCACAGGCCCTTCACGCGGCCGGCGCAAAGCATATCTATCTGGCAGGCCGGCCCGGCGAACAGGAAGCCGCGCTGCGGGCGGCCGGCGTTAACGATTTTGTCTTCGCCGGCGGTGACGCGTTGGCGGCGCTGCAAGACGCTTACAAACGGATGGACTGAGCATGTCATCGGACGCAAAACCCGTTCTGACCGGCGGCTGCCAATGCGGCGCGGTTCGCTTTGCGCTGTCGGCCGTCCCGATGAAGATCAGCATCTGTCATTGCCGGATGTGCCAGAAGGCGAGCGGCGCGCCGTTCGCGTCATTCGCCGACATACCTCACGAACATTTTGCCTGGACCCGCGGAAAGCCGGCGGCGTACCGTTCCTCGTCGATTGCGATGCGCGATTTCTGCGCCGCCTGCGGCACGCCCCTGAGCTTCCGCCGCATCGGCGGTCCCAGGATCGAGATCATGACCGGGGCGTTCGACCGGCCGGACCGGGTGATCCCGACCCTGCAATATGGAACCGAGTCGCGGCTGGGCTGGGTCGGGACCATCGTCAACTTGCCGAGCAAGACCACGCTGCAGAATTACGGCCCGGAAAAGCTCGGCGAAATCGTCAGCCACCAGCACCCGGACCATGACTAGGATGCGGCTACGGCAACTGGCGACGTTCGAGGCCTTTTATGCTATGGTAATGTCATGAGCCGCATACCCAATTTCGCGGAGATCGCGTTCGAGAAAATTGCGCCGGCTGAGGCCGGCGGCAATGCCGAGCCGTGGCTCACGCCCGAGGGCATTCTCGTCAAACCCGGCTACAGCGAAGCCGACCTCGGGGGCATCGACTTCCTCGAGACCTGGCCGGGCATCGCGCCTTACTTACGCGGTCCCTACCCCACCATGTATGTCAACCAGCCCTGGACCATCCGGCAATATGCAGGCTTCTCGACGGCGGAAGATTCCAACGCGTTCTACCGCCGCAACCTTGCCGCCGGGCAGAAGGGCCTTTCGGTCGCATTCGATCTTGCCACCCATCGCGGCTATGACAGCGATCATCCCCGCGTCACCGGCGACGTCGGCATGGCCGGGGTTGCGATCGACTCGATCTACGACATGCGCACGCTGTTTTCGGGCATCCCGCTCGACCGCATGAGCGTGTCGATGACCATGAACGGCGCGGTGCTGCCGATCCTGGCGCTGTTCGTCGCCGCCGCCGAGGAACAGGGCGTGCCGCCGGAAAAACTCTCGGGCACGATTCAGAACGACATTCTGAAAGAGTTCATGGTGCGCAACACCTACATCTATCCTCCGGCCCCCTCGATGCGGATCATCTCCGACATTTTTGCCTACACATCGCAAAAAATGCCGAAATACAATTCGATCTCGATCTCCGGCTATCACATGCAGGAAGCCGGCGCCACGCAGGATCTTGAGCTCGCCTATACGCTGGCCGACGGCGTCGAATATCTCCGCGCCGGCCTGGCCGCCGGTCTCGACGTCGACCGCTTTGCGCCGCGGCTGTCGTTCTTCTGGGCCATCGGCATGAATTTTTTCATGGAAGTGGCGAAGATGCGCGCGGCGCGATTGCTGTGGACCAAGCTCTTGACGCAGTTCAATCCAAAAGACCCGCGCTCGCTCAGCCTGCGCACTCATTGCCAGACCTCCGGCTGGTCGCTGACCGCGCAGGACGTGTTCAACAATGTGATGCGCACCACCATCGAGGCGATGGCGGCCACCCAAGGCCATACCCAATCGCTGCACACCAACGCGCTCGACGAGGCCTTGGCGCTGCCGACCGATTTCTCGGCGCGGATCGCGCGCAACACCCAGCTGTTCCTGCAGCAGGAGAGCGGCACCAACCGCATCATCGATCCCTGGGGCGGCTCCTATTATGTCGAGCGCCTCACGCACGATCTCGCGGCAAAGGCCTGGGGCCACATCCAGGAAGTCGAGGCGCTCGGCGGCATGGCCAAGGCGATCGAGGCCGGCGTCCCAAAACTTCGGATCGAGGAAGCCTCCGCCAAGACCCAGGCAAGGATCGACGCCGGCAAGCAG
>NZ_DASYMN010000245.1:0-3040 GCF_036009065.1 Bradyrhizobium sp. | reverse complement strand
TGCCGCGTCACCGTGCCGTGCGCGGCCTCGGCTTCCACGGTCTTGCCGTCCGGCGTCATCAGCACCGAGGTCATCAGCCCGAGCGAGCCGTAGCCCTGCGCCACGGTGTCGGACTGCACGTCGCCGTCGTAATTCTTGCAGGCCCAGACATAACCGCCCGACCATTTTAAAGCCGACGCCACCATGTCGTCGATCAGGCGATGCTCGTAAGTGAGATGTTTGGCCTCGAAGTCCTTTTTAAAATCCTTCTCGTAGATCTCCTCAAAGATGTCCTTGAAGCGGCCGTCATAGACTTTCATGATGGTGTTCTTGGTCGACAGATACACCGGGTAGCCGCGGTTGAGGCCGTAAGTCAGCGAGGCCCGGGCGAAATCGCGGATCGAATCGTCGAGATTGTACATGCTCATGGCAACGCCCGAGCCCGGCGTCTTGAACACCTCGCGCTCGATCACGGCGCCGTCTTCGCCGACGAATTTCATCGACAGCGTGCCCTTGCCGGGGAATTTGATGTCGGTGGCGCGGTACTGGTCGCCATAGGCGTGGCGGCCGATGATGATCGGCTTGGTCCAACCGGGAACGAGGCGCGGCACGTTCTTGCAGATGATCGGCTCGCGGAAAATCACGCCGCCGAGGATGTTGCGGATGGTGCCGTTCGGCGAGCGCCACATCTGCTTCAGGCCGAATTCCTTCACCCGCGCCTCATCAGGGGTGATGGTTGCGCATTTGACGCCGACGCCGTGCTTCTTGATCGCGTTCGCGGCATCGATGGTGACCTGGTCGTCGGTCTTGTCGCGGTACTCCATCCCGAGGTCGTAATATTCAAGTTTTACATCGAGGAACGGCAGGATCAGCTTGTCCTTGATGTATTGCCAGATGATCCGGGTCATCTCGTCGCCATCGAGTTCGACGACGGGGTTTTGGACCTTGATTTTTGCCATGGGGAATAGGGCCTTTTTGGAGAACGCGCTTTCGAGACGGGGTGAATGAATTCGGGCTATAGCACCGCCGCAGCGGTTGCGGAAGCCGAGGTGCCGTATCGCTGCGCTGATTTTGCATTTCGCTTGAGAAAATGCGGTAAAGCATGATGGTTTCAGACCGAATCGCCACGACCCTCAGCCACCTCTCCCCGCAGGGGAGAGGTCGACGCGCATCGTCAGATGCGCGGCGGGTGAGGGGTCTATCCGCGCGTTCGCGTGCGCGGAGAGACCCCTCACCCGAAGCCTGCGCTGCGCTCCGGCTTCGACCTCTCCCCTGCGGGGAGAGGTGAGAAGAAAGTGAGGAAATGTCAGGCACCGACAAGACCAAAACCCCGGCCGGCCTTGCCGGCCCCATCGTCATTCTGGTCGAGCCGCAGCTTGGCGAGAACATCGGCATGGCCGCCCGCGCGATGGGCAACTTCGGGCTGACGCGGCTGCGCATCGTCAACCCGCGCGACGGCTGGCCCAATTCAAGCGCGCAGCGCGCCGCCGCGGGCGCGGATCACATCCTGGACCGGGTCGAATTGTTCGATACCGTGGAGCAGGCGGTCGCCGACTGCACGCTGCTGTTCGCCACCACCGCGCGCGCCCACGATCAGGCCAAGCCGGTGATCGGGCCGCAGCAGGCCGCGCGGGAGATTGCGCGCGAAATCGCAGCCTTAGGACAGGTCGGGCTGCTGTTCGGACGGGAACGCGCGGGCCTGCTCAACGAAGAGGTGGCACTGAGCGACCGCATCGTCACCTTTCCGGTCAATCCCGCCTTCGCCTCGCTCAATCTTGCGCAGGCCGTTCTGCTGCTGGGTTACGAGTGGTTCAAGCTGGCGACCGCGGACACACTGCCATTCGCAATGCCGGAGCGCTCGGAGCGCGCCTCGCAGCATCAGATGCAGGCCTTCTTCGACAACCTGGTGCGCGAACTCGACCGCGTCGAATTTCTGCGGCCCGCGGAGAAGCGCGAGACCATGCTGGTCAACCTGCGCAACATCTTTTCCCGCATGGAGCCGACCAGGCAGGACATGCACACGCTGCACGGCGTGGTGATGGCGATCGCCGAAGGCCGCAAGGGCCCGGCCAAGGGCGGCGTGCTCGACGGCGAACAGGCGACGCGCTTGCGCGCGCTGCTCGCCGAACACGGGCAGGGGGCGGTGGCGGCCGAGAGCGGCACGCTGCGTGGCCTGGCACGGCTGCTGCGGCGAAATCCTACCGACGCCGAACGCATCCTGTGGCAGGCGCTGACATCAGACCGCCGTTTCGCCGGCCAGTTCAAGCGGCAGACGCCGGTGGGGCGGCATATCCCGGATTTCGTGTCGTTCGTAAAGCGCGTGGCGATCGAGCTGGTGAATGCGGAGGAGAGCGAGGTGATTGCGCAGGATCGCGCGGCAAGGCGGGCGTGGCTGGAGGCGCGGGGGTATCGCGTGTGTCTGCTCAATGCGGCCGATGTCGAGCGCGATGTTGCGGGGCAGCTGGACAGGCTTGCTTTGGATTGATCTTCTTTGATGGATGCGCGGGTCAAGCCCGCGCATGACGGGGACGAGTAGGAGCGCACGCGTGCTGCCGTCATTGCGAGGAGCTCTTGCGACGAAGCAATCCATCTTCGTCATGCGCGGGCTTGACCCGCGCATCCATCACACTTCAAAAAATTGTTCGAAGCAGACGGATGCCGGATCGTTACGCCTTTCAGATCTTGAGTGTCGTCACGATCCGCCTGAAGTCCATGTCGGCGAGCGCATTAAGATGCATTGTGCGCAGCGCCTGGCACAAGCGCAGCCGCGGCTCGGCTCGGCCTCAACCAGCCCAAGGTCTCGGCGCTGCGCAACTATAGGCTCGAGGGTTTCTCGGTGGAGCGGCTGATGATGCTGCTCATCGCGCTGGATCAAGACGTCGAAATCGTCATCCGCGCCAAGCCGCGTTCGCGCGCGGCGGCGCGGATTAGCAAGTAGCCCGCATGAGCGCAGCGATATGGGGTAAGACAAGTGAACCCGGATTTCGCTGCCGCTTCATCCGGGCTGCGAGGTTACGTGTTACGCGGTCGCGGTTTCCTTCCCCCCCGCCGCGGCTGCCGA
>NZ_DASYMN010000244.1:0-2456 GCF_036009065.1 Bradyrhizobium sp. | reverse complement strand
CAAATTTCCGGTGCGATTTCTAATTCGTCATGCGCCTTTGCCAAGGTACGATTCTGGCGCTGGAGGTGACGGCTTTTCTCCGGACGTAGCCCGGATGGAGCGAAGCGAAATCCGGGAACAGAAGTGGGACCGGCCCCGGATTGCGCTGCGCTCCATCCGGGCTACGGGTCTGTGCGGCCTCCGGAGCGTTGCGCCTGAACGCTAAATTGTTAAGCCGGATCAACGCGATTCTACCCGTCCAGTCCTGCGCGCAAAAATATTCCGCTTTCCCCGTCGGGCAAATCAACTCTACAACTCGCCCCGTCCTGTCCCACAGAGGGGCGTATCGCGATCGTCACGAACGCGGGATGGGATGCGGTGGACGCGGATGCGCGCTTGACGAAACGCGCTGAAGCGGACGGCGAAGTCGTGTGGTCCTGATGCCTCGACGCCGGCGTCAAGTCTTGCGAGAAGACGCGCAAGATGACGGTGACAAACAAGCCCGATCACCGGGGAGAGCACGAAGTAAGCCGTAAAACCATTCGCGTGCGGGAATGCCGGGTTTAACCGGTGAACTCGTGGTGACTACACTCGTGTGCTTTCTACATTGCACGCGAGGCTGCGGGTGCATCGGCGCCCGGCATTCCCCACGCCCTCTGATTTCAGGGCGGAAGATTAACGCACACCTCGGGCGCCTCGCGCCGCGAGAATGCGTACGTGTGTCTCTCGCTCGATGTGTGTCTCTCCGTCATGTATGGACGGCCCCCTCTCGGCAAGGGCTTTTTTGGCTTCCGGCGAAGGATCGGGGAGCGGTCATGTATACGGCCTCGAGATGCGGCCAGTGACCGCGGGCCCTGATGGAGATCGCGGATCGAATTCCAATCATTGCGGCGCGCTATGACGCGCGATGACGAAGCGGAGTGTTTCGATCCCGGTTTCCTGACCATTTGCCATCACACCTTAATTACCCTTCCGATAGGAGTGCGCGCGAGCGCGGCGGCTGTCGCCCCTCGACTAGGCAGCAGCCGGCGCGCTCGCGCGGTCGCGGTACGGTTCTCCCTTGACCAGCATGGCCCAGAGGATCCGGGCGGTCTTGGCCGCGAGCGCCACCATCACGACTTTGTAGGGCCGGCGCGCCAGCAGGTCGCGCAGCCAGGGATCGCTGACGCCGCGTCTTTTCTGCTGTCGCAGATGGGCGCTGGCGCCGCTGATCAGCAGAGCTCGCAGCATGCGGTCGCCCTGTTTGGAGATGCGCCCGGGACGGTGCTTGCCGCCGGTACCGTGATCGCGGCCGGTCAGCCCGATCCAGGCGGCAAAATCCCGGCCGCTGCGGAACACTTTCGCATCAGGCACTTTGGCCAAAACCGTGCTGGCAATGATCGGGCCGACGCCCGGCACTTCCATCAGCCGGCGGGCCTGGCGATCGCCGCGGGCGGCCTTGGCGATTTGTTGTTCAAGGGCGCGCTCGTCCGCATCGAGCGCCTGCCAGTGCCGGGCCAATATCAGCAGCGCACTGCGCATTACTTCCGGGATGTCTTCGCTCGGCGCTTCCAGCTTGGCCATCAACTGCCGCAACCCCTCCATCCCCTGTGCCGCCACGATCCCAAGTTCGCTCAGGCAGGCCCGCAGCGAGTTCGCTATCATGGTGCGTTGCCGGACCAACAGCGCGCGGGCGGTGTGAACAGCCATCGTGGCCTGCTGCTCCACGCTCTTCACCGGAACGAACCGCATCGTCGGACGGCCGACCGCCTCGCAGATTCCTTCGGAGTCCCGGCCATCGTTCTTGTTGCGCTTCACATAGGGCTTCACGTAAGCCGGCGGCATCAATCGTACCTGGTGGCCATAACGCCCGATTACCCGCGCCCAGTGGTGCGCGCTGCCACAGGCCTCAATGCCCACCGTGCACGGCGAAAGCTGCGCAAAGAACTTCTCCACGGCGCCGCGGCGAAGCTGACGCCGCAGCACCACTTTTCCCGATCCATCGACTGCGTGAACCTGGAACACGTTCTTCGCCAAATCCAAACCGACTATGCTAATCTCGCTCATGGGCGGCCTCCCTGTCTGGTCGAATCAATATCTCCAGTCTGGCACATCGATGCCGTCGGGGGCCGTCCACCCCATCATTGCGAGTGCAACGAAGCAATCCACAGCCACAAACAAAGAGTGGATTGCTTCGTCGCTTCGCTCCTCGCAATGATGGGGTGGACGGCCCCCGACGGCATCGATGTGCCAGACTGGTGATGTCGATTCGACCAGACAAGGGAGCCGTCCATGAGCGAGATTAGCATGATTGGGGTGGATTTGGCGAAGAACGTATTCCAGCTCCACGGGGTTGATGCGTCGGGCAAGGTGGTTTTGCAGAGGCAGCTTCGACGCGGCGCGGTGGAGAAGCTGTTTGCGCAGCTTTCGCCCTGCACGGTGGGGATAGAGGCGTGCGGGAGCGCGCATCACTGGGCTCGCGTGATCGGCCGTTACGG
>NZ_DASYMN010000243.1:0-9928 GCF_036009065.1 Bradyrhizobium sp. | reverse complement strand
GTCGGCGATGCCGGTGCCCACCGCATTGGCAAGCGTGACGTTGCCGGCCATATAGGCCGACATCAGGCCGGGCACGCCGAGCGCGGAATCCGGGCGGAAGGTGAGGGGATCGAGAAAATCGTCGTCGACGCGGCGGTAGATCACGTCGACCCGCTTGAGGCCCTCGGTGGTGCGCATGAACACCTCATCGTTCTTGACAATGAGGTCGCGGCCCTCGACCAGTTCGACGCCGAGCTTGTCCGCCAGGAACGAGTGCTCGTAGAACGCGGAATTGTAGACGCCGGGAGTCATCAGGGCGACCGTCGGCTCCGCCGAAGCGCTGACCGGCGCCACCGAGCGCAGCGCGGACAGCAGTTCGTCCGGATACTTTTCCACAGGTGCGACGCGGTGGCGGGCGAACAGGTCCGGAAATAGCCGCATCATGATTTCGCGGTTTTCCAGCATGTAGGACACGCCGGAAGGCGTGCGCGCGTTATCCTCCAGCACGAAGAAATTTTCAGGCTCGGTACGGATGATGTCGATGCCGGCGATATGGACATAGACGTCGTGCGGCACGTGCTGGCCGTTCATCTCGGGGCGGAATACCGGGTTCTGGAAGATCAGGTCGTCGGGAATGATGGTGGCGCGCAGGATATCGCGGCCGTGATAGACGTCGCGCAGGAACATGTTGAGCGCGCGGACCCGCTGTTTCAGGCCCTTTTCCAGCAGCGTCCATTCCTTGCCCGAAAAAATCCGCGGGATCACGTCGAAGGGGATCAGCCGTTCCTGGGCTTCGGCGTCGCCATAGACGGCAAAGGTGATGCCGATCCGGCGGAACAGCAGTTCGGCCTCCTGGCGGCGATATTCCAGCGCGTCAGGCGACGTCTCCTTGAGCCAGCGGGAGAGTTCCTGGTAGGCCGGGCGGAGGTCGCCGCCGGGCCCGTTCATTTCGTCGAACGCAACTGCCATATACCCCGACTGTTTTTACCCGACATTTCGCTCGACTATTTTCTTGGCCGCGCAACACAGTGCATGACAAAAAGGGATGGTAGCAAGGCCCGGGCCAGCGCGATATGCATGGGCCGGACGGCATTTGGAACAGGTGAGTGGCGGCTTTGCCCGAAAAAACAGCTAGAACCTGCTCATTTCGGCGGCAAAATAGCGCAGGTCCCACAGGTGGCGAGGAGAGGTCATGAGCGATATCGTCACTGCGGGAATCCTGGTGATCGGGGACGAAATCCTGTCCGGCCGCACCAAGGACAAGAACATCGGCTTCATCGCCGAATACCTCACCAATATCGGGATCGACCTCAAGGAGGTCCGCGTCGTCGCCGACGAGGAGGCCGACATCATCGCGGCGCTGGACGCGCTGCGCCACCGCTACGATTACGTCTTCACCACCGGCGGCATCGGGCCGACCCATGACGACATCACCGCCGACAGCGTGGCCAAGGCGTTCGGCGTCGGCATCGATCACCATCCGGAAGTGGTGGCGCGGTTTCGCGAACGTTTCCAGGGCGCCGGAGAACTGAACGAGGCGCGCTTGCGAATGGCGCGGATTCCCGACGGCGCCGAACTGATCCAGAGCGCGACCATCCTGGCGCCCGGCTTCAAGATCGGCAACGTCATTGTGATGGCCGGCGTGCCCTCGATCATGCAGGCGATGATGGACATCATCACGCCAAAACTGAAATCCGGCGTGCGCATGCTCTCGGATTCGGTCCGTGCCAATGCGCGCGAAGGCGACATCGGCGGGCCGTTGCGGGACATCGCCAATGCCCATCCCGAGACCGTCATCGGCAGCTATCCGTTCCAGGACGAGGACAAGAAGCCCAACACCAATCTGGTGGTCCGCTCCCGCGATCCGGAAAAGCTGAATGCGGCGATGAGCGCGGTGAAAGAGATGCTGGCCGGGCTGAATGTTGCGCGGTAGAGACACCGTCATTGCGGGTGCAGCGAAGCAATCCAGAGCCACAAGCAAGACTGGATTGCTTCGTCGCAAGGGCTCCTCGCAATGACGGAAATGATCAGGAGTAATCGTGGACAAGAATTCCTTCTTCTGGAAAATCGTCGACGGCCGCCTCCCACCGCCGCCTTGCGCGAAAACGCTGGGCATCGAATTCGCAGCGATCGATGGCGAGCGCGGCACGGCCGAAGTCAACTTCGAGGCGAAGCCGGAATTTCTCAATCCGGCTGGCAATGTGCAGGGCGGCTTTCTTGCCGCCATGCTCGATGACACCATGGGACCGGCGCTGACCGCGACGCTGGACGCCGGCGAATTCGCGCCGACGGTCAATCTCAACGTGCAGTTTCACCGGCCCGCAAAACCCGGACCGCTGAAGGGCATCGGCCGCGTGGTGCTGCGCGGCAAGGAAATCTGCCAGTTGAGCAGCGAACTGTTTCAGAACGACAAGATCGTCGCGACCGCGACGGCCACGGCGATCATTCGCAAGATGTAGGAGACAGGCATGGCGGGGGATATTCCGGAATTGAGCGCTCAGGAGCGGGCGGGCAAGGCGTTTCCGGTGTCGTGGGACCAGTTTCACCGCGACTGCCGCGCGCTGACCTGGCGGCTCAACGAGGTCGGGCCGTTTCATGCGGTGATCGCCATCACCCGCGGCGGGCTGGTGCCCGCGGCGATCGTGGCGCGCGAGCTTGGTGTCCGCATCATCGATACCGTCTGCATCGCCAGCTACGATCATGCCAAGCAGGGCGATCTGCAGGTGCTCAAGGGCATCTCGGCGGATACCGCCGCGCTCGGCGGCGGCACCGGCAAGGGACTGTTGATCGTCGACGATCTCGTCGACACCGGAAAAACCGGACGGCTGGTACGCGAGATGATGCCGGATGCGCATTTCGCCACCGTCTACGCCAAGCCGAAGGGCCGTCCGCTGGTCGACACTTTTATTACCGAAGTGTCGCAGGACACCTGGATCTTCTTTCCCTGGGATACCGCGCTAGCCTTCCTGCCGCCGATCCGCGACGGCGCGGCGTAGCTTGCGGCCGCCCCTGCAAAACCGGGTCACGCCTTCCGGCGACATCGTCTCGACGCCGTATCGCGGCCTGTTCACCGGCAACCGCGGCATCATCCACGATCCCGCGACGCGTACGCTGCTGAACCGGCGCTGGAGCAGCAAGGCGTGGATTACCTGTACTTGTGAATTCCGCGGCCGCCGCCGCGACGTGATGGGCACGCGAAGCTGGACCGAATTGTTCTTTGTCGACGAGGCAACCGCGTTCGCGGCCGGGCACCGCCCGTGCTTCTACTGCCGCCGCGACGACGCCAACGCCTTTCGCGCGGCGTGGCAGCGGGGGAATGACGTTGCGCATGCAAGTGCACCCGATATCGATGCGGTGCTTCACCGCGAGCGACTGGATCGCCGCAACAAGCGGTTACATGAGCTTCCCATGCCGCTTCATGCATTGCCCGATGGCGCGATGGTGCAGGCGGCAGGCGAGAGTTATTTGATAGCGCGGGGTAGGGCGTTGCTGTGGTCGTTCGAGGGATATCGCAAAGTGCAGGGCATCACCAACGCCATGCTTCTGACGCCGCCATCGGCGCTACGTGCGTTAGCCGCGGGATATCGGCCTGTGCTGCATCCGACTGCCGTCCAACAAACCGAACCGTCATCCTGAGGAGCCGCGCACTTGCGCGGCGTCTCGAAGGATGGCCGTATACGCGCCTGTGGCCATCCTTCGAGGCTCGCCGTGAAGAACGGCGAGCACCTCAGGATGACGGCGGTGTTTGTGGCGGCTCACCCAAACCGCTGCCGTGCCAGCTTCGCCCCCGCGCCGAGCGCCATCAGCTTTGCTTCGGCGATGTCGCGATGCATCGGCGCCATGCCGCAATTGGTGGTGGCGACGATGTTGCTCGCCGGGACGTGCCTCATCACCGCCTCGATCGTGCTCACCACATCCTCCGCGGTCTCCACGGCATCGCTGGCGACGTCGATCACGCCGGCCTGCACGATCTTGCCCTTGAGCAGGGCGAGCAATTCCAGCGGCACCTTCGAATTGCGGCATTCGATCGCGACCTGCTGAATCGAACTCGCGTCGATCGCCGGAAAGATGTCCTGATACTGCCGCCACTCGCTGCCCAGCGTCTGCTTCCAGTCGGTGTTGGCCTTGATGCCGTAGCCGTAACAGATGTGAACGGCAGTGGCGCAGGTCAGCCCCGCGGCGGCGCGTTCCAGCGCCTTGATGCCCCAGTCGCTGACCTCGTCCATGTAGACATTGAAGGCCGGCTCGTCGAACTGGATCACATCGACGCCGTCGGCCTGCAGCGCCTTGGCTTCCTCGTTGAGCAGTTCGGCGAACGCGAATGCCATCTTGACGCGGTCGCCATAATACTGGTCGGCGATGGTGTCGATGATGGTCATCGGGCCGGGCAAAGTGAACTTCAACTGATGCGAGGTGTGGGTGCGGGCGATGCGCGCCTCGTCGGCGTGGACGCGGCCCTTCAATTTCAGCGGCGCCACCACCTGCGGCACCATCGCCTTGTAGCGGTCTTTGCGGATTCCCATCTCGACCTTGTGCGCGAAATCGATGCCGTCGATATTGGCGAGAAAGCCGTGCACGAAATGCTGGCGCGCCTGCTCGCCCTCGGTAACGATATCGATGCCGGCGTCTTCCTGCAGCTTTACCGCCAGCATGGTGGCGTCGCGCTTGGCGCGCTCAAGCTCGGCGCCTTGGGATTTCCAGGGCGCCCACAGCACGTTGGGCTCGGCCAGCCATTCCGGTTTCGGCAATGAGCCGGCGATCGTGGTTGGAAACAGCATGGGCGTCCCTCTCTGGTTTTTGATTTGGGCGTCTATCTGCCATGTCCTGAGCGCGGCGTACAGAACAACAAAAGTCCTCATACGCGGGCTTGACCCGCGTATCCATCCACTTCGCACGAGTCTCTCGAAGAGGATGGATTGCCGGGTCAAGCCCGGCAATGACGATTTTACTTGGGCCGATCATGCACTAGGATTGCACCAGACAACTGGACCGGGTTTGCCATGATCGACCTGCACTACGCGCCGACGCCGAACGGCTGGAAAATCTCGATCATGCTGGAGGAGCTGGGGCTGCCCTACACGGTGATCCCCGTGAACATCCGCGCCGGTGATCAGTTCAAGCCGGAATTTCTCGCGATCAGCCCCAACAACCGGATTCCCGCGATCGTCGATCATACGCCGACAGACGGCGGCGAGCCGTTCTCGGTATTCGAGACAGGCGCCATCCTGATCTATCTCGCGGAGAAAACCGGGCGCTTTCTGCCCGGGGATCTGCGCGGCCGCTCCAGAACCATCCAGTGGGTGATGTGGCAGATGGGCGGACTCGGGCCGATGCTCGGCCAGCACGGCCATTTTGCCCTCTATGCGCCAGAGAAAATTCCCTACGCCATCGAGCGCTATCGCGACGAGGCGGCGCGGCTGTACGGCGTGCTCGACCGGCAACTGGGCAAGACAGGCGCGTATGTCGCCGGCGAATATTCGATCGCCGACATCGCCTGCTTCCCATGGACCATGACCCACAAGGCGCAGGGTTTTACGCTCGACGATCATCCGCACGTAAAACGCTGGTACGCCGAAGTGCGCGCGCGCCCGCAGGTGCAGGCCGGGCTTGCCGTGGGCAAATTCGTCAAGGAGCCGTTCGATGAAGAGGCCCGGAAGAACATGTTCGGGCAGGCGGCGAAAGCGCTGTCGGGACAGAAATGATCCGCCGTCATTGCGAGGAGCTCTTGCGACGAAGCAATCCAGTCTTTTGCCTTGAAGCAGTCTGGATTGCTTCGCTTCGCCGGCAATGACGGGGCTGGCGCGTGAGTACAACAATGAAATCGGCTCAAGCCGCATAAACGAGGAAAGCACCCATGATCGAATTCTTCTTCGACTGCTCCAGCCCCTGGACCTATCTCGCCTTCCACAACATCCGGCCGCTGGCAAAGGAATTCGGCCAGGAGATTTCGTGGCGGCCGATCCTGGTCGGCGGGATTTTCAACAGCATCAACCCCAGCGTCTATGCCTCGCGCGAGCATCCGGTGCCGGCCAAGGTCAGTTATCAGAAGAAGGACATGGCGGACTGGGCGCGCTCGGCGGGTCTTGCGATCAAGATGCGGCCGACGGTGTTTCCGGTGAACAGCGTCAAGGCGATGCGCGGCTGCATTTTCTTACGCCAGGAGATGCTGCCGTTCGCGCGCGCGGTGTTCGAAATCTATTGGGGCGAGGACAAGGACATCTCGCAGGATGCGGTGCTGACGGAAGTTTGCCAGCGCGTCGGCGTCGACCCCGCAAAGTTCTTCGCAGGGATCGGCGATCAGGCGGTCAAGGACCAGCTCAAGGCCAATACCGACGAGGTGATGGCGCGCGGCGGCTTTGGCTCGCCGACCATCTTCATCGACAGGACCGACATGTATTTCGGCAACGACCGCCTGCCGCTGCTCCGCGAAGCGCTGCAACGCCGCAAGGCGAGCGCGGCATAAAAATGCCGCGCGCCGTAGTCTGCCGCGAACTCGGCCCGCCGGAGAAACTGCGGCTGGAGAGCTTTGCGTCTGTGCCGCTGGCCTCGGGGCAGGTGCGTGTCGCCATTCATGCGGCGGGTATCAACTTTCCCGACATTCTGATGGCGGCGGGCGAGTATCAGCTCAAGCCGGAACTGCCGTTCATTCCGGGCATGGAGGCCGCAGGCGAGGTGACCGAGGTCGACGGCGCGGCAAAGGGCGTCGCGGTCGGCGACAGGGTGATCGTGAAGTTGCGCCACGGCGGCTACGCCGACGAGGCCGTCGTCACGACGGCGCAACTCACGCCACTGCCGAACACATTCGACTATGCCGAAGGCGCGACGTTTCTTGCCGCGCACGGCACCGCCTATCATGGGCTGGTCGACCGCGCGCAGATCAAATCCGGCGAAGTGCTGCTGGTGCACGGTGCCGGCGGCGGCGTGGGCCTGGCCGCAGTCGAACTCGGCAAGCTGCTCGGCGCAACCGTGATCGCTGCTGCCTCGAGCGAGGAAAAGCTGGCGGTGGCGCAAGGGCGCGGCGCCGATCATCTGGTGCTGTATAGCCGCGAACAGTTCCGCGACGCGGTCAAGCGCCTCACCGACGGCCGCGGCGCCGATGTGGTCTATGACCCTGTCGGCGGCGAAATTTTTGAGCAGAGCCTGCGCTGCATCGCCTGGGGCGCGCGGGTTCTCATCATCGGCTTCACCGGCGGCATCGGTCTTGCCCGCACCAATCTGGTGCTGATCAAGGGTGCCAGCGTCCTCGGGGTGCGCGCCGGCGAAGCGGCACGGAAAAATCCGGCGCTGGCCGTCGCGCGCATCAAGGCGCTGGGCGAGTGGGCGGAGGCCGGAAAAATCCGGCCGAACATTTCGCACCGGCTGCCGCTGGAGGACTATGCGCAGGCGATGCGGTTGCTGATCGATCGCAAGGCGATCGGCCGCGTAGCGCTAAACACGAGGTAGTCGTCATCCTGAGGTGCTCGCCCTCTTGGGCGAGCCTCGAAGGATGGCCGCGAGTCGTGGCCTATCCTTCGAGACGCCGCGCAAGCGCGCGGCTCCTCAGGATGACGGAGGAATTTGTGGAAGTGTCGTCACTCATATTCCCGCTCTTCCCACCACGGGAAATAGTCGGGCATATCCGCCGACACCGTATTCTTGAACACCGCGGGCCGCTTTTCCAGGAACGACACCACGCCTTCCTTGACGTCCTCGGAACGGCCGCGCGTGTAGATGCCGCGGCTGTCGACCTTGTGGGCTTCCATCGGATCGTCGGCGCCGAGCATGCGCCACATCATCTGCCGGATCAGCGCCACCGACACCGGCGCGGTCTTGTCGGCGATTTCGCGCGCCAGCGCGCGGGCGGCCGGTAACAGCTCATCCGCCGGCACCACTCTGCTGACGAGGCGGCCGGCCAGCGCCTCCTGCGCCGGAAACACCCGGCCGGTGTAGCACCACTCCAGCGCCTGGCTGATGCCGACGATGCGCGGCAAAAACCAGCTCGACGCCGCCTCCGGCACGATGCCGCGCTGCGAGAACACGAAACCGAACCGCGCATTCTCCGATGCAATGCGGATATCCATCGCCAGCTGCATGGTGACGCCGATGCCGACCGCGGCGCCATTGATGGCGCCGATCACGGGTTTCAAGCATTTGAAGATGCGCAGCGTCACCTGGCCGCCGCCGTCGCGTGCGTTGGGATCGCTGTAATCGACGGCGCCATTGGCGAGCCGCTTTACCGGTCCGCGCCGTGCGTCGCGGTCGAAGGTTTTTGCGCCTTCCGACAGGTCGGCGCCGGCGCAGAATGCGCGGCCTGCGCCGGTGACGACAATGGCGCGGATCGTGTCGTCCTTGTCGGCCGCATCGAAGGCGTCGATCAGTTCCTTCTGCATCGCGCCGTTGAAGGCGTTGAGCTTGTCGGGCCTGTTCAGCGTGATGGTGAGGATTTGTTCGGCGACCTCGTATTTGATCGTCTCGTAGGTCATCGGGTGGTTCCTCCAGTGATTGTTCGCGTTGTTTGTTCTGCCGTCATCCTGAGGTGCTCGCCGCCTCTTGCGGCGAGCCTCGAAGGATGGGCCGCAGGCGCAAGCGGCCATCCTTCGAGACGCCGCGCAAGCGCGCGGCTCCTCAGGATGACGGCGGTGTTATCTCTTCGGCGCCGCCGGCCAGGGCCTCTGCGGCCCGCGCAATCCCTCGAACGCCTTTGCCATCCGCAGCACGCCGAGGTCGTCAAAGCGGCGGCCGACGATCTGCACGCCGATCGGAAAGCCGGCGGCGCTGTAGCCGCCGTTGATCGAGGCCGCCGGATTCTCCGCCATGTTCCACGGCACGGTGTAACCGATGTGCTCGAACGGTTTTGCCGGATCGTTGATCGGCGAGGCCAGTTCGGCGGCGAAGTTCACCACCGGAGACACCGGCGAAATCAGATAGTCGACGTCGACGAACAACTTTGCCGCCGCGGCGCGGATCGCCATCGTGGCATTGAGGCCCCTAATTACATCGAGGCCCGTGAGTTTCGCGCCGGCCTCCGCCCATTTGTAGATATAAGGCAGCGCCTTGCCGCGCATCTCCGGCGCGAGTTTTGAAAGATCGTCCCACGCGCGCGCACGCCAGAAGGCGTCGAGGCCGTCAAGCATCTCGCGCGTCAACACGCCCGCCACCTCGGTGATCCCGGCGCCGGTGGCCTCGAACGCGCGCGCGGCGCTGATCGCCACGTCGCGGACTTCCTGCTCCAGCGGCTGTCCGACGCCGAGGTCGAGCATCAGTCCGATGCGCAATCTGCGCGGCGGGCAGGAGAGCGCCTTCCAGTTGATGTCGTCAGGCGGCAGGCTCATGCCGTCGCGGCGGTCGGGTTTTGACAGCACGCTCATCATCAGCGCGGCGTCATCGACAGTGCGGGTCATGGGACCTGCAACGCGGCCGACATAGGGCGGATCGATCGGAATTCGCCCCAGGCTCGGCTTCAGCGCCACCAGGCCGCACCAGCAGGCCGGCAGCCGTACCGAGCCGCCGATGTCGGTGCCGAGATGCAGCGGGCCGTAACCGGCAGCGCCCGCGGCGGCCGCGCCGGCGCTGGAGCCACCGGGATTTTTCGACAGATCCCAGGGATTGCGGGTGAGCGGGTGAAAGCTCGATAGCCCCGACGACAGCATGCCGTAATCCGGCATGGTGGTTTTTGAGAAGATCACCGCACCCGCTTCGCGCAATCGCGCCGCCGGCGGTGCGTCGGCAGCTGCCGCAATGAGCTTGGTGGTCGCGGCGCCGAGCGGCACCGGCACGCCCTTGGTGGCTATGTTCTCCTTGATGGTGATGGGCACGCCGTCGAGCGGACCGGCCGGCTCGCCTTTCTGCCAGCGTTCGCTCGACGCTTTGGCGGCCGCGCGCGCGCGCTCGGGATCGAACGCGTACAGCGCCTTGATATGCGGCTCCCACACCGCGATGTGCGCGAGCACATCCTCCAGCACTTCGGAGG
>NZ_DASYMN010000242.1:0-3784 GCF_036009065.1 Bradyrhizobium sp. | reverse complement strand
CCTGGAGGGGCAGGGTAATCGCATGTGTGAATCGAAGCGTGAACAAAGGTGAATCGTTGGACGAACATATCGACCAAAACCGTCGGCGATTCCTTATTTGTTCATGCACATGCGATTCCCCTACCTGGAGGGGGAGGGTCGACGCGCGTGGAAGGCGCGGCGGGGTGGGGTGAAAGTCTCTCCTCGCGAACGGTGCCCAAGTTGGAGGCTGTCACCCCACCCCGTCGAGCATCTGGCGATGCTCGCCGACCCTCCCCTCCAGGGGAGGGTAAGGACCGCTTCAACCTTCATCATGCTTTAGGCGCGGCAGTTCTGGGCTGCGATTCAGCGTGCGGTCGCCTGCCTTGCCCGGCCGATCGCCGCTTCCACACCGGTCCAGGGCGGTTTATCGGGGGCGAACTGCCGCCGCAGCCAGGACACCAGTTCGGCGATTTGCTGATCGTTAAAACTGTCCTTGAAGCCGGGCATGTAGCCGAGATCGCTCGACACCGGCGCCGCGATGCCGTGCAGGATGACCTGGACAAGATTGTCCGGCAGGGCGCTATGCAGATTGCTGTTCAGCGCCAGCGAAGGCCTCGAGCCGAACAGCGGCGCGCCGCCGACCTCATGGCAAACCGCGCAGGCGCCTTCATAGAGCCGCGCGCCGGCCGACGATGATGGCGAGACGGTGCGCGTGCCGGTCGAGGTTTCGAGTTTGGCGGCCAGCACTTCCTGGCCCGGCTTGTCGATCGGCTTGCCGTTGAACGAAGCGAGATAAACCGCCATGGCGCGAATGTCGTCGTCGCGCAGCGCAGCCAGTTCCTTCACAACCGGCGCCATCGGACCGGCGGCTGTGCCGTGAAAGCGGGACTCGCCGGTTCGCAAATACGCGAACAGCTCATCCTCGCTCCATGGGATCGGCGCCTGCGATAGCGACGTCAGGGGCGGCGCTTCCCACCCTTCCGCGAACCCGCCGGCGAGATAGGCCTCGGCCTTCTCCGCGCCGAGCGCATTGCGCGGCGAATGGCAGGCGCCGCAATGGCCGAGCCCCTCGACGAGGTAAGCGCCGCGATTCCATGTCGCCGATTTCGCGGCAATCGGCGCAAACGTCACGTTATCGTGAAACAGCGCATTCCATCCTGCCATCAGCGGACGCAGATTGAACGGGAACGCCAGTTTGTTTTCAGGCGCGACCGACTTCACCGCCGGCTGCGCCATCAGATAGGCATAGAGCGCCTGCAGGTCGGCATCGCTGGTTTTGGCAAAATGGTTGTAGGGAAACGCCGGATAGAGATGCCGGCCGTCGCGATGAATACCTTCGCGCATTGCGCGCTCGAAGGCGGGATACGACCACGCGCCGATCCCGGTCTCGGGGTCGGGGGTGATGTTGGTCGAGTAGATGACGCCGAACGGCGTCTCGATGGCGCGGCCGCCGGCATTGATCGCGCCATTGGCTTGCGTATGGCACACCGCGCAGTCGCCGAGCGCGGCAAGCTGCCGACCCCCGGCGATCGTTGCGGCCGAATACGCCGCCGGGTCCGGCCGGGCGATCGGCGCGATCGACCGCCACGGCAGCGCGAGCGCGGCAATGCCGACCACCGCGGCGGTCATCGCAGCTACGCTTGCAAATGCGCCAAGCGGCTTGGCGAACGGATTTTGATGCGGGCGCGGGACCGGTCTTGGAGGCGCCACTCCCGGCAACGCGGCTTGCGGTGCAGGCTGCCCGCCGCGCAATCCCGCAAGAATCCGCTCCGGCGTGAATGGCAGTTCGCGAAACCGCACGCCGGTCGCGTCGAAGATGGCGTTGGCGATGGCAGCCGCGCTCGGCACCGAGGCGGATTCGCCGACGCCGAGCGGCGGCTGGTCTGGCCTCGGCAGCATCAAGACGTCGATCTTCGGAATGTCCGGAAATTTGATGATCGGATAGGCGCCCCATTCGCGGCTCACCACCGACGCGCGGTCGAACGAAACCTCCTCCATCAGCGCGCGGCTGGTCGACTGGATGACGTTGCCGTGGATCTGGTGGCGCACGCCGTCCGGGTTGATCATCAGTCCGGAATCCTGGCCCGCCACCACGCGCATCACGCTGACGTCGCCGGTCGCCTTGTTGACGGCGACGTCGGCGATCCACGCCGACCACGCCGCGCCATAGCCGGGAAACTTGCTGTGGACGTAAAGCGCATAGGCAAAACCGCGTCCGCGCACGATGTCGCCTTCCGCAACCGGCTGCTTCCAGACCGGGCGCGAGGTCCACTCGGCGCGTTTGGCCACCGCGTTGACCAAATCGACCGCGCGCGGGTCCTTCAGATAACGCAGCCGGTATTCGATCGGATCGACGCCGGCTTCGGCCGCAAGCTCGTCGATATAGGATTCATGCGCAAAACTGTTGGGCAGCGCCGAGACGCCGCGCAGCCAGGAGGCGCGCACGATCGGCGGCATGTCATGCGCAATTACGCGCATCGCATCGTAATCGTAAGGCGGAATCGCGGTGCGGTCGCCCATGTGAAAGATGTCGGGCACGGCGGGGATCATGCCGGTCAGCAGCAGCGCCAGCGTCGGCGCGCCGTTGGAAGGGTAGCGTGTCGCAAAATCGTAACCCGCGACGCTGCCGTCGGCATTGAGGCCGCCATTGACGTCGATCAGTTGCGCGGTGCCCTTCGGCTCCCACGCGTGCTCCTGCTCGCGCGTCAACTGAACGCGCACCGGCCGGCCGACCGCGCGCGACAGCAGCACGGCGTCGGCCGAAACGTCGTCGGCGCAGTTGCGGCCGTAGCAGCCGGCGGCTTCCATCCGGATCACGTCGATTTCGTTCTCCGGCCGCTGCAGCAAGATCGCGAGGTCGGCGCGCAGGGGATTCGGATTCTGCGTGCCGGACCACACCCGAACGCCATCGTGCCGGACATCCGCCACCGCGCAGGACGGCCCGATCGAGCCGTGCATCTGGTACGGCCAGACATAAGTCCGTTGCATCGCCTTTTCTGCAGCCGCAATGGCGGCGTCGACGTCGCCTCTGTCGATCAGCACGCGCGGCGTCGATGGATTGGCGCGAAGCGCGGTCTCGAGTTCCTTCAGGTCCGGCAATGTCGGCGTCGATTTCCAGCTGACCTCGAGCTGCGCGGCGGCCTTGACCGCATTCTCCTCGCGCTCGGCGACAACCCCGACGAAATCGCCGATCCTGATCACCGCGACCAATCCGGGAATATCGCGAACGGATGTCTCATCCACCGCGATCAGGCTGCTGCCGACAAAATCGCCGGCATCGACGCCGGCATAGGGTGGACGCACCACGCGGCCATGCAACATGCCGGGCATGCGCATGTCATGCACATAGACCGGTTCGCCGGTTGCCTTGGCCGGAAGATCGACGCGCGGCACCGATTGTCCGACGATGGTGTAGGCGCCGACATCCTTGACCGCGACGTCGTCGGCCAGCTCAAGACGGATGGCTTCGCCTGATATCAGCTCGCCATAGCTGACGCTTCGGTTGTGGCCGTGGATCAGGCCGTCTTCGATGGTGAGATCGCTCAACGGGAGTTCAAGCCGCGCGGCGGCCCGCGTCAGCAGGAACAGCCGGGCCTGCGCCGCGGCCTTGCGCAACGGCACCGCCGTGATCTGGATGGTTTCGCTGGCGATGGTCGGCCCCTGATCGGGAACGCGTGTGGTGTCGCCGAGCACGACGATGACGCGGGCAAAGGACACGTCGAGTTCCTCTGCGACGATCTGTCCGAGCGCGGTGCGGATGCCGGTTCCGAGATCGACGTGGCCGTTATAGGCGGTCACTGAACCGTCGGCTGTGATCTTGATG
>NZ_DASYMN010000241.1:0-1570 GCF_036009065.1 Bradyrhizobium sp. | reverse complement strand
AGTCTGGGCGCCGATACGAGGATCCTGCCGCAACACCTGCCCGTCTTCGCCACGGCAGACTGCCGCCTCCGGTGCATTGCGCGATGTTGGGGGCTCAGGCGGCACGGGGGAAGCACAGGCGGCGAGCAGCAAAGGCAGGAGCCACGGGCGCATAGGTGCCTTCTGAATAGGCCGCGATAAGATCGGAATGGCGAGGCGAAGGCGGATTCGGATAGCCGCCCTGCCGTGAAGGATATGGATGGCAGCCAGGGCGCTCAAGCTGTGCAGGTGCCTGGATCAGCTTCAGCAATGTGAATGTGGCGGTCGCCATTGCTAGGGCCTGTTGACATTCAGGTTCCCCCGGCGGCCCGGCTGTGATTGGAGCGCCGCTTTGGCGGGGTTGGGACGATGCTGGAGCGGTCTCGGTTCGTGGTCAGCGACGCGGTGTGGGAGAAGGTCGCGCCATTGTTGCCTGGCAAGGTGTCCGACCCTGGTGCGACGGCCCGAGACAACCGGCTGTTCCTGGAGGCGGTGCTGTGGCGGGTGCGGACCGGCGCACAATGGCGCGATCTGCCGGGTGATTTCGGTCGCTGGAACAGTGTCTTCCAGCGGTTCCGCCGCTGGGTGAAGGGCGGCGTCTTCGAGCGCGTCTTCGGGTGTCTGTCCGACGAGCCGGACTTCGAATACGCCCTGATCGACGGCACCATCGTCACGGCGCACCAGAAGGCGAGCGGCGCAAGGGGCGGGACTGAGAACCAAGCCATTGGTCGCTCGCGGGGTGGCCTGACGACCAAGATCCTTGCCCTGGCCGACGCTCTCGGCACCCTGGTGCGCTTCGTCCTGCTGCCCGGCCAGCGCCACGACACCGTTGGCGTGCCGCCGCTGATCGAGGGCGCCGCCTTCGGCGCCCTGCTCGGCGACAAAGCCTTCGACACCGACTGGCTCAGGGCGGAGCTTGACGCCCGCGGCGCCGCCGCGGTGATCCCGCCCAAGGCCAACCGCAAGGCCGTGATCAGCTTCGACCGCGACATGTACCGCTGGCGCCACCTTATCGAGAACACCTTCGCCAAGCTGAAGGAGTTCCGGGCTGTCGCCACCCGCTACGACAAAACCGACACCAGCTACGCCGCCACCATCCATCTCGCGGCCGCCATCATCGCTTCCCGGTGAACGTCAACAGACCCTAGCATTACAGCTGCATTTTGCGCTTCAGATGTGAGCGTTGTGCGGCGGCTTGGTGCGCGCGCCGCCAGAGTGACCAAGCGATGACGCGGGCTGGTTGGATGCGCCGCTGCGCAAGGCGGATTGCGATGCGGCGGATCTCTTGGACCGACCAGCGGATGAGGTCCGGCGCGTCCGCGTCAGGTTGATCAGCGTTTTTGGGGGTGGCGCATTGGCTTTGTGTTGGATGGACGCCAGCATGGCGAAGGCCAGCATGACCAGCGAGACATGGCGATGCCAGCCGTGCCAACTCCTGGTCTCGTTGTGGTCGAGGCCGAGCTCATTTTTCGCCGTCTCGAATGCATCCTCGATGACCCAGCGCTGCCCTTCGACGGTGGCCAGCGTCTTGATCGTGGTTCCGGCCGGGCAC
>NZ_DASYMN010000240.1:0-17529 GCF_036009065.1 Bradyrhizobium sp. | reverse complement strand
CAGCACGCGCCAGAGCGCGTTCGCGAATATCTTCCGAATAGGGTCGCGTCATCCATGCTGGCCCCCTGTTCCCAGCATGAAGTTTGAATCAGAAATCCGCTCCAATTGGAATCCCGATTCTGGTAAAAAACAACATGCTCTCTAACGGCGTTTTCGAAAGCGAGGCGGGCGGCCTTGTGGACCTCGATTGCCTCGAATATCGGATCGGCCCGGAGCGCGTTGGCAGGGATGGCGACAGCAGCGGACGTGCCCAGCGCGGCAGCAGTTGAAAGGAAACGGCGGCGGGTGGTATTGGTTGAACGGGTCATCGATTTTCTCGCTTGCCAAAGGTTGAGGGGTTCGATGGTCGGAGCCGGACGGGTGTTGACGCACCCGTCCGGCTATAGTGGTGCGTCGCGCGAAAGATGGCCCATGCACGGCTTATCCCGCGGCTCTGGACATAGCTTCGCTGTTCACGGCTTGAGCAGCCTTCTTTGCCAATGTGAGATCGGGTTACCTGCGCATTTTAGGATAGCGCCTGACTTGATCGAATTGGAATCCATGCCAATCACTACGTGAGCCCGATCCGCTACCGCATGGAAAAGGGGAGGCTATACCCAAGCCGATCTGGGGCGTCTCGGCTCGCGGCAGCGTGCTTCCGACATTCTGGCCAGGAAGCGTTCCCTCACGATGAGAATAGCCTGGAAGCTGCACCGCGAGTGTAAGATTCCGGCAGAAGCGCTGATCGGGCCGCCTCCGACCCGGAGAAGAAAGTCAGCCGTGTAAGCGCCTGACTTTGGCCCAAGGAACGGCTCTTGGATGACAGGGTGCCATGCCCGTGCTATGCATGTCCGGTCATGAACACGCTGCTTAATCGCATCGTCATCGATCCCAAGGTTTGCGGCGGCAAACCTTGCGTTAGAGGCACGCGGATTTGGGTGTCACTCATCCTCGATTTGCTGGCAGATGGAATGACAGAAGCGGAGCTGTTAGCTGAGTATCCTCAGCTCGCGCATGAAGACGTGCTCGCCGCACTCGCCTATGGGGCGGAAGCCGCACGCGAGCGCATCATTCCGGTTTCGACTGACCGGGTCGCGTGAAGTTCAAGCTTGACGAGAACATCGGACGCCGTGGCTTGGAACTCCTGAAGGCACGCGGCCACGATGTGATGACCGTGTGGGACCAGCGTCTTCACGGTGTCGCCGACGAGGAACTGTTCGAGGTATGCTTGGCCGAGAGGCGAGCGCTCATCACGCTCGATCGCGATTTCGGCCACGTTACCCGTTTTTCCCCTGAGAGGAGTGCTGGAATAGTCGTGTTGGACGTCGGGTCGAGAACCACCCTTCGAGGAATCATCGACCGACTGCAAGATTTCTTGGCCGTCCTTGAGAACCAGTCGGTCGCGGGTGCACGGTGGATCGTTGAACCAGGACGCGTGCGTGTCCACTTACGCGATGATGAGTGATGAGCCGCCGAATTCGAAGTTCGATGCTCTATCCAGCTGAGCTACGAGCGCGTGTCGCGCGCACAATAGCCGGGTAGCGCTTGAAGCCAGCCCGGAACCGCCGCGTGGGCGGGGATTTTTCCCGGGCTTATCAACAGCCTGTGGATTTTCAGTCGGATTTCGGCTGGCGCCCGGCGATGTCTGATCAGCCGCAGGAACCAGCCGCCTTCAGGCCTGTTGAGTTGGTGATAATCAAAAATTTTCGGAGGAAACCATGACCAGACTGGCGATTGCGATGCTGCTGCTGGCATCGCCGGCATTTGCGCAGGGCAATGTTACACCCGACGCCCTTCGTGACTGTCCTCCGATCGGGCAGACCGCAAAGGGCGAGATGGTCTATTCGCTCGACTGCAAGGCGCTCAAGGCTGAAAACAAGGACATCAACTACAAGCCCGACATGCCGGCGACTAATCTGCCAGAGACGGTGATTCCAAAGTCAGGGAAAGTACAGACGCCTGAAACCACCCCGACCAAGGCCAACTAGAAGGAGCGGATTGGCTCGCGGCGCCACGAAAAGACAGCCTGGAACCCGGGCTGCGCGGCATTTTTCTTGCGGTTTTCCAAAGGCTTCGCCGATTTTTGCCGAATTTTTAGCCTTTCGTGATGCTTAACGAATTTCAAACACAGTAACGCCAGAGTCTTGCCGTTGGGTGGCTTTGGCCTGCCAGCATCCCGGCAGGTCCAAACTCGGTTGTCCGTTCGATCCATGCGCATCACGCCTCTTGCACTGCTTATCCTGCTGTTCGCCGCCGCGCCGGCGCGCGCCGACCTGCGCGTCACGCGCGACCATGGCGGCTACGTCACCGAATACAAGGCGAAGTACGAGCGCATCCGCGATCGCAAGGAGCGCGTCATCATCGACGGCATCTGCAATTCGGCGTGCACGCTGGTGTTCGGCATCGTGCCCATGAACAAGGTATGCGTGACGCCGCGCGCCAGCCTCGGTTTCCACCAGGCCTATTACGACAAGGCATTCACCTTCGGCATCAAGGTGACCAGCCTGGAGGGGACTTCCGACCTGATGTCCTATTATCCGGACACCGTGAAGGACTGGATCCGCCGCAACGGCGGCCTCACCACGACCATGAAGAAGATCAAGAACGGCGAGGATCTCTGGAAGATCGTCGATCCCTGTCCGGAAGAGTTTTAGGCGGCGCCAAAGCGTCGGCGATCATCGCGCCTGTCCAGGGGAATTTTCATCGTTCACGCACTTGTGAATGCATACCTATCCCCGCCCTCAAAACCTCGCTTATCCTGCTCGCGTCCTGTCCAGTGAGGGGCGCTTCTAGAGGCGTTACTGAAGTGGGACAGAGCGAAAGCTTGGCTGGGGAGGGGTAACCCGAACCGGTCGGATGCGGCGCCCGCGGCTGTGCCTCGCAAGCATGGACCCGGGGGGCCTTGGGTAACCGCCCGAGCCCAATACGGGGCTCTGCCTTAAGTGGCTGGACGGGACAGGCGAAGGGTGGGCGAAAGCCTGCCTGGATGGCGAGCTTGCTCGCGCCTGCGCCCGGAAGAACGGTCCCAGGGACGAAGAAGTCACCGCGACGGAGCGTCCGAAGGGCGCATTTTTACTACCAAGGCGCGTCTTTCGGCGCTCCGTCTCCCCTCGAAAAGGGGAGATCAACTAAAAGCTCAACTCGCGCGGCGGCGCGAGGACGCAGGCGCTTGGCTGTTTGAAATTTGAATCAAAATTTGAAGCGAGAGCCTCTTAACCTCGCCCCGCTGTTTCGCGGGGAGAGAGCCTGCCCTCGGGCTTGACCCGAGGGTCGGCGCGAAGCGCCGGGTGAGGGGCCAGGCATTGAGCAGCCAAATCAAAAATCTATCGGGTCGAAAGGTGTCAACGCAACAAGCACGACCCGAGAGTCGTCGATTGCATTTGCCGAAGTGCCTCGCCCCTCACCCGAAGCCTTCGCTGCGCTTCGGCTTCGACCTCTCCCCGCAAGCGCGGGGCGAGGTCAAGCGCGCGCTCAATGGGGCGAGCACTCAGGAGGACGGCGGATATTTCGCAGCGGTGACAACCCAACGTGCTGCACCGTCCTCACCCCAAATCGATCGAGCCTTGCATTACCGGCACGCAGCGGCCGCCGATAAAAGTCGCCGTGACGACGCCGCCGCGTTTTTCAGCCCTTGCATGGAGCAAACTCGGACGGCCCATCTCGACGCCCTGCGCAATCGTCTTCGACAATTCCAGGTCCGGCTCGGGGCGCAGCTTTGCCAGCAATCCGATCAGCGCGACATTGGCGCTGCCGGTCGCGGGGTCTTCCGGAATGCCTTTCAGCGGCGCGAACATTCTCGCGCATATGTTGATATCGTGGTCATCGACCTGCGCGTAGATCAGGATTCCGGTGGTGCCGCGGTTTACGATGTCCTGCCGGAAAACATCGATGTGAGGCATCGCCGAAGCAAGCCCGGTCCGGCTCCTTAACTCGGCGAGGATAAAACCTGCGCCACAAGAGGCGATGCAGGGATGATGATTTTTGGTCTCGATGTCATCGACCGAAATTCCGCATGCGGAAGCGACTGCCTCGACGGGGACTTCATCGCCGACGGTCAGTAATTGCGGCGAGACCAGACGTGCGCCAGCAATCGTCGAACCATCTTTCAGCAATGAGATCGGGACAAGGCCGGCTCTTTCCTCGAAGATAACGCGGTCGCTAGCGATGGTCCGGCCATAGGTAGAGCCTGCGCGGGCCAGCACGAAGGCGGTGCCGATATTGGGATGGCCCGCAAACGGCATCTCCGCGCGCGGCGTGAAAATCCTCACCTGCGCG
The DNA here is from genome assembly GCF_036009065.1 of Bradyrhizobium sp. Lineage (GTDB taxonomy): Bacteria > Pseudomonadota > Alphaproteobacteria > Rhizobiales > Xanthobacteraceae > Bradyrhizobium. The sequence goes on along the minus strand of NZ_DASYMN010000240.1, from coordinate 13,275 downwards.
GTATGCGCGCTGTTTTCTGGCGGCAGCACGAAGGTGGTTTCCGCCAGGTTGAAATCGGCGGCGATGGCCTGCATTTGCTCCGTCGACAGCCCTTCCGCGTTGAGCACGACGGCGAGCGGGTTGCCGCTGAACCGGTCAGCGGTAAAAACATCGACGGTCTGAAACTGAAGGCGCATTTCAAGTGTTCCCAAGCCTCACGCGCAGCGGGTGCCGCTATGTGATTTCCAGCGAGTGGACCCGCACAATTCGTGATTGCCGCACAGCATATGATCGGGCACACGGGTCGGCAAATGAATCATGACATTGAGAAATTTGCCGCGCGCGCGGCGCCAGCGGTTTTCGTCGTGCTGTGGAGCACCGGCTTTATCGCCACCAAATATGTGCTGCACAATGCCGAGCCGCTGACCTATCTTGCGATCCGGATGGCTCTGGTGGTGGCGCTGATGGCGATCATCGTCGTGGTCGCGCGCCCGCAATGGCCGAACCGGATCGGCGTCGCGCACAGCATCGTCGCCGGCATCCTGGTGCACGGCTTCTACCTCGGCGGCACCGCAATTGCGATCGCGCATTCGATACCCGCGGGCCTTTCCGCGCTGATTCCGGGACTGCAGCCGATCCTGACCTCGACATTGGCGAACCGCTGGCTCGGCGAACGCGTGACGCCGCTGCAATGGGCCGGCCTTCTGATCGGGCTCGCCGGCGTCGTGCTGATCCTGCACGATCGTCCGATGAGCGGCGAGGCGGGATGGGGATGGTTCGCCTCCGGCGTGTCGCTGGTCAGCATCACCTTGGGCACGCTCTATCAGCGGCGCTATTGCGGCCGCATCGACTGGCGCGCCGGCAATCTGGTGCAGTACATCGCGGTCGCGATCTTCTTTGGCATCGGCGCGTGGCTGTTCGAGAACGGCGTGGTGCACTGGACCGGCGAGTTCATTCTGGCGCTGATCTGGCTCGCCGTGGTGCTGTCGCTCGGATCGATCGGATTGTTGTACTGGTTGATCCGGCGTTCCGCGGCGACGTCGGTTGCGAGTCTGTTCTATCTGGTTCCCGCGGTGACTGCCGTAATGGCCTATGTGCTGTTCGGCGAACGGCTCGATGCGGTGGCGATCGCTGGTATGGTCGCCTGCGCCGCCGCAGTATTTGTGGTCAACAAAAGCGCGCGCGTCTGACCCGACGGAAACGCAAAAAGTCTCCGGACGCTGGTTCCGGAGATTTTTGCGCGCGACGCTTAAGCGTCAGCGCTTGGACTTCTTCGCCTTCTTTTTCTTCTTGGCGGCTTTCTTCGCGGATTTCTTGCCGGCCTTCTTGGCCGCTTTTTTCGCCGACTTCTTGCCGGCCTTCTTGGCCTTCTTCGGCGTTACTTTCTTCGCAACTTTCTTGGCAGCCTTTTTGGCCTTCTTGGCTACCGACTTGGCAGCGTCCGTGGTCGCGCTGGCCGCGCTGCTCACCGCGTCCGTCGCTTTTTCGAGCATCGATTTATCGTCGTCCATATCGTCCCCCAGGGGTTATCGAAGCCGCAACGATAGCCGATTCGCAGAATCTTGAAAGAGATGCTGTGGTTAGCTTATCCCCGCCCGGACCTCGGCGGAGGGCTGCCAGCGCCCGCTCGCGCCCGGCCCTGTGGTCGATCAGCCGCTCGGGCAGGTCTCGACGAGGGTGACGGCGGCGCCCGCAGCTCACGCGGCGTCGCGGTCCATGGCTGGTGCATCTGTCGGGAGCCCGACATTGCAACCCTACGCGATCCTGCACGTAAATAGGGCAATTACCGGCGCTGGAGGGCGATGTGAAGCGATATGCGGTTCTTTATCTGGCGACGCTGGTCGTCATCATTCCCATCGATTTCCTGTTCCTCGGCCTCGTCGCCAAGAGCTTTTTCGCCTCCCAGGTCGGCGACATGCTAGGCGAGATCAGGCTCACGCCAGCGATCCTGTTCTATCTGCTCTATGTGGTGGGAATTTTGATCTTTGTCAGCGGCCCGCCCGACGCGACGTGGCAATCGACGCTGCTATATGGCGCGCTGTTCGGATTGTTTTGCTATGCGACCTTCGACCTCACCTCGTTGTCGCTGCTCAGGCACTGGACCTGGCCGGTGGCAATCATCGACGTGTCATGGGGATCGTTCGTCACCGCGGTCTCGTCCACGCTTGGGCTGATCATCGCAAACGGGATCGCGCCGAAGCTCTGAACCGCGGCGAGCGCGATTCCGTAGGGTGGGCAAAGCGAAGCGTGCCCACCAATCCACTTCAACAATTTGAAATCCCTCGCTGTGGTGGGCACGGCGCAAGCGCGCCTTTGACCACCCTACGGAATTGCGCTGGTTTATTGCGGCTGCGGCACGATACGGATGTACGGCTTCGGCGATTTCCAGCCCTGCGGATAGATCGTCTTGGCCTCGTCATCGGTCACCGAACCGGCGATGATGACATCCTCGCCCTGTTTCCAGTCGGCGGGGGTCGCGACGCGATGCTTGGCGGTCATCTGCAGGGAATCGATTACCCGCAATATTTCCTGGAAATTACGCCCCGTCGTCATCGGATAGACCAGCACCAGTTTTATCTTTTTGTCCGGCCCGATGATGAAGACGTTGCGCACGGTGGCGTTATCGGCGGCGCTGCGGGTGTTGGCGTCGCCTGACGTACTGGCCGGCAGCATGTCGTAGAGTTTCGAGACGTTCAGGTCGGTGTCGCCGATCATCGGAAAATTCGGCGCCGCGCCCTGGGTTTCCTTGATGTCCTCGGACCATTTCGCGTGCTTGTCGACGGGATCGACGCTAAGCCCGATCAGCTTGATGCCGCGCTTGTCGAATTCGGGCTTGAGCTTGGCCAGCGCACCGAGTTCGGTGGTGCAGACCGGCGTGAAATCCTTCGGGTGGGAGAACAAAAGCGCCCAACTGTTGCCGATCCAGTCATGGAACTTGATCTTGCCGTCGGTGGTTTCGGCCTCGAAATCCGGGGCCACAGCGCCAATCTGAAGAGCCATGTTTCGACCTCATGTCATTCAAGTTAAAGATGAATTCGTATCGCAATATAGCGCGCGGGGTGGGCAAGCGGAATGGCCTGCCGCAAAAGGACAATATCCTTCTCCAGCGGGGGTTGCGGCTGGAATCTTCTTTTGATACGTCCCTGCGCTGCGGAAAAACCACTGCGGCATCAAAAGCTTCATTGCCCCGCTTTTGCCGCTTGCGCGCCGCAACCCCGCCGGACGAGGTTGCGACATCCCCGAACCCTGACCGAGATCACAGCGACCAATCGGCAACCATGTAAAAAAGACGCCTTTGCGGTGTCGATCGATTAACCACTCGTTTACGCCCGCATGGAAATGCTGGGACGAAGAAGAAAAAAGAGAACAGTACCCATGTCTGCCCCCGCTGGAATGTCTGCCGAACCGATCGCCGCAGTAACCTCGAAGATTTCCTGCCGTAAAACCGCGGCGCAAGCCCTCGCCATCGTTCGTGACGGCGTCATCACCGGCGAGGGACCGACCACCAAGGGCCGTATCCATTTTTCCCGCGCGCTGGACGCCGCCGACGCCGCCTGGTGCGCGCGCATTCTCACCGCGAGCGCGGTCGAGCACCAGCCGGTCAGCCGCGCCGAGGCCGAAGCACTGTTCGAGATCAACGATGCCGCCTCCGAGCGCAGCGATGACGGGCTGTTCGACGATCTGTTCGCCAAGGCGGTCGTGCATCACGCAGCTTCCGCCTCGGGCCTGCCGGTGCCGTCGCGCACCGTTGCGCTGTCGCCGGAGACCGCGATCGAGAGTTGGGCGCCCACCCGGGCGGTCGGTGTCGAACCCGAAGTACTGGAATGGATCGCCAGCCAGATGCGCGGCCGGCGCCGCAGCAACCACACCTTGATGAGACTGGTCGCGACGATTGTCGGCGCGGCCACGCTACCGCTGACGCACATCCCGAACGTGTTCGACATCGGGATGTAAGCCGGCGGATCTCGTTCGTCATGTCCGCGCTCGTCGCTGGCATCCACGTCTTTTTTCCCTCGTTGCAGCAAGCAAGACGTGGATGGCCGGGACAAGCCCGGCCAGGACGGAAACTACTTTCCCGCCGTTTTCTGTCTGCCGGCCTCCACTTCAAGGCCGAGCGTCCGCCCCGGAAATCCCGCCGCATCGAAGTAGCGCTGGCTCTCGACGCGCTGGAATTGCAGCACCGTCTTCAGGCCGTTTGCCGACATACGCGAACTGACGCTGCCGCTGGTGCTGCGGGGCGTCGCGCCGTTGGGCATCGCCTCCGTCATCACCCGGCCGATCAGATTGCCCTTCGGCTTCGGTGTGAGGCCTAGAAGCCGCGCGGCGGTGGCGCCGACATCGGCATTGCTGACCGGCAGCTCGTCGACATAGCCGGCCTTGAAGTCGGGCCCCATCGCCGCCATGAAATTCATGGTATCGCCGCGGCTGAAACTGCCGTGCATGCCCTGGCCCTGCCGCAGCACGGTATCGGCAACTGCGACGGAGCAATTGGTCGGCTCATCGCATCCGCTAGACCAGGAGCGGAAATTGACGACGATGGCTGGGTGCGGTGTGACGGCCTTGCCGCGGAGGCCGAGCTGCGACATCGGCAGCGCGCCGGAGAAGCGTCCGAGGTCGTCCTCCACGAACAGCCCGCTGACATAGTCCTGCTCCAGCAGCGCCTTGACGATGCGTCCCGCCAGCTTGCGGTCGTTGTTCGGCAGATAGATCAGGTCGGAGCCGCCGTTGGTGGCGACCACCACGTCGGGCTTTGCCGGATCCTTGCCGAGCAACCCGTTGCCCGCCCTGGGATGAGCATTGTCGGCAACCGGCGCGTTCTTGTCGTTCGGATCGAACAGCGGCAGCTTTAGCGCCTTGGCGAGATCGATCGCAAGAAAGCCCATCGGGAGAAAACCGTTCGGAGTATCCTCATATGATATTTTGGCCGACGGACTGGTCTTGCTCTCCTTCGAAATCGTCGAAAAACCGTGATCGGAAGCGACCATGATGTTGGTCGAAGCAGCGAGGCCTAGATTGTCGAGCGCCCGGCGCAACTGCGCCAGGTTGTTGTCGGCATTCTTGATGCCGGCTAGCGAAGTCGGTCCGTTGATGCCCGGCGTGATCGTGTTGAGGCTGTCGCCGGTGTTGTGCTGGCTGCCGTCGGGATCGCGCGACCAGAACACCAGCACGAACGGCTTGTTGCGGGCCTTGAACATCGGCAGCACCACCTTGGTGGCCACCTCGGCCATGTAAGCCTGTTGCGCGACGTTGGCGGACGTGGTGCCCGGCGTCTTGGCGTCCCCTGCCTTGCCGTTTTCTCCGCGCGGCGGCGTTGCGAGCGGGAGATCGGCTTTCGTGAGCGCAGCCTGCATCTCCTGCGACAGCGGAACGCCATTCTTGCCGCCGGTGGCGTCGTCGACCACGACCGAATGCAGGCCGTCGGCGCCGGTCTTGTCGGTGTGATCGAAAAGAAAGGTGGGCCCGTGTTTGCCGATCGCCGCGGTGCTGTAGCCCTTGTCCCGCGCCATTTTCAAGATGGTTTCTTCATTCATGTAATTGCCGCCGAAATGCTCATCCACGTCGAGCATGACCGGGTTGACCTCGAGAAAAGGCACCACGGTGCCATTGGCGTGCGCGACGGGATAGCCGGTGTAGATCGTATTGCTGAAGGTTCCGGTATCGCCGAGATAATGGCCGGTCGCCATGGCCGAGCCGTTCGCCATGGTGAAGGTCGGAAACAGCGAGTGTGGGTTCCTGAAATTGACGCCCCTGTCGCGAACCTCGGCCATTGCCGGCGCGGTCTGCGGCGTGACAATGCGTGCGCGCAGTCCGTCCGGCACGAACAGGACGAGGTTTCTGGGCGTGTCGTTTTGCGCTGACACCCCTGCTGCGGAGAGGACGGTCAAAGCGACGGATAGCAGCACGATTGCGCGGCGCATCAAACTCTCCCCTGCGAGGCAAATTCCGGCCCAAACAGCCGTTGCTTCTCTTTAGTTTTTCTGTACGACGGAATTGTTACATCCGCCCCCGCATGCCAGATTGCGACCCCGGCCGCAGAAACTGGACCCCGCCCTTCGGTTGCAAGTAAAATAGCACATGTTCAAACGAATTCTGATCGCCAATCGCGGCGAGATCGCCTGCCGGGTCATCAAGACTGCTCGCCGGATGGGGATCGAAACTGTCGCCGTCTACTCGGAAGCCGACCGCGACGCGCTCCATGTCGAAATGGCGGACGACGCGGTCCCGATCGGGCCGCCGGCCGCCGCGGAAAGCTACCTGGTGATTGACAAGATCGTCGAGGCCTGCCGCAAGACCGGCACCGAGGCGGTGCATCCCGGCTACGGGTTCCTGTCGGAACGCGAAGCCTTTCCACTTGCACTTGAAGGTGCCGGCATCGTCTTCATCGGCCCCAATCCGGGCGCCATTGCTGCGATGGGCGACAAGATCGAATCCAAGAAGGCTGCGGCGAAAGCCAACGTCTCGACGGTGCCCGGCCATCTCGGCGTTATCGAGGACGAGAAGCACGCGGTGAAGATCGCCGACGAGATCGGCTATCCCGTGATGATCAAGGCGTCCGCCGGCGGCGGCGGCAAGGGCATGCGCATCGCCCATTCGACCTCGGAAGTGGCCGAAGGTTTTGGTCTGGCGAAGGCCGAAGCCAAATCGTCGTTCGGCGACGATCGCGTCTTCATCGAGAAGTTCATCGTCGATCCCCGCCACATCGAGATCCAGGTGCTCGGCGACAAGCACGGCAACGTGATCTATCTGGGCGAGCGCGAATGCTCGATCCAGCGCCGCAATCAGAAGGTGATCGAGGAGGCGCCGTCGCCGTTATTGGACGGAACCACACGGCGCAAGATGGGCGAGCAGGCGGTGGCACTGGCCAGGGCGGTAAACTACGATTCCGCCGGCACCGTCGAATTCGTCGCCGGTCAGGACAAGAGCTTCTTTTTCCTCGAAATGAACACGCGGCTGCAGGTCGAGCATCCCGTCACCGAATTGATCACGGGGATCGACCTCGTTGAGCAGATGATCCGGGTCGCTGCCGGAGAGAAACTTGCGCTGGCGCAGAACGACGTGACGCTGACGGGATGGGCGGTCGAATCGCGGGTCTATGCCGAAGATCCGTTCCGCAACTTCCTCCCCTCGATCGGGCGCCTGATAAAATACCGGCCGCCGGTCGAGAGCAGCATCGACGGCATCACCGTGCGCAACGACACCGGCGTGCAGGAGGGCGGCGAAATCTCGATCTATTATGATCCGATGATCGCCAAGCTCGTCACTCACGCGCCGTCGCGTGCCGCCGCCATCGAGGCGCAGGCGACCGCGCTGGATTCGTTCTACATCGAGGGCATCCGCCACAACATTCCGTTCCTGTCGGCGCTGATGCATCATCCGCGCTGGCGCGAGGGCAATCTTTCCACCGGTTTCATCGCAGAGGAATTTCCGAAAGGTTTTGCCGTGCGCGAGCCGGAAGGCGAGATCGCGCGCCGGCTCGCGGCGGTCGCAGCCGCCGTCGATCACGTGCTCGGCGAACGCAAGCGGCAGATCTCCGGCCAGATGATCGGCCGCCCGGTGCAGCGTGAACGCCGCCGCGCGGTATGGCTGGAGCGCAACGAAATCGCGCTGGAGGTTGCGCGTGAAGGCGAGGGCATCGCGGTTCGTTTTGTCGGTAGCGACGGCGGCCTGGGCGCTTCGCATCAACTGGTCTCGCCGTGGAAACCGGGCGATCCGGTGTGGCAGGGCACTGTCGATGGCCACATGATCGCGATGCAGGTGCGGCCGATCGCAAGCGGCATCCGCCTCGCGCATCAGGGCTTCGAGGTCGCGGTCAATGTTTTCACCGAGAGCGAGGCCGCGGCGGCGCAATTGATGCCGGTGGGTACCAAGGCGGACACCGGCAAGAAGCTGTTGTGCCCGATGCCCGGCCTCGTGGTTTCGATCGCGGTGACCGAGGGGCAGGAGGTCAAGGCCGGCGAAACGCTGGCGGTGGTCGAGGCCATGAAGATGCAGAACGTGCTGCGCGCCGAGCGCGACGGCACGGTAAAGAAAATTCACGCCACGGCCGGCGCGACGCTGGCGGTCGACGCCCTGATCCTCGAATTCGCGTGAGAGATCCACGATGCCGTTCCGCAAACGCCGCGACACCCTGCGAAAGATTCTTTCGGGATCGACATGCATCCGGCCGGGTTCGGTCTATGACGCGATTTCGATGCGCATCGCCGAAGACCTCGGCTTCGAGGTCGGCATGTTCGGCGGCTCGGTGGCGTCGCTGGCGGTGCTCGGCGATCCCGACGTTACGCTGATCACGTTGACCGAATTGGCCGAACAGATGCGGCGGATGTCGCGCGCCTCATCGCTGCCGGTGATCGTTGACGCCGACCACGGCTATGGCAACGCATTGAACGTCCGCCGTACCGTGCAGGAACTGGAGGCGGCCGGTGCCGCCGGCCTCACCATCGAGGACACGCTGCTGCCGCAGGCCTATGGTGTCAGCGAGCCGCAACTCATTCCGGTCGAGGAGGGCGTCGGCAAGATGAAGGCCGCGCTTGATGCGCGCGGCGATCCGTCGCTGGTGGTGATGGGGCGCACGGGAACGCGAGGCGGCGGTCCTTCGGCTGGGAGCCTTGACGATTGCGTTGCGCGCGCCAAGGCCTATGAAGCTGCGGGCGTTGACGCGCTGTTCTTCACCGGCTTGAAAACCGGCGCGGAGCTTGAGACAATTTCGGCCGCGACGACGCTGCCGATCGTTCTCGGAAATCCCCAGGGCGAACTGAACGATGCGGAATTTCTGATCGGCCAGCGGGTGCGGATCGCGTTGCAGGGCCACGCTCCGTTCGCCGCGGCGACCCAGGCCGTCTACGAAACGCTGAAGGCGTTGCGCGACGGGACGCCGCCGAAGGAGTTGAAAGGCCTCGCGTCATCGGACCTGATGGGCCGCGTCACGCGCGAGCCCGCGGCAAAACAGCGCGGCGCGGATTTTCTCGGACTGAAGCGATAGATGAGCGATGTCATCCGCCATGTCCTGATCCGGGGTACCGTTCAAGGCGTCGGATTTCGCTACTGGACGAGACGCACGGCGAGCGCGCGCGGGCTGCAGGGCTGGGTGCGCAATCGCGGCAGGGACGGCGTCGAGGCGGTATTCGCCGGCCCCGAACAAGCCGTGGCCGAAATGATCGCGCTGTGCCGTCGCGGCCCGGCATCGGCACGGGTCGTTGCAGTCGAAGAGATCGCCGCCCAACCGGACGCGCTGGACCTGCGCCGGCGGGATGAGCGGTTTTCGGAACTGCCGACGGTCTGACGACATCACGCTGCGATTCGAAAATCATGGCTTGACATTCGGCTATTATCGTCAGATATTTCTGTCGTGACAGAAACAACAGTCAAAAAGAAATTGCCGGCCGCCGTCGAGCGGTTTGTCCTGCATTGGGGCGACATGGGCGACGAGTGGGGCGTCAATCGCTCGGTGAGCCAGATTCACGGTCTGCTCTATCTGTCCGAAGCACCGATGACGGCCGACGACATCGCGGACACGCTGGGCATGGCGCGATCCAACGTTTCCAACTCCATCCGGGAGCTTCTGTCCTGGAATTTGATCCGGCGCGTCCCGATCATGGGAGACCGCCGCGATCACTATGAAGCGGAGACGGATATCTGGGAGGTGGCTGCCCGAATTGCCGCCGGCCGCAAGGTGCGGGAGATCGACCCGGCCGTGGAGGCCTTGCGTGCCTGCGTCATCGATGCCGCCGACGATCCGACGATCAGTTCGGTTGCGAGCAAACGGCTGAAGGAAATGCTGGCTTTCACCGAACTGGTCGATCGCTGGTACGCGCAGATGCTGACCGTCCCGAGGCCCAGGCTGGTTGCCTTGATGAGACTGGGCGAAAAGATCGTCAGTTTCCTGCCCGGGGGGAAATCCAGATAGGGCGTCGGGTTGCTGGAGCGGAGGATGGCTTTGCGAAGCAGGATATCGAAGCCTCTCATTTATCCCGACCCCGGGCAGGGTCGCGATGCAGCCCTCCACGACCTTCGCTTTCGCAGTTTGCTCCCCGACGACGACTGGAAACGCTTGCCGCCGGCTACCCGGCAACGGTTTTCCAAGCGCCTTGCGGACGGCCGCACCGCCGTTTACGTCGGCGAGGTCATCGAGATCGGCTTTAGCCGGATCGGCTGGTGGCTTGCGCAGATTGCGCGACTGATCGGCGGGCCGCTTCCGATCAGCACCGATGCGCATGTCCCAAGCATCGTAACGGTGACTGAAGATGCCGCGACAAGCGGCCAGATCTGGACGCGGATTTACGCGCGCCGCAACGGGTTTCCGCAGGTCATTCACTCATCGAAGCGTTTCGCCGGACCCACCGGCCTTGAGGAATATCTCGGCTTTGGCATCGGCATGGCGCTACGGATTGTTGTCGATGGACAGGCCCTGCTGTTTCGCGGCGCCGGATATTTTGTGCAGGCCGGGCGTCTGAAGTTCTGGTTGCCGGCGTTCCTCACGCCCGGCGCCTTGACGGTGACTCACACCGACCTCGGCGGTGGAGAATTTCAGTTCACGCTGGAGATCGTCCATCCCCGCTTTGGCATGCTTGTTCGCCAGTCGGCCGTCTTCAGGGAGGCGACGCCATGATCTCATCGCTGCTGTGGAGCTTGATCGCCATTCAGATCGTGATGGGCGCGTTCGATACGTTTTACCATCATGAGATGACCGAGCGCCTGGCGTGGCGGCCTTCGCAGCGTCATGAGCTTCGGCTCCACAGCATCCGCAATATGCTCTACGCCCTGCTGTTCCTGACGCTCGGCTGGTCGGAAGTCCACGGCTTTTGGGCGATGATCGTGATTGCGGTTCTTGTCGTGGAAGTCATCGTCACGCTGATGGATTTCGTCGAAGAGGATATCAGCCGGAAGCTTCCGGCGAGCGAGCGGATCAACCACACGCTGCTGGCGCTGAATTACGGCGCCATCCTCGTTCTGCTGCTGCCGATTCTGGTCGGATGGGCTGGCCAGCCCACCGGCATCCAACCGGCATTTCATGGTTTCTGGAGCATCCTTGCGGCGGTGGCCGCCGTTGGAGCGGGATTTGGCGGCGTGCGCGATTTCGCAGCATCCAAACGCCTCGCGCGGTTAGGCAAGGCATCTGCGAGCGGCCTCATGAAAGATTTATCGGAACGACAGACGATCCTGGTCACAGGGGCGACCGGTTTCATCGGCAGCCGGCTTGTTGCGAGTCTCGCCGACGCCGGTCATCAGGTCATCGCGCTTATCCGAAATCCAGCCAAGGCGGATAGTCTGGTGCCGCCGATTAGCCTGGTTACCAGCCTCGATCAGTTGCCTGCCGATGCGAAGATCGATGCCATCATCAATCTTGCAGGTGAGCCGATCGGCAACGGGTTGTGGACCGAGGAAAAACGCCGAAAGATTCTCGATTCCCGGATCGGCATGACCGACGACGTCGTCGGGTTGATTGCACGCCTTGAACGCCGGCCTGCCGTGCTGGTCAATGGTTCGGCAATCGGCTGGTATGGTCTTTGGCAGGATCAGCCATTGACGGAGTCCGCAAAATCGCACGGCTGTTTCAGCCATGAACTGTGCGCCGCCTGGGAGCAGGCGGCGAGCCGGGCCGCGGAATACGGCGTCAGGGTCGTCTACCTGCGGATCGGTCTGGTGATCGGGACCGAAGGCGGATTGCTGACGCGAATGCTCACGCCGTTCGAGTTCGGTCTTGGCGGTCCGATCGGATCAGGCAAGCAGTGGATGTCCTGGATCGAACGCGACGACCTCGTTCGCCTGATCGCGCATGCGCTGGCAAAGCCGGATCTCTCGGGGCCGATCAATGCGACGGCGCCGATACCGGTTACGAACAGGAAATTCACCGAAGAGCTCGGCCGGCGGCTGCAGCGGCCCGCGGTCTTTCGCATTCCGGCGGCGCTGCTCCATCGTGTGGCCGGCGATTTCGCCGACGAGCTTCTGCTCGGAGGACAGCGCGTCATCCCGAACAAGGCGTTGAGCACCGGCTTCGTGTTTCGCCATGAAACCTTGCGAAGTGCCTTCGAGGCCATTTTGTGAAAGGGGCCCTGAGCTTCAGTCAGGCTGTACTTCCGGCAGGCGCGCGCTCAAAGCGCCGAACACCTTCGCGAATGCCTGCCGGAGCGCGATATCGACATCATCCATGGTCACGGCAAGCCCGAGATCGGCCAGGCTGGTGACGCCGTAGCGCGGGTCGGCTACGCCACACGGCACGATCGAGCAAAAGTGCTCCAGGTTCGGCGCGACGTTGATTGAGATGCCGTGGAGCGACACCCAGCGCCGCAACCGCACGCCGATGGCGGCGATCTTGTCCTCGCGCCCAGGTCCCTTGTCCGGCCGCGCGACCCAGACCCCGACGCGATCCTCGCGCCGCTCGCCCGGCACATTGAAGGCGGCAAGCGCCCGGATGATCCACTCCTCGAGACCGGCCACATAGGCCCGCACGTCCGGCTGCCGCCGCTTCAGGTCCAACATCACATAGGCGACCCGCTGGCCTGGGCCGTGATAGGTCAACTGTCCGCCCCGGCCGGCCGAAAACAGCGGAAACCGGGCGTCGAGCAGGTCGGCGTCCTTGCCGCTGGTGCCGGACGTGTAGAGTGGGGGGTGTTCCAGCAGCCAGACCAGCTCCGGCGCTTCGCGGTTCGCGATCGCCGCCGCGCGCGCTTCCATCGCGGCCACCGCCTCGGGATAGGGCACCGGCGCGGTTGAAACCCGCCACTCGACCGCGGCGCCGCCGGCGGGCCGGGCAAACGTCGTCAAATCTAGGCTTTGGCGGTCATTAACCATTGGCTAACCATAACGTGGTGATCTGGAACCTGGCAATTTTCCGCATTTGTGCGTGTCGTTGCAGCGTGGTGGTTCAGAAGTGCCAACCCTCGATAAAGTTTCGGTCGATCTCATGGTGGTGCTCGGGACCACCTCGATGCCCATTCATCAGGTAATGCGGCTCAGCCGCGGCGCCATCATCGAACTGGACGCCACCGAGCAGGACGAGGTCAAGGTGCTGGCCAACAACCTGCCCATCGCCAGCGGCGTGGTGTTGGTGGACCGCAACCGGATCGCGGTCGAAGTCAAGCAAATGCTGCCCCGGACGCCGGGCGCAAGGTAGTCGGCAGGGCCGCCGCTGGGCCTTGTCCCTCCATCCCCGATTTGTTACATCGGCGCCGTCGATCCGGCCGGGCGCAAGCCCGACCCATCCATCGATCCTTGCGCTCGTGGCGGAATTGGTAGACGCGCTGCCTTGAGGTGGCAGTGAGTAAAATCGTGGGGGTTCGAGTCCCTCCGAGCGCACCA
>NZ_DASYMN010000239.1:0-41194 GCF_036009065.1 Bradyrhizobium sp. | reverse complement strand
CACTTTCAGATGCGACTTGTTGAAACCCGTTGGAGCATCGCAATAACTGCAGATTTGCCTGAGGTCAGATCCCCGCAACACCGTCGTTCCTAAGTAGTTGAAATGACTCGGATACATTTTTGGATCAGGCTCTCAGGATGAGGTCAGTCCTTCCGCCCGTAAAGCAGCGGCACCGCGGACTCCACCATCACCTCGATCAGGCTGACGCCGTCATGCGCGAGCCCGCGCGCGAGCGCCGGCGCAAGTTCGGACGCCTTGCTGACCCGCACCGCGTCGCAACCCATTCCTTGCGCGATCCGCACGAAATCGATGCCGGGCAGGTCGAGGCCGGGCACGTTGCGCACCTGCATCACCTGGCTGAATGAGCGCATCGCGCCGTAGCCGGCGTTGTTGATCACCACCACCGTCAGCGGCAGCTTGCGCTGCGCCGCGGTCCACAGCGCCTGGATCGAATACATCGCCGAGCCGTCGCCGATCAGGCAGGCCGTCCGAATCTCAGGACGGCCCAGCGCCACGCCGACCGACGCTGGCAACCCATAGCCTAATCCGCCGCTGGCCATGGTGATAAAACTGTCCTGGCCGCGCATTGGAAGAAACCGGTTCATCAGCGGGCGATGCGACGGAGCTTCCTCGACCAGCGCGGCGTCGTCCGGCATCAGCGTCGACAGCGTGTGCATCAGGAAATCCACCGGGATCGGATCGGCGGCTTTGGGCGGTGGCGGTAACGTGCGGCCTTTGAAGACGTCGCGTTTGGTCTCGGGCAACAGCGCGCACAGCATGGTCAGGGCCGGCGTCATGGTGGCGATGATGCTGGCGCCCGACGGAGTGACCGCGGCGGCGGCCGGATCGTCGGTGATCTGGAAGATCGGGATGGCGCCTTCGAAGATTGGTGCGTGGCCCTCGACGTGAAACGTGAATACTGGCGCACCAATCACCACGACCAGATCATATTCGCGCAACGCGTCGGATAATTGTGCCGGTGAGGCATGCAGGAAGCCCGCAAATTGCGGATGCCGCTCCGGAAAACTGCAGCGCGACGAAAACGGGCTGACCCAGACCGCGGCTTTTGCCTTCTCCGCAACCCGCACCATCAGATCGACCGCCTGCGCGCGATCGACGCCGGGGCCGACCACCAAAGCAGGACGCCTGCTTTTGGCGACCGCGGCGGCCAGCACCCGCATCACGTCCGGATCAGGGCCGAGCTCACGGCTGACGCTGCGCGCTTGCACCGGCTGGGTTTGATGGGTCCAGTCGTCGATCGGCACCGACACGAAGGCCGGCCCGCACGGCGGCTGCATCGCCACGTAATACGCGCGCGCGATCGCCGCCGGCACGTCTTCGGCGCGCGCCGGCTCGACGCTGAATTTGACGTAGGGCCGCGGGAATTCGGAGGCGCGTTCAGCATACAGAAACGGTTCCAGCGGCAGGATGCTGCGCGCCTGCTGGCCGGCGGTGATCACCAGCGGCGTCTGGTTGCGGTGCGCGGTGAAAATATTGCCGAGCGCGTTGCCGAGACCGGCGGCCGAATGCAGGTTGACGAAGCCGGCATTGCGGGTGGCCTGGGCGTAACCATCGGCCATGCCGATCACGCTGGCTTCCTGCAAGCCGAGCACGTAGTCGATATCGCCTGGCCAGTCGCTCAGGAACGGCAGTTCGGTGGAGCCGGGATTGCCGAACACTTTTTTGATACCGAATGCGCGCAGCAGATCGAGCGTGGCGTCCTTGACGCTGACGGATGTGCCGCTGCTTTTTGGTAGTTTGCGGGGCAACGCGGATTTCCCTAAAAATAGTTGATGGAATAAGACTTAAAGCCGTCATTGCGAGCGAAGCGAAGCAATCCAGAAGCCAGGGAGAAAGCCTGGATTGCTTCGTCGCTTGGCTCCTTGCAATGACGGAGAGAAACCCCTCACCACGCCGCGGTGCCCTTCATGGTCGGCATTCCCTGCGCATTCGCCGTCCACAGCTCCATGCCACCTGCGATTTCACTGGCGTTGACGCTGAACTCCGAGCCCGCGAACAGCGGCTGCACCCCGCGATAGATGAATTTCTTCGGCGCGCTGCCGGCGTGCAGTTTTGCCGCGAATTCCACCAGAAACGCCGCCTGCATCGGGCCGTGAAAGATCAGGCCGGGATAGCCCTCGACCTTGGTCACATAGTCGCGGTCGTAATGGATGCGGTGGCCGTTGAAGGT
Organism: Bradyrhizobium sp.; assembly: GCF_036009065.1. Taxonomy (GTDB): domain Bacteria; phylum Pseudomonadota; class Alphaproteobacteria; order Rhizobiales; family Xanthobacteraceae; genus Bradyrhizobium. The sequence continues at coordinate 39,003 of NZ_DASYMN010000239.1, read as the reverse complement.
CAGCGCCGAATAGCGGAACAGCAGCACCTCGTCGGCCATATGGCTTTCGCGGTGTTTTGCCGCGGGCGGCGGTGACGCGGGTTTCGCGGGGGCCGCTGGCGCGCTCGATGAAACGTCGCGATAGACGATGTCCTGCCGCTCGCGGATCGCGAGGCCTCGCGGCGTGGTAACCTCGTGCTGCACGGACACGAAGCACAGCACGCCGGTGCTGCCGGCCTTCATGGTCACGTCCGAGATGCGCGAGCTGCGTTTCATCTCGTCGCCGACCCGCAAGCTGTCGAAAAATTCCAGTTCGCCGCCGGCCCACATCCGGCGCGGCAGCGGCACCGGCGGCAGGAAGCCGCCGCGGGTCGGGTGGCCGTCCGGGCCGAGCTGCGACATCGGATAGACCGGCTGCGCCAGGCACCAATGCGCGGTGAAGGGTGCCGAGTCGCCCGGCTTCGGCTCGCGGATCTCCATGAACAAGGTCGCGCGCAAGGCCCGCACCAGATGCGCGGTGACGACATCGGTTTTCTCTTCGGTGCGGCCGATCCATTGCCGCAAATGATCGAGGTCGAGGGTGGAGGGGGCAGTGGCGGTAGTGGTGGTCATGGCGATTTTGTCCCGGCGCGAATGGATTTGGCGTCGCGGCGGCCGCCGATCGCCGGCACGGCGCCATAGTGCCTGACCTGATCGATCACGATCGCGGCAGGCGCGGGATACGCAACCGGCCCGTTCGGCGTATCGACCTCGATGCGGCGCAAATGCGGATGCACCGCGAGATCGGCCATGGTGTTGACCTCGGCAAAAGCGATGTCGGCGTCGGATAATCGCTTCAGCAGCTCATCGCGCGTCAGCGCCGCAAAACTGTCGCCGACGGTCTTGTCAGTCAGCGCGCGGTTACGTACGCGCTCCACCATATTGGCAAGCCGCGGATCGCCGGGCAGGTCGGGTTGCCCGAGCACTTCGGCGCACAGCTTCTTCCATTCGCGCTCGCTCTGGATCGAAATCAGGATGCCCTTGCCGTCCTTGGAGGTGAACACGCCGTAGGGCGCAATCGAGGGATGCGCCAGGCCCATGCGCTGCGGCGGGTTGCCGGCTTCGGCGTTGAGCAGCGGCACCGTCAGCCAGTCGGCCATCACATCGAACATCGAGATCCGGATGTCCGCGCCCTTGCCAGTCCGTCCACGTGCGATCAGCGCTTCTAGAATGGACGCATGCGCGGTGGCGCCGGTGGCGATGTCGACGATGGAAAGGCCAACGCGCGAGGGACCGTCAGGCCCACCGGTGATCGAGGCGAGGCCGCTCTCGGCCTGGATCAGCAGATCGTAGGCCTTGCGATGCGCGTAGGGCCCGTCGTCGCCATAGCCCGAGATGGTGCAGCAGATCAGCGCCGGATAATCCTTGCGCAGGCGATCAAGCGAAAAACCGAGCTTGTCCATCGAGCCCGGTTTCAGGTTTTGCAGCAGCACATCGGCTTTGGCGGTCAAATCCTCAAGCGTCTTGCGGCCTTCCTTGGTCGCAAGATCGATGACGACCGAATCCTTGCCGCGGTTGAGCCAGACGAAATAGCTGCTCTGGCCCTTGGCCGCGGCGTCATAACCGCGGGCAAAATCGCCTTCGGGCCGCTCGACCTTGATGACATGCGCGCCGGCATCCGCCAGCCGCGACGAGCAGAAGGGCGCAGCGACCGCCTGTTCGACGGCAATGACGGTCAGTCCCTCAAGCGGCAGGGTCATCTCAATCAATCCGCTATAAAGTTCGCGCCTGTCATCCTGAGGAGCCGCGCACTTGCGCGGCGTCTCGAAGGATGGGCCGCAAGCGCTTGTGGCGACCCTTCGAGGCTCGCCGAAGACGGCGAGCACCTCAGGATGACGGCAATGTTGGTTTCAGCCATCAGCAAAAAGTTCTCCAACGCTGTTCAATAAGACCGCGGCATGCCCAGCACGTGCTCGGCCAGATAAGACAAGACGAGATTGGTCGAAATCGGCGCCACCTGATAAAGCCGGGTCTCGCGGAACTTGCGTTCAACGTCGTATTCCTCGGCGAAGCCGAAGCCGCCATGGGTCTGCACGCAGGCGTTGGCGGCCTCCCAGGACGCGTCGGCCGCAAGCATCTTGGCCATGTTGGCCTCGGCGCCGCAATCCTGACCGGCTTCGTATTTGCGGGTGGCTTCCCCGACCATCAGTTCGGCGGCGCGCATCGCGGCGTAGGCTTTTGCGATGGGAAACTGCACCCCCTGGTTCTGGCCGATCGGCCGGCCGAACACCACGCGCTCCCTGGCATAGGTAGAGGCCTTGGCGATGAACCATTTGGCATCTCCAACGCATTCGGCCGCGATCAGGATGCGCTCGGCATTCATGCCCGAGAGGATATAGCGAAATCCCCGCCCTTCCTCGCCGATCAGGTTTTCCGCCGGCACGCGCAAATCGGTGAAGAACACCTCGGTGGTCGCGTGGTTCATCATGGTGCGGATCGGCTGGATCGAAAGTCCGTTACCCTTCGCCGCCTTCATGTCAACGATGAACACCGACAATCCATCGGTGCGCTTTTTGGCTTCCTCCTTCGGCGTAGTGCGCGCCAGCAGGATCATCAGGTCGGAATGTTCGGCGCGGCTGGTCCAGATCTTCTGGCCGTTGACGATGTAGCTGTCATGGCCGTCGCGCTTCGCAAAGGTTTTCAGCGACGAAGTATCGGTGCCGCTGGTCGGCTCGGTGACGCCGAACGCCTGCAGCCGCAATTCGCCGCTGGCGATTTTTGGCAGCCACTTTGCTTTCTGCGCGTCGCTGCCGTGCCGAAGCAGCGTGCCCATGGTGTACATCTGCGCATGGCAGCCGCCGCCATTGCATCCGGCGCGCTGGATTTCTTCCAGGATCGCGCAGGCGGCGGACAGTTTTAGGCCGGCGCCGCCATATTCTTCCGGGATCAGCACCGAGAGATACCCGGCCTTGGTCAAGGCATCGACGAACGCTGAGGGATACGCCATCTCGCGGTCGAGCTTGCGCCAGTATTCGCCTGGAAACTGCGCACAGAGTTTTGCCACCGCATCGCGGATGTCGGCGAATTCGTCTGGTTCGGTCGCGGTCATTTGAACTCGGCTGGCAGATCGAGGGCGCGCATGGTGGCGGTACAGAAGGCGCAGAGCCGTTCGGATTTTTCGTCCCTGGTGAAAACTTCCACAATCGCAACGCCGATCGATCCTGACATTTTCAGGGTTTTGGCCCGGGCCACAAGCTCGCTGCCATCGGCGGGCTCGAGGAAGTTGATCTTCAATTCCACGGTGACCCCGATCCGGCCCTTGGGCAATCCGGAAGTGACCGCGATGCCCGCGGCCTGATCGGCCAGCGCGGTGATCACGCCGCCATGGAAATGGCCAAAAAACTGCACCAGATCGTCGCGGCGCGCCAAAACGACCTCGGCGTGGCCCGGTTCGACGGCGACGATGCGGAAACCGGCAGCGTGGCTAAAACCCTTCGCGTTGATGGTTTCGGCAAGCCTCGGCGAATTTGTCTGCTTTGGTTCCAATGGGACGAAATCTACGCTGGGATTCGGACGGGGAGTTCTTCGTAGCCCTTCACAAAGCTGGAGTAAACGCGCTTGGGCTCGCCGACCACCTCGATATGGTCGAAGCGTTTCAGCATCTCCTGCCACACGATCTTCAACTGAAGCTCGGCCAGCCGCATGCCGACGCAGCGGTGGATGCCGAAGCCGAACGACAGATGCGTGCGCGGCCGGGGGCGGTCAATGATGAAGTGGTCGGGGTTCTCGATGACTTCCTCGTCGCGGTTGCCGGAGACGTACCACATCACCACGCGGTCGCCCTTCTTGATGGTCTTGCCGCCGAGCTCGGTGTCCTCAAACGCGGTGCGCCGCATATGCGCCAGCGGCGTCTGCCAGCGAATAACTTCGGGCACCATGGTGTCGATCAGATCAGGATTTTCACGCAGCTTCTCGTATTGGTCGGGATTCTCGTTCAGCGCCAGCACCGAGCCGGTCATGGTGTTGCGCGTGGTGTCGTTGCCGCCGACGATCAGCAGGATCAGGTTACCCATCAGATTATCGCCATCCATGTAGCGGGTGGCGTCGCTGTGCGCCATCATCGACAGCAGATCGTTGCGCGGCTCGGAATTGACGCGCTCGTTCCAGAGCTTGGTGAAATACGCGGCGCATTCGTCCATCTCGCGCCGGCGTTCTTCCGGCGACGAAACCACGCCGCTCTTCGGCAGCGCCGTCGATACATCCGACCAGCGCGTCAGCTTGCGGCGCTCTTCCCACGGGAAATCGAACAGCGTCGCCAGCATCTGCGTGGTCAGTTCGATCGAGACGCGCTCGACGAAGTTGAAGGTTTCGTTGCGCGGCAGCGCGTCCAGCACCTTGGCCGCGCGCTGGCGGATCAGGACCGCCAGTTCGTCGAGATGCGTCGGCGTGAACATCGGCGACACGGTCTTGCGCTGGGGGCCGTGCTTGGGCTGGTCCATCGCGATAAAGCTCGGCCAGTCGTAGCCGACCGGCACGTCGCGAATCGAGATGCCGCCATTCCTCACGTCGGAGGAATAGACGCCGTGGTTGGTGTCGACATGCATGATGTCGTTGTATTTGGTGACCGACCAATAGGGCTCGATCGGCGCGTTGGTGCAATAGTGCACCGGCTCTTCCTTGCGCAGCCGCTCGAAATACGGCCATAGCGTATCGTTCTGGAACAGTTTTGGCGCGCCGGGATGAAAGTCCTTCAGCGGCATCGCGTAGGCTTCCTCGCGCGCGGCGCGCTGGCGCTCCTGCTTGTCTGACCTGATGGCGGTCTGGATATTCATAATTCGTCAATCCCAAAGTTTGGCCATCGTGGCCTAGCCGGCGATACGGACCGGCAGCGTCTCATAGCCTTTGACAAAGCTGGAATACACCCGCTTGGGTTCCCCGACCACCTCAATATGATCGAAGCGCTTCATGATTTCTTCCCAGACGATCTTCAATTGAAGCTCGGCGAGCCTGATTCCCACGCAGCGGTGGATACCGAAGCCGAATGAGAGATGTTGGCGCGGCCGCGCCCGGTCAATGATGAAGACATCGGGATTTTCGATCACGTCTTCGTCACGATTGCCCGAGACGTACCACATCACCACCTTGTCGCCTTGCTTGATCTGCTTGCCGCCGAGTTCCGCATCCTGCAGCGCAGTCCGGCGCATATGCGCCAGCGGCGTCTGCCAGCGGATGATTTCCGGCACCATGCTGTCGATCAGTGCCGGATTGTCGCGTAGTTTCCGGTACTCGCCGGGAAACTGGTTGAGCGCGAGCACGCCGCCGGACAGCGAATTGCGCGTGGTGTCATTGCCGCCGACGATCAGCAGGATGATGTTGCCGAGGAAATTATGCGAATCGAGATGACGGGTGGCGTCGCTATGCGCCATCATCGACAGCAGATCGCTTTTGGGCGGCGCGTTCAGCCGCTCATTCCAAAGCCCGGCGAAATAATCGCCGCATTCGATCAGTTCGGCCTGGCGTTTCAGTTCCGCTTCCGGTGTCGGCGGCAAGCTCGTCGCCAGATCCGACCAGTATGTCAGCTTGCGCCGCTCCTGCCAGGGAAAGTCGAACAGCGTCGCCAGCATCTGCGTGGTCAGTTCGATCGAAACCCGGTCGACCCAGTCGAAGGTTTCGTTGCGCGGCAAGCGATCCAGAACCTGTCCGGCGCGTTCGCGGATGATGGAGGTGAGCTGATCGAGATGGGTCGGCGTGAACATCGGTGCGACCGTCTTGCGCTGGGCGCTATGGGTCGGCGGGTCCATTGCAATGAAACTCGGGCGACGGAAATCGACGTCGGCGTCGCGGATCGTGATACCGCCGAAAACCGCCGCCGATGAATAGACATGATGATTGGTCTCGACGCTCATGATGTCGTTGTATTTTGTCACCGAACAATACGGTCCGAACACGCTGTCCCTGCAATGGTGGATCGGCTCTTGCTTGCGCAGCCGCTCGAAATACGGCCAGAAGGTATCGCTGCGGAACAGCTCGGGATCGCCGGGATCGAACTGCTCGAGCGGGATCGACCAGGCTCTATCCCGCGCGGCCCTTTGATGGGCATTCTCGGCGCGATCGATCGCTCCGTGCATCTGATATTTCCCAGATCGTCCCATCCGCGGCTGGGTTCGGACGGTAGCCGTGCCGGCGGGAATTACATCCCGTTGCGGCGACAAGAGCAAGCGAGTTGGCGTAATTTCGGCCGCGACGGAGGCGATCGATTCTCGAACTTAGGTCATGTTCACGGCGTTTGGCACAACCGCCGGCTGTCGAAGTGCTCTTCTCAGCACGGTCCGGCCATGACATGGTTATCGCCAAAGAACAGGGCTTTGCGCGTGACCCGCGCCGTCTGACCGGAGGCAAACCCACGATGATTCCCAACGCGCAACGGATATTCAATTTCGATCTCGGCGAGACCGCGGACGCCATTCGCGAAACGGTCCGCGACTTTTCGACCCATGAGATCGCGCCGCGCGCCGCCGAAATCGACAAGACCAATATGTTCCCGCGCGATCTATGGCCGAAGCTCGGCGAGCTCGGTCTGCACGGAATTACCGTGGAGGAAGAATATGGCGGTTCGGGGCTGGGATATCTCGAGCACTGCATCGCCATGGAGGAAATCTCGCGGGCGTCGGCGGCGGTGGGCCTGTCCTACGGCGCGCATTCCAATCTTTGCGTCAATCAGCTCCGGCGTAACGGCAGCGACGCGCAGAAGCGCAAATATCTGCCGAAGCTGATTTCGGGCGAGCATGTCGGCGCGCTGGCGATGTCGGAGCCCTCGGCCGGCTCCGACGTGGTGTCGATGTCGACCCGCGCCGACAAGAAGGGCGACCGCTATGTCATCAACGGCAGCAAGATGTGGATCACCAACGGACCCGTAGCGGAGACCCTGGTGGTCTATGCCAAGACTGATCCATCGGCGGGGCCGCGCGGCATCACGGCCTTTGTCATCGAGAAAGGCATGAAAGGATTTTCCACCGCGCAAAAGCTCGACAAGCTCGGCATGCGCGGCTCCGACACCGGCGAACTGGTGTTCGAGGACTGTGAGGTGCCGGAGGAGAACGTGCTCGGCGAGGTCGGCCGCGGCGTCAACGTGCTGATGTCGGGTCTCGATTACGAGCGCGCGGTGCTCGCCGCGGGTCCGCTCGGCATCATGCAGGCCTGCCTCGACGTGGTGATGCCGTATGTGCACGAGCGCAAGCAATTCGGCCAGCCGATCGGCAGTTTCCAACTGGTGCAGGGCAAGATCGCCGACCTCTATACGACGATGAATGCCTCGCGGGCCTATGTCTATGCGGTGGCCAAGGCTTGCGACCGCGGCGAGACCACGCGCGAGGACGCCGCAGGCGCCATCCTCTATGCGTCGGAAAAAGCGACACAATGCGCGCTCGACGCAATCCAGTTGCTCGGCGGCAACGGCTATATCAACGACTATCCGACGGGACGGCTGCTGCGCGACGCAAAGCTGTACGAGATCGGCGCCGGTACCAGCGAAATCCGCCGCATGCTGATCGGGCGCGAGCTGTTCGACAAGTCGGCGTAGGGATGGTGCGTGCCCCGGACGCAGCGCAGCGCGCCGCTCTACGCGGCGTGGTGCGCTGCAGAGCCGGGGCCATTACGAACCCCGGCGTTTGGTACGGTCCCGGTTCTGCGAAGCAGCGCTTCGCAAGAGCTACGCGCTGCATCGCGCCCGGGACACGATTACTCCGGCGGCAGCCCGTTCACTTTCGCCACCCACGGCCGCACATCCGCGAGCACCTGCGGCAACACCGCCCGGACCTCCGCAATCGTCATGCCGGCCTTGATGCGCGGGTCGTACAGGATGTTCATGATGTACTGATCGTAGACGCCGAAAAATCCCATCTGGACGCTGTCGTTGAACATGGTCCAGGGGACGGAGCTGGTGTCGTTGATCGGCCCCAGCGACTGCAGCAGTTCTTCATAGGCGCAGTCGAGAAAGATAAAATCGCCGTTGTCGACGGTGAGAATGACGTCGGAATGCTCGATCTCGTATTTCTCGTTCTTGCGGAAGCCGGACAGGCATTGCGGATCGAGGTTGCTGCGAATCGCGCGCGCGCGGTCGGCGCCGTAGAAGGTCGAGATGGTGCGAAACAGATCGCGGTCGCGCACCAGCTTGACGACGACATTGGCGTCGTCGCTGCTATCGGCCATGGCGATATCGAGATGGCGGACGCGGGTTGCGATGTCGGCGACGACTTTGGCGAGCTGCGCCTTGCGATTGCTGCGGCGGACGCCGTCGGCGAACACCCGCACCGGCGCATCGTATTTGCGGATGCGGTCGACCCTTCCTGCGAGGTGGTATTCGGCGCCGAACGCGGTCTTGAGGAAGCCGTCGACGATCTCGCTGTCGGTGAAGGATTTTTTTTCGGTGCGCTGGCGCGATGCGACGCCGGGAATCTCTGCGGCAGCGGTGTGCTGCAAGGCAAAGCCGTCCAGCACGAACCCGCTCAAGCCGAAGCCGAGTTGCAGAACCAGCCGAAGTCGTGTTGCGCGCATCGGGTAGCTCAGGTCACCTCTCCCCGGAGGGAGAGGTCGGATCGCATCGCCAGATGCGATCCGGGTGAGGGGCTATCCGCGGGTCCGAATGTGTGGAGAGACCCATCACCCGAAGCCTGCACGGAGTTTATCATCGGGCGGCGCTTCGCGCCGACCCGGTGGCTCCGGTTTCGACCTCTCCCCCGCGGGGAGAGGTAAGGCGGAGCCGCTTCAAATCAGTTTTTCACGATCACAGTGGTGCCGACGGAGACGCGGCTGTAGAGGTCGGTCACATCGTCATTGGTCATGCGGAAGCAGCCCGAGGAAACCGCCTGTCCGATGGTTTCCGGCTCGTTCGAGCCGTGAATGCGATAAAGCGTCGAGCCGAGATACATCGCGCGCGCACCGAGCGGATTGTCGACGCCGCCAACCATGTGCCGTGGCAGATCCGGGCGTCGGCGCAGCATTTGCGACGGCGGGGTCCAGGCGGGCCATTCCTTCTTGGCGGAGATGCGGTGGACGCCGCCCCAGCGGAAACCGTCACGGCCGACGCCGATGCCATAGCGCAGGGCCTGGCCGCCCGGGAGCACCAGATACAGCCGCCGTTCTGTCGTGTTCACGACGACGGTGCCGGGCGAATAGTTGCTGGCATAGCTCACGGTGGTGCGCGGGATCGGACTTGAGCCGCCGCCCCGGAAATTGGGGCCGCCGCCCATGATGTCGCGCATGTCGAACTGAGCCATGGCGGCGCTGTTGCCGGCCAGCAGAGCCGCCGCTGCAACCAAAAAAGCAAAAACGCGGGTCATCATGTTCCTCGCAAAACAACGATTTCGTGCGAGAGAGGCCATAATTCGCACGATTTCGCAAGCCACGGCCGCGTGAGCGGTTAATTTCCAATGCTACCGTTGCCAAAAAGCCCGCTTTGGAACGATGCCAGCAATGCGCCGCGCCCCTTTGACCAAATGCGTGAACAATGGTTGATCTCTTAAACGAGATTAAAAAAACGTCGCGAACGGGAGCGGAACGATGAATGGTGCGGAAAGTCTGGTGCGGACCTTGGTCAAGGGCGGGGTGGACGTCTGCTTTGCCAATCCCGGCACCTCGGAGATGCATTTTGTCGCAGCGCTGGACCGCGTCGAGGGCATGCGCTGCGTGCTCGGCCTGTTCGAAGGCGTGGTGACGGGCGCGGCCGATGGCTATTACCGCATGAAGGGCACGCCGGCATCGACGCTGCTGCATCTCGGCCCCGGCCTCGCCAACGGCCTTGCCAACCTGCACAACGCCAAGAAGGCGAATTCCGGCATTGTCAACATCGTCGGCCAGCACGCGGTCTACCACATCGGCTACAACGCGCCGCTGACGTCCGATATCGAAGGCCTTGCCCGGCCGATGTCGGCCTGGGTCCGCACCTCGCCGGACGCAAAATCGGTATCAGGCGACGGCGCCGCCGCCATCGCCGCGGCCAAGAGTTCACCACCGCAGATCGCGACGCTGATCCTGCCCGCCGATACCGCCTGGAACGAGGCCGACGGCATCGCCGACGTCGCTGCGGACTCCCAGCGCGTGAGCTATTCGCCGCAGGCGGTTGAAACCGCGGCAAAGGTGCTGCGCGGGGGCGAGCAGACCCTGTTGCTGCTCACCGGCGGCGCGCTTACCGAACACGGGCTGGCATTGGCCGCGCAGATCGCCGGCAAGACCGGCTGCAAGGTGATGGGGCAGACCTACAATCCGCGCATGGCCCGCGGCCGCGGCCGCTTCGCGATTGACCGGATTCCCTATGTGATCGAGCAGGCGCTGCCGATCCTGAAGGATTTCAAGCATATCATTCTGGTCGAGGCCAACGACCCCGTGGCGTTCTTCGCCTATCCGAACAAGCCGAGCCTGCTCAAGCCCGAAGGCTGCGAGGTTCATCGCATGACCTCCGGCGGTGAAAATTCCGTGGCAGCGCTGGAGGCGCTGGCGGGCGCGCTCGGCGCCAAGCCGGGCGATGCAAAGCCGCAGCAGATGGTCGAACTGGCAAAACCGACCGGGCCGCTGACCCACGCCTCGATCGCGCAGGCAATTGCGATGGCGATCCCCGAAAACGCCATCGTGGTCGATGAATCCGTCACCACCGGCCGCGGCTTCTTCCCGCCGACCGCGGCGGCCGCTCCGCATGACTGGCTGCAGAACATGGGCGGCTCGATCGGCTTTTCGACGCCGGTCGCAACCGGCGCCGCGGTGGCCTGTCCCGACCGCAAGGTGATCTGCATGGTGGGCGACGGCAGCGCGATGTACACGCTGCAATCGCTGTGGACGCAGGCGCGCGAAGGCCTCAACGTGCTGACCATCGTGTTCGCCAACCGCATCTACCAGATTTTGCGTGGCGAATTCGACGGCGTGGGCGCCGGAGAACCCGGGCAGCGCGCGCTCGACATGCTGAAAATCGACCGCCCCACGCTGGACTTTGTATCGCTCGCCAAGGGCATGGGCGTGCCGGGCCGCGCCGTTTCCAATGTCGACGATTTCGTCAAGGCGCTGGCGGAAGGCGTCGCCGAGCCGGGGCCGCGGCTGATCGAGGTACAGATGTAGTTCACCTCTCCCCGCAGGGGAGAGGTCGCCTCGCATCGAAAGATGCGAGGCGGGTGAGGGAACTCTCCACGAGTCCATTCGGAGCGGAGGGCAGGATGACGAACGGGCCCATGCAATACGGCCTCATTGCCGCTGTTCTGCTGTTGAGCGCTGCGACAACGCAAGACGCGCGCGCTCAAGCTGCTCCTGCTGTCGAATCGGCCTACACCGCGATCCTCGCACATCCCAAAGTCATCAAGACGCTCGACGACATCAGGGCAGATGACGGCCGCGCCCTTGCCGAGCAGAAGCGCATCACCGAAATCCCGGCGCCGCCATTCAAGGAGAAAGCCAGGGCGGAATATTACCTGAAACGGTTTGTCGAACTCGGCTTCAAGGACGCCTCGATCGACGCGGAAGGCAATGTGATCGGGTTGCGCAAGGGCAGCGGCGGCGGCCCAAAACTTGTGGTCTCGGCGCATCTCGACACGGTGTTTCCCGAAGGCACCGACGTCACCGTGAAAGAGAAGGACGGCGTCATTCTCGCGCCCGGCATCGGTGACGACTCGCGTGGCCTGGCGGCGCTGCTGTCCCTGATCCAGGCCATGAACGCTAACGAACTCAAGACGGTGGGCGACATACTGTTCGTCGGCACCGTCGGCGAGGAGGAACTGGGCAATCTGCGTGGCGTCAAGGCGCTGTTCCGCGACCACAGCGATATCGAAGGGTTCATCTCGATCGACGGGCTCGGCATCACCCGCATCGTCAACCAGGCGACCGGCAGCAACCGCTATGAAATGATTTTTCGCGGGCCCGGCGGCCACAGTTTCCAGGAATTCGGACTGCCGAGCGCGATCCACGCCATGGGCCGGGCGATCGCGAAAATCTCGGAATTGCAGACACCAAAGGAGCCGAAAACCACCTTCACCGTCGGCACCGTTGTTGGAGGCACCTCCGTCAACGCCATCGCCGCCGAGGCCAGAATGGCGGTCGACATGCGCTCGGACTCCACGGACGAACTCTTGAAGCTCGAGGCCCGGCTGCTCGATCTCGTCAAGGACGCGGTGCGGGAAGAGAACGCGCGCTGGAATTCGGACAAGATCGCCGTCGAAATAAAACTGATCGGCGACCGGCCCGCCGGCATCGTCGCGCTGGATTCGCCGATCGTGCAGGCCACGCAACGCGCGGTCACAACCATTACCCGCGCGCCGCGCGTCACCTTCGCCGGCTCCAGCACGGATTCGAACTGGGCGATGTCGCGCGGCATTCCCGCCGTCACCATCGGCGGCGGCGGCGAGGGCGGCAACTGGCACTCGCGCAACGAATGGTACAAGCCGGTCGACGCGTATTTCGGCCCGCAAAGCGCGCTGCTGACGATTCTGGTGCTGGCGGGGCTGGACGGCGTGACCAAGCCGGCGCTGCAGAACCGTAGGGCGCAGTAGCGAACGGGTCGGCGCGAAGCGCCGCCCGATGCGTATTGCGCCATAATGGCGGATTAGGCTTTCGCTAATCCACCCTACGGGTTCCGATCTCATGACCGCACAAAGCCTGAAGCTGGACGTCGAGAACGCAGCCTCCATTTCCGCGCTGCTGCTGCGGCCGGAGAATGCGCGCGCCTGTTTCGTGTTTGCCCATGGCGCCGGCGCCGGCATGTCCCATCCCTTCATGGAGACGGTTGCAGCCGGTCTTTCCGACCGCGGCATCGCGAGCCTGCGCTACCAGTTCCCGTATATGGAAAAAGGCAGCAAGCGGCCCGACGCGCCGGCGGTCGCGCATGCGGCAGTGCGCGCCGCTGTAGCGGACGCCGCGCAGCGCTGTGCCGGGCTGCCGCTGATCGCGGGCGGAAAATCGTTCGGCGGCCGCATGACCTCACAGGCGCAGGCGATCGCGCCGCTGGCCGGCGTTCGCGGACTGGCCTTTCTGGGATTTCCGTTGCATCCCCCCGACAAGCCGTCCGTCGCGCGGGCCGCGCACCTTTCCGAACTCAGGATCCCGATGCTGTTCCTGCAAGGCACCCGCGACGGTTTCGCGGAACTGACGCTGCTCGAGCCGGTCGTGAGAGACCTCGGAGCCATGGCATCGCTGCATCTCGTGCAGGAGGCCGATCATTCCTTCCACGTGCCGGCGCGCTCCGGACGCAATGACCGCGAGGTCATGAACGAAGTGCTGGATGCGTTGTCGGCCTGGATCGGCGGACTGCCGACATGAGCCTGACCTATGTCATACCGGACCTGCACGGCAGGTTCGACCTGCTGCGTGATGCGCTTGCGAAGATCGCAGACCACGCCGCCGGCAACACCGGCACGATTGTCACGCTCGGCGACTACGTCAACAAGGGGCCGGACAGCAGACAGGTTGTGACACGGATGCGGGCCGGCACGTTCGAGGGCTGGCGGTTGTTTCCGCTCAAGGGCAACCATGATGCGATGATGGTCGAGGCGCTGCGAAATCCGGCAAAAATGCAGTGGTGGATCGAGAAGGGCGGCGACGCCACCATCACATCCTATGGCGGCAATCCGTCCGCGATACCGGAGGCGGATGTCGCCTGGCTCGACGTGTTGCCGCTGATGCATACCGATGCCCACCGGATCTTCGTTCACGCCGGCGTCGATCCCGACATGCCGCTCGATAAGCAATCGGAACATACGCTGCTCTGGAAGCGGTATCCGAAAGGCTACAAAGGCGGTTATGGCGACCGCCATGTCGTGCACGGCCACAACTCGTTTGCCGATGGACCGGAGCTGTATCAGGGCCGCACCAACCTCGACACGCTGGCCTGGCGGACCGGACGGCTGGTGACCGGCGTGTTCGATGACGCCAAGCCGGGCGGCCCGGTCGATTTTGTCGTGGTGAAGGGGCCTGCGGCGTGAGCAATTTTGTGCTAACCTCCGGTTGCAGCATGGAACCTGCCGCCGCCGCCGCGATTATCTGTTGAGGAATGTCAGGAGGCTGCCATGTCACATCATTGGCGATCCCACGTCGGAAGAGCCGACGTGATCCAGGGCGCGGGCGACCACGACGTCGAGTATTTTGGCGGCTGGATCATCAGCGCGGCGCTGACTTTGGCGACCGTGTTGGTGGTTTGGCATTTCCGGATTTAATGGCACCATACCTGACGTGGTATCTCGAAACCGCTGAGGTACCACGAGCCGCCTAGAGAAAATCCCGCAGCCTGGCGATTTCAACGATGTGCTCCGCCGACAAGACCGCGCTCACCAGATCGGCTTGCGGCGCGGTGTGAATCTCGTAAAGGTGACGCTGGCCCGCCGGCTTTCCCAGGAACTGCCGGATGCACTCGTCCAGCGACCCGTCGACGACCAGATAGGGGCGTGCGCCAAGGGAGGCGCTGATGCGCTCGCTATTAAGCGACGGCCATTTTCTCAAAATTGCCGGAGCGTTGAAATCGATGTGAATGCCGGTACTGGACATGTGTCGCGCTGCTCCCCGTTAGCGCGACGGCTTAACTGGCTTGGTGGTGACTTATTATGGCGAGACGCGGCCACTGCGCGGCTTTCTTTGACATTGTTTGATGTTGATGGTGGACGCACAAGGGATCGAACCTTGGACCTCTCCCGTGTGAAGGGAACGCTCTCCCGCTGAGCTATGCGTCCGGGATTGTCGTGCGGTTTCAATGGGCGGAAAACCGGCCAGTGCACGCCGTTTCAGCCGCGATTTACGGAGTGTGGGGCAGGGCTGTCAAGGATTTGTCATTGCGAGGAGCAACGCGGACGAAGCAATCCAGTTCTTGCTTGATTGCCGCTGGATTGCTTCGCTTCGCTCGAATGACGTAATTTACCGCTTGCGGAAAGCGTTCAGCCCTGCTGCCGCGCCCTTGAGGCATGCGACTGCAGTGCGCGGATGCGGTCGGCGAGCGTGCCGCCGATGGGCACGACGTTCCCGGCAGCGCCGTCATCGGCGGGCCGATCGTTGGCCGGTTTCAGTGCAATCGGCGGCGCCACCGGTTCGGCCGCGAGGATGGCGTCGATCGCCGAATTCGGACCCTCCAGCGCCATCGCGAGTTTTGCGACTTCGGCGGCGATGTCGTTGATGCGCTCGCGAAGCAGCGCGTTCTCCATGCGCTCGGTCGCCCACGAGCTTTCGGCCTGTTGCTGCATCGCGTTGAGGTCGCGCTGCGCCCGGGCGCGTTCGTCGCGGGCGATGCCGAGCTGCTCCTCGAGCGCGGCCTTCTCGCTGCGCAGTTTTTCCATGGCCGGCGACGACTTGCCGCTGTTCAGCGCCGCGATCTCGTCGCGCAATTCCTTCTCAAGGCGGCCTGCGGCTTCGGCTGCTTCCCGCAACTGCCTGTTCTCGTATTCGCGCTCGGCCAGCTGCTTGCCCTGGGCTTCCAGGCGATTTTCCAGGTCGGTGATGCGGCCGCTGAGCATCTCGGCTTCCTTGACCTGCAGCAACAGCTGGCGGTCGAGATCGGTCACCCGGTGGTTCAGAGTCTCGACGCGCTCGCGCGCCTCGGCAAGCTCGCGGGTCGCAAGGTCGGATTGGCCGCGCTGCTGCTCCAGCCGCGCCTGGGTTTCGGAAAATTCCTTTTCGGCCTCGCCGACGCGGGCCTGCAGCGCGTCGATCTGGGTGCGCACCGTGACCAGTTCGACCTGGCGGGTTTCCGCCACCAGCGATTTGTCGCTGAGGTCGTGGTTGAGTTTTGCAAGTTCCGCCTGCTTGTCGATCAATGCGGTTTCGGCGGAGCGCAGCAGTTGCGTCTTGGCGGCGAATTCCTCTTCCGTCGTGCGCAGCTGGTCCTTGATCGCCTTCTCGCGCGCTTCCAGCTGGAAGATGGTCGCGGTCTTTTCGCCGAGCTCGAGCTTCATGCGATTGATGGCGTCGGATTTCTTGCCGAGTTCGGCGAGCTGGCTGGTGGTCTTGTTGCGGAGCTGGTCGACGCTCATCTCCAGCCGCCGCGCCGACATCGCAAATTCGGCGCGCAACTGGTCCTTGTCGGCCTGGATTTCCGCCATCGACAGCGGCGTCGCCGCTTCCAGCCGCCTGGTGGTCAGCCGCACGGCGCGGTTATGCACCAGCGGCACGATCATCAGCCCGAACAGCATCGAAACCAGAAAACCGATCGCCAGATACATGATCGGCTCGACCATGGAAGATACTCCCGCACACGAAAATCGTCGTGGTTACCAATGCCATAACGCGCGGTGCAAAGGCCAGCGCTATGCCGCATTAACGTGAATCCGTTAACCACGCAGGGCGTCATACGCGGGCTTGACCCGCGTATCCATCGATCTTCGCAAGAGTCTTCAAAGCGATGGATTGCCGCGTCAAGCCCGGCAATGACGACTTCTTCGATTGCAGAGCAATCAGAACGGGTTCCAGGTCGCGTTCGGCGTGTATTTGAGATAGCCGATATTGGCCCCTAACCGCAGACCGAGGCCGGAGCGGATCGGCACCAGCACGATGTTGTTGGCGGTCAGTGCGGTCATGCCGAAACCGCCGACGATATAGGCCGAGCCGTTGATGCCGGCGAAGCGCTGGTAGATCGCAGCCGTCGACGGCAGGTTGTAGACCAGCGTCATGGTGCGGGCGCCGTCACCGCCCCAGTCGGGTCCGACCGACGGTCCCTGCCAGTAGACCCTTAAGTCGCCGGCGTTCTTGGTGTAGAGCGTGCCTTCGCCGTAGCGCAGGCCCGCCACGAACGCGCCGCCGCCTTCCTCGCCGAGCACGTAGCCGTTGGGCAGGCCCCATTGGCTGATCGCGCGCTCGATCACCGAGGCGAGGCCGCGCGACACGTTGCCGAAGAATTTGTGGCCGGCGCCGAGCAATTCGTCCGGACCGTAGGTGGTGGGCCCGGGCTGGGCGCGTGAGGGGGGCGATTGCTGGGCCGACGCCGGGACCAGCCAGCACAGCGTCGCGGCGAGCGTCGCCGCGGCAAGGCGTGAAGCGAAAGTCATGAAACCACCCCCGGCGTTAAAATCGTGGCCGCCGCCTTAACCGGATGATGACCAGCCCGGTCGTAGATAGCGTCCATGTCCCCTCGACTGCGATGTTATCGGGCTCAACTATGACGGCACAACGGCAGGAACGAAATGGCTGGCGCCCCGGATTAGCCTTTATCGCGCTGGCGGGCCTTGCCGCAATGGCGGATTTGGTCGCGGCCCGGGCGGCGACGACCGAGCGGGTGGTCGTCGACCGCACTACCGGCCTGGCGCTCGGCGGGTTCGACCCGGTGGCTTACTTCACCGAATCGCGCGCGATGGCCGGCCGGCCGGGTTTGGAGGTTTCGGAGGCGGGCGCGGTCTGGCGGTTCCGTAATGAGGGAAACCGGGCTTTTTTCGTGCGCCATCCGGAAATCTACGGCCCGCAATTTGGCGGTTACGACCCCATCGAGCTGACGCGCGGTGTCGCCTATGCGGGCGATCCCCGGTTCTGGCTGATCTCCGGCCAGCGGCTGTTTCTGTTCGGCCGCACTGAGACCCGCGACGCCTTTGCCGCCGATCCCGCCCGCTTTGCGCGGGAGGCTGGGCGGCGCTGGCCAGGCGTGCAGGAAACGCTGGCGCGGTAGTGAGCGCGCCCCCTTGAATTAGCCGTTCGTCGACGGCCAGGATAGCCGCTCCAGCCCGCACGACGAGGTCCGTCAGCGGCTCGATCGGCGCAGCGGCGGCGTCGCAATCGATCGCGAACCCGGATGCCTCACGCATTGATGCGTCTCGTTTCGGCCTGATCCGCTGTGATCGGCGCCCCGGCTGTGTTGGCACCCCGAGCGGGCGCAGTGTATCAAGCATCTGAAGCATGCATGATTCGCCGTGTCGGCTCCTCCAGGAACAGATTTGATGTCCGGCCCTTCGTCTCCCGGCCCCGCTCCCGATACCCTCGAACTCGCGGCGCTGCTGTGCTCGCGGGTGTGCCACGATCTCATCAGTCCAGTGGGCGCCATCGTCAACGGGCTCGAGGTGCTCGACGACAATCCCAAGCCGGACGATCGCGAATTCGCGCTCGATCTGATCCGCAAGAGCGCCAGGACGGCGTCGGCGCGGCTGCAGTTCTGCCGGCTGGCGTTCGGCGCTGCGGGATCGGCCGGCGCGCAGATCGATGTCGGCGACGCGCAGACCATGGCGCGCGGTCATCTTGAGGATGACAAGACCAGGATCGCCTGGAATCTGCCGCGCGAGTTCTTGCCGAAGAACAAGGTAAAACTGCTGCTCAACATGATGGTGATCGCGCAGCAGACCATTCCGCGCGGCGGCGTGCTGACCGTCGATCCGGTCGGCACCGGCGAGGCCGGCGGGTTTCGCGTCGCGGCCACCGGCCTCAATGTGCGGATGCCGCAGGCCATCGCCGATCTGCTGAGCTCCGGCCCCACCGGGTCGGTCGATGCGCATGCGGTGCAGCCCTATTATACGCGGCTGCTGGCGCAGGCCTGCGGGTTGAACGTCGTGCTCGCGGCCGAGGGCGACGCGGTGGTGGTGACGGCGTCGTAAGCGCCAGACTCCGCCGTCCCCGCGAAGGCGGCGAGCGACTTTCCCGTCATTGCCGGGCTTGACCCGGCAATCCATCCTCTTCGAAAGACTCGTGCGAAGCGGGATGGATAGGCGGGTCAAGCCCGCGTATGACGGTTGTTCGTGTGGTATGCGCTTGAGCATTTCACCTTCCCCGCGGCAGCTTCCGGATAACCGGAACCAGCACGTCCACCCTTCGGCGCCGCCACGCAGCGGCGCGGCGCTGCTGCTGGATCTGCAGATAGATATCCTCGATGGACGCCTCGGCGGCCTTGCTTGCGCTGGGCGGCAGGCAGATCGTCGGGTTGCCGCGGCAGCCCCGCGCCCGGCGGCAGGCCGGCAACGGGCAGATCGCAAAGCGCTTGCGGAGGTCGGACACGATTCGCTCGGCGTAGATCTCGGCGCTGTTCCAGTCCTGCTCGGCTTGCTCGGCTTGCGCGTCTTGCGCGCGCTCGGTTGCGGCCTGCGCATGGTCTTTCAGGGTTCGCGCATCCCACAGAATCGGCAAATTGGGCATGGTTGTTGCTCCCTTGGATTTTGGGCGAGCGTCATCGCTGCCCGCAAATCGCTTCACGTGAGTGGGGGGTTCGGGGGACCTCGCTCTCCAGCAGAAGAGAGGGAGGCGGAACGCCGAAAGGCGCACCTTGGTAACGGCCGCGGCTTGATTCCCGGATCGCCGGAAATCAGAGGCACACGGCAACGCCTCTCGGCGTCCCGCCGCGGTGTAGTAGGCCTGGTCCGCGCTTCCGGGGACTTGGCTCACGGCGATTTCGCGCCGCTGCCTGTCCCCGTCCAGCCAGCTTCGGTGGCAGACCCCGATAGTGGGGCCGGACGGATACCCAAGCACTCCCGCGAACGAAGAGCCACGTTAGCCCCCGCCCTCAGGCACCGCATCCCGCCCCGCGCTACAAGCGTCCCGGCAACGCCCCTCGAACAGGGACGGGATGCCTAGGAAATTAGCTTAGTAGGAAGATATGTCAAGCGGGAGAAACATTAAATTTTTGCGGCGGTTTCGTGTCCCGGGCGCGGTGCAGCATTCTTCATGCCGCTCCGCAGAACCGGGACCGCACCAAACACAGAACCGTCATGGCCGGGCTTGACCCGGCCATCCACGGCGCGGTGAAAAATCCACCCGCGTCATTCCGGGGCGCGCCGTCTTCGGCGCGAGCCTGGAATCCATAACCCCCGTCGTGGTTATGGATTCCGGGCCTGCGCCTAAGCGGGCGCATCCCGGAATGACGCCTGATTTTGTGACGCAAGGCCCCGGGAGCTCATTTCTTCAAAACGATGTGGGTCGCTTTCTCCGTCGCCTCATGGGCGGCGACCCGGAAGCCCAGCGAAGGCAGGTCGATGCCGGCAAACATGGCTTCGCCTCTGCCGAGCACGACCGGCGAGATGGCAAAGTGCATCTCGTCGACCAGGCCCGCCCGGAGATATTGGCGCACCGTGCTGACGCCGCCGCCGATCTTGATATCCTTGGTCCCGGCGGCGGCCCTGGCCTGCGTCAGCGCCGGCTCGATCCCATCGGTGACGAAATGGAAGGTGGTGCCGCCTTCCATGACGACCGGCGCGCGGGGATAGTGCGTCAGGATGAAGGTCGGCGCGTGATAGGGCGGCGTGTCGCCCCACCAGCCTTTCCAGGCTTCGTCCGGCCACTGCCCGCGAACAGGGCCGAACATGTTGCGGCCGAGGATGAACGCGCCGAAACCGGTATTGCCGGAGGAAGCGTATTTCTCATCAACCCCTTCCGATCCGCCCTCCTTGCCGAGCATCGCCTGGAATGTCCGGGTCGGGAAAAACCACTCGAACAATTCCGGGCCGCGCTTGCCCAGCGGGTCGTTCAGGCTCTGCTCGGGTCCGGCCCCGAACCCATCGATCGAGAGGGAGAATCCTGCAACGCGCACCTTCGACATCTTGCCTCCATCCAATTGCAATATGCAACTGGTTGCGATTTGGCATATCCGATCCTACCTTGCAACCGACTTGGAGAGGTAAGCGAATTTGGACATCGAGCGGCGGTCGAGATGCCCGATCAACCTGACCATGGAGGTGCTGGGGGACCGCTGGAGCCTGGTCGTCCTCCGCGACATCATGTTCGGCAACCGCCGGCATTTTCGCGAACTGCTCAACCGCTCCGAGGAAGGCATCGCCTCCAACATACTGGCCGCGCGCCTGAAGCGTCTGGTCGCGCTCGGCTTGGTCACCCGGCTGGACGATCCCACCCACAGCCAGAAGGCGATCTACAGCCTGACCGAACCGGCGATCCAGCTCGTGCCGATGATCGCCGCGATCGGCGCCTGGGGCCGGCGGCATCTGCCCGTCAGCCAGGATTTGAGCATTCGCGCCGAACTGCTCGAGAAGGGCGGAGTGGTGATGTGGGAGGAGTTCATGGAGGATCTGAGGGGGATTCACATTGCCGACCCGATCGGTGGGGCGAATGGGAGTGTTACGTCGGCGGTGTTGATAAGGCTTACCAAGGCGTTTCTCGATGTGCGCGCGAAAATGGAGCTCAACGGGTGAGATTGGTGCGCGCGTGGCTGACATCGTCCGCATCATTAAGACGGACGCCTGTAACAATTTGGCTGCGCCATCTCCTAAGGAACGAGAGCCAATACTGGCCTCGCCGGTGTCGAACAGCCGACACCACAAAACATGGAGAGATCAAATGTTGGATACCCCGGAAGTCAATCGCGACCAGGCCGAGACCGCTGCCGCTCCGAACTGGGCTTTAGACGCCCCGCGGGGAGGTAAAACGGTCATGAACCGCATTTTAAAGGAAAATGCGACTGTCCCGCTGTTTTTTGCTCAAACGCTGATCGCGTCCCTACGGGACGTCGGCTACAACAATACAACTTCGGCTCTATGCGAGCACGTCGACAACGCGATCGAAGCTGGTGCAAACGAGATTCGCATCTACTTCCGCCAGCGAGGCATGAGGGGTAGTTACGAGATCGACGCTGCCGTGTATGACAACGGCCAAGGCATGTCCCCGAACGTCCTCAAGATGGCAACCGCGTTCGGCGGCTCCATGCGTTACGGCAATCGTGAGGGCATCGGCCGCTTTGGCATGGGGATGAAAACGGCAGCCCTGAGCATGAGCCCTATGATGGAGCTCTACTCCTGGCAGGAGAAGGGTGCCTTCTACAAGATGACACTAGACGTTGATGATATTGGTAAGGATCGAGCCAACTCGGTTGAGTTGCCTGATCCAATTTTTTCGACGGACCTTCCTTCGGAAGTTGCCGGTCTTTTCACAGAGACCATGGTGTTTCCCGACAAAAATGAGCAAGATTTCCTCGCATCGCCTGGCGACGATTTGAACGAAGTTTTGGGTGCGTCGGGGACGATCGTTTTTTTGCCAAATTGCGATCGGCTTAGTTATGCAAAAGCTCAGACTTTAGTGGATCACGCCGTCAAGGAGATGGGTAGGGTTTACCGGCGATTGTTGGGTAACGGTGTTGCCTTGTACGTCAACAATCGGAAGGTTGAAATCTTTGATCCTACCTATTGGATGCCGAACGCCCGCCATACGCGAATTCCAGACTTGTCGGCAACGCAAAGCCGCTTAATCGATACTAAGGAGGTCGACGTTCCGGTGTCGGAAGCGTCGAAGGAAACGGCAAAAGTCACCGTGAAATTGTACGCCCTGCCATTTGAGACCTGGCTTAGCTTGCCCCGGAAGATCCAAAAGAACGACTTGCGAGTCTTCGACGGCATGACCGTTTCAATCGTCAGGAACGATCGTGAGGTCTATGCGGGCCCGATGCGGGAGATCGTGCCCAAGCACAGCGTGGCAAACTGGTATCGGGTGCAAATTGATTTTCCTGGCGTTCTCGACGAAGCTTTTGGCGTGGCTGCCAATAAACAGGGTGTCCGGCTCAAAGGGTATGTTGTCGAAGCGATAAATAAAAAAATTCGCGACGACGTGTCTGCAATCGCCGAAGAAATCAAGCGATTCCAGAGCAAGCAAGCCGCTGCAAAGTTGGAAGCCGGGCGTAGCGAGGCCGAAAGCAAGGCCAGCGACGCCGACGGTTTTCAAATGAAGCCGCTCAACGTCGAGTCCTTATCGCCGGAGGAGGAAAAGCAACGCGATGATAATTTGCGAGGTCTTTCTCTCACTCTCAAGCGCGACGGGGAAACCGATGAACAGGCATTTGAGCGGGTAAAATCGTCCAAATACTTGATCACGTTCAAGTATGACGAATACTGGCCATTCTATCACGTCGAAAACCGCTTTGGTCGCGTGATCATGACGATCAACACCGCGCACCCCTTTTTCAGCAAGCTCTACGAGCCGCTGAAAAAAGCCAATCTGGTTTCCGCTGCGGAAGAACCAGGAGAGGCCGGAGAGCCTCCGACCACTGCGGAGGGCGTCGATGGACTTGTGGTCGCCCTGGACCTGCTTCTGCTTTCCCTTGCGAGGACCCAAAGCGTGTTGTCCCACAATAATGAAGACGCGCGTAAATTGCTCGATGGGTTCAGGAAGGAATGGTCCGACGCGTATCGCGTCCAAATGACCGACTGATCTAGTGTGCAGCGCCGAACAACTCGGCGCTGCATTTTCACTTTGCATTTCGCGAAAATTCTATATGATAAGTAGCAATCGGGACGTCTAAGCGAGCCCGGAGTGACCTTTGACCAGCACAGCGTCTCGGCCAAAGGTACCCCGGATAAGCTCGCTTGAACGGACCGATTGTCGTCTCCCCGTAGGCCAACAGCGGCCTGCACAAAACAAGGAAAGATAACAATGGCGGACCTTCCGCACCCATGGGCTATTTATGCCCGCCTCCAAAACAGTCTGAGCAATAATAATCAGGTAGGTGACCGTAGTTGGGGCACCGAGGCCGCGATGAACTTCGTCCTAACGTCCGCATCTGATGCTCTTTCCGAGCATGACGTGGAAAAGATTGTCGCCACCGGCAGACGGCGCGAACGCCATCGTATCGCCCGCCGCGAACCGTTGATCGAGGATTTCCCGACAGTCCATCCCGAAGCCGCCTTGATGGCTCGGAGCGAGCTGGCAGCGATCCGCCGCAAAGTCGGGGTCGGCAACTGGGACCTGTTGGCCGCAGTCGGTGCTGGGTCAAGCTACAACGAAATCTCAGCGGCAATGGCGGTTCCGCAGGGTCTCGCCAGAGTTAAAATTATGCGGTTGCGCACTCAACTTGCTCAGGCTGCCTAACCCTGTTTGAGGGTCGGTCAATGGCCGGTCCTTTTCTTGGGCAATTTACATTGCTCAGGATGCTCGAAGCCGTAACGTTTTGGAGGAACCATGAAGCTGCCCGAAGTTGCCACGCGAATGCGCAAGATCGGCGAACTGATACAAACCAACCATCCTGTAGAGTCCAATGAACTGTTCGAACTGGCTAGTGAGATCAAGCGCCGATCGGGAGCCCGTGCTCCGGCAGCAAGCACGAAAGTGACGCCAGAGCTTTACGAAGAGATCAGGGAGTTCGCGGAGGCGAATCCGACCATGCCTCATCAGGACATCGCGGTTGTGTTCAATGTGAACCATGGCCGTGTCAGCGAGGCCATTAACGGCAAGCGTGTCTGATAATTGGAATTCTATCGCGCGGACACAGCTGCCCGCAGGATTCGCTTACAGACCAACATGGTAACCACTTCTTACCACCACCCCATTTTCCCTTTCCTCACCGCATTCATTTCCCATTACTCAACCAAACTTAAACGCTTTCCGCCGAAACTGGCCCGGCCCCTAAAAGGCGTGCGATGTCGCGCGCCGGTGCGTAAGGCCTGTTTCCATGGATGATCCGCTGCGGGAGTTTGACGGAGACCAACGAGAGTCTCGACACCGTCGATAACCTGCTGGGTGCGGTTCGAGCAAGATCCGAACAACGCGAAAATCCTGGATAATATTTTCGCCTGGTTCACACCATCAAGGAAACGCGCGGCTCTCGGGCTGCCGCGACTCGAGGCGCTGGCGCATGCCCCGCGGAGCCATTGAGGCCGAAGGCCGCATTTTACAGCAGGGCCGCGAACGCATCGTAGCCGCAGCCACCGCCAAATGAATAACGGCCCGCCTGCCGGCGGGCCGCCATCCCTGTCGATTAGCGCATTCCGCCCGCATAGAGCTGACGCTCTTTGCGTACCTCATCGGCGCCATACGGCTTGCTTGCCGGATCGAACGTCTTCCAGCCTGACTTCTGCCAGGCCGCGCTGCGGTCCCTCAGGTTGACGGCGGACCTGTCGAGCACGGCGTCGAGCCGGGCACGATCGGCATCCGGCACGCGCGCCGAGACCAGGGTGCCGCCGCGGCGGACGCCCTCGGCATAGACGTGCGCGTCTTCCTTGGAGATGCCGGCCTCCGTCAGCGCGCCGACGATACCGCCTGTTGCTGCGCCGGCCGCGGCGCCTACCGCGGTTGCCGCCAGCCAGCCCGCGGCCACCACCGGTCCCAGTCCGGGAATGGCGAGCAATCCGAGACCGGCCAGCAGACCGGCAGTGCCGCCGATCCCGGCGCCGATGCCGGCGCCTTTGCCGGCGCTTTCGGCGCGATCGTCGACGCCGTCAGCGTCGCGATCCACTTTTTTGTCGGTGCTGTACCAGTTGTCCGAATTGTTGGCGACGATGCTGATATCGGAATGCGGAATGCCCGCGGCTTCAAGCCCACGCACAGCCTGCTGGGCATCGGCGTAGGTATCGTACAAACGAGAAATGGTAACGGTCATGTCGGCATCCTTACTTGGGGTTCACGTTGCCTTGAAAATCGACGCTGACGGCCGTGGCCGAACCACCCTTGGTGGCCTTGCCGCGCCACACGCCATTGTCGTCTTTCTTCAGGTCGGTGACTTTTGTGTACCCGGCCTCTTCGATTTTCGATTTGGCCTGGCCTTCCGTAAAACTGTTGCGGCCGGCGACCGGTGCATTCGAATTATTCTGCCCGGGGCTATTCACGGCGTTGTTGTTCGGCCCGGACTTGGCGGGCTGGTTCTGTGCCGATGCGGCGGTCGCCACCATCAGGCCAGCACATATGAGAAGAAGTGAGCGTTTCATGGGTTCCTCCGAAAGGTTTCTGGAACGTTCGTAACCCCCCGGCAAACAATAGGTTCCGAAGTCCGTGCCGATGAGAGATTCAGTTGCGTCATGGCGGGCTTTGCCCCTACGCACACATCCTTGTCGTCATTGCCGGGCTTGACCCGGCAATCCATCCTCCTGGAAAAGCTTCTTCGAAGAATGATGGATACGCGGGTCAAGCCCGCGTATGACGGCGCGTGTCTCACCATTCGTCTTGGGCGGTCCTGCGGAGGTAAGCGAGGCCGGAACATACCAGTCCTTCCACATCGCTTGGGCTGTTCTCCCACTTCCGTTGCAGATGACGCTCCAGCAGGCATCGACGGCTGTCGGCGGCATCGACGTCGCGGTGAGTCGCAAGGTAGTCGGCCCAGGTCCTGGCAACGACTGTTGTTAGCGAAGCTTCATCGGCCATGCTCGAGCGTCCAGACAGTGGATCGCGATTACAACACGGGGAGGGCGCGAAAGTTTCCTGTTTTTCCCGGTCCGGCCAGAGCGAATGCCAGCGACCGATCGACGCTGGTCCGGGAAAGGCGGCTGTCGGCAGGGCCGGAACGCCCGATCTCCGTTCATCAAGGTGAACGTCCAACAACCGGGAACTTTCGGCAACGCGGCCGGTTTTCTTGGCGTCTCAACCAAGGAGGAAGACACATGAAGAAGCTTTTGATTTCGGCTGCCGTTGCTGCGTTCGCTGTGACGTCGGCCTTTGCGCAGGCGACCGTCTCGGAATACTACGTGGTACGCGATGCGTCGACGAAGAAATGCACCATCGTCGACAAGAAGCCGACCACTACCACCACAACTGTAGTCGACAACGGTATATTCAAGACCAAGACCGAAGCCGAAACCGGCATGAAGACGATGAAGGTTTGCACGGAGAACTAGAATTGCAGCATCGAGAACACCCGCCGCAACGCGTCATTTGCGGCGGGTGTTTTTTGCCGAACACGCCGATCCCTGCTGTCAATCAAAAGGCCGGCCCGGGAACGACCGGCATAAGAGGTCAGGCGCCCAAAAAGTGGCAGCGCGGCAGTTAAATTTTGATGAGCGGGAAACTTATTTCCCCAGCCGTGCGTTCGCTTGTCATATATTTTGGAGAGCGGCCATGGCCTCGAGCGCGCGGGTTTTTTTCGCAGGGGTTGCAACCACGTTCGCCATTCTCGCCATTGGCTTCGGCGGCGGCGTCATCCTTGCCAAATCCGCGCTCCGTGATCCCGCGCAGACGCGCGCAGCTGTTGAGCCGCCTGCTCCCGCCAAGATAATCCTGGCCGCTGCGGCGCAGCCCGCCGTCCGGGCGCCCGAACCGACTGTGCCCGAGCGGACTGTGCCCGAGCCGAAATCCCAGGTCCAGCCGGCCCGTGAAAATCAGGCCGCTGCAGTGCCAACACAGGTCGAGAAGACAGACCCGAAGAAGGCTGAACGGGAATCGAGAGCCCAGCGGAAGCGAATCGCGGAACGCAAAGCGCGGAAGATTGCGGCTGAAAGGGCGCGTCGGATGGAGGCTCAGCAGCCGCAGCCAACGCCGGGCATATTGGCGTTCGGCGGCGATCAGTTCCGGCCCGGAGGCTTCTTCGGAAATTAGATCCGCTACTGGATGGCGCGGGGGCCTGCATGACAGCGGCTGATCCACATATAAAAGTTCAGATGGCCGCGGAACGTCGCGTCATGGCGCGGTTATTGCTGCAGTCGGAGGTGTTGTTATGATGCTGCATCGGATTTATCCCGCGATGCTGCTTTCGCTGTTGCCGCTTTGCGCAGTTGCCCAGCCGATAGCTTGGCAGACATACCTGATCGAGGAAACGGGGGCGAAAGTTGACGTCCCAGTTTCGATCTTTACCAAGCAGGCGGGCAAGCCTCCCGGCGGGCCCGGCCGCCAGTTTCTGACTTCCGACGGACGCGCCAATTTCACCGTTCAATCAATTCCCAACACGTCAGACGACTCACCCGCCCTGTTTCTGGCAAAGAAGAAGCCGCCTGCAGGGATTATCTATAAGAAAGTGACCTCCCGCTTTTTTGTAGCGTCGAGCGTCCTCAACGACAGGATATGGTACAACCGTTGCAATCGCTCTGCAGGTTACATGCAGTGCGTCCTTATAAATTATCCAGCAGCCGAAAAACGCCAATGGGACGGCGTCGTTACCCGCATCAGCAACTCACTTGCAAGCAAATAGATAATCTGCCCGCCGCCATGGCCACGTTAAGCGTATGCGCGACATTTCGTCATCAACATGAACAGGCGGAGAATTTGAGGGCGCTGCGTACGGACCGAATGGTTAACCAACCCTTACCGGCCGCCCCATTATCTCTTTGTTCAGCCCGTTCTTTTGCCTTTGCTCAACCAAACTTAAACGCTTTGCGACGAAACTGGCCGAATTCGTAAAAGGCGTGACGACGTCGCGCGCGGGTGGTTAAGGCCTGGTTCATGGATGATCTGCTGCGCGAGTTCCTGACGGAGACCAACGAATCTCTCGACACTGTCGACAACCAGTTGGTGCGTTTCGAGCAGGACCCGAACAACGCGAAAATCCTGGATAATATTTTTCGCCTTGTTCACACCATCAAGGGGACGTGCGGCTTTCTCGGCCTGCCGCGGCTGGAAGCGCTGGCGCATGCCGCCGAGACGCTGATGGGCAAGTTCCGCGATGGCATGCCGGTGACCGGCGAGGCCGTGACGCTGATCCTGAGCTCGATCGACCGCATCAAGGAAATTCTGTCGGGACTTGAATCGACGCAATCCGAGCCCGAGGGCGGCGATCATGACCTGATCGAGGCGCTGCATGCGATGGTCGAACGCGGCATGGCGGCGATGGCCGCGATGCCTGTCGAACCGCAGATCGCGGAGGGCACGCTGATCTATCAAGTGCTGGAGCGACCGCTGCGTCCCGGCGAAGTGTCGCTTGACGATCTTGAGCTCGCATTCCGCGAGACCGCGCCGGAAGTTGCGTCACCGCCCCTGCCCGCGAAGGAGGCCGCCGCTTCCAAGATCGCCGCGAAACCGGCGCCGAAGAAAGCCTTCGCCGAGCCGGATACCGCGGAGAGCGACCGCGTCGCCAACCAGTCGATCCGCGTCAATGTCGATACGCTCGAACATCTGATGACCATGGTGTCGGAGCTGGTGCTGACGCGCAATCAGCTGCTCGAGATCTCCAGGCGCCACGAGGACACCGAGTTCAAGGTGCCGCTGCAGCGGCTCTCCAACGTCACCGCCGAGTTGCAGGAAGGCGTCATGAAGACGCGGATGCAGCCGATCGGCAACGCCTGGCAGAAACTGCCGCGCATCGTGCGCGACCTCTCCGGCGAACTCGGCAAGCAGATCGAACTGGAAATGCACGGCGCCGACACTGAACTGGACCGCCAGGTGCTCGACCTGATCAAGGATCCGCTGACCCATATGGTGCGCAACTCGGCCGATCACGGGCTGGAGACGCCCGCGGAGCGCCTGGCTGCCGGCAAGCCGGAGCAGGGCACCATTCGTCTGTCCGCCTATCATGAAGGCGGCCACATCATCATCTGCATTGCCGACAACGGCCGCGGCCTCAACACCGAGCGCATCAAGGCCAAGGCGATCGCGGGCGGCCTCGTCACCGAGTCCGACCTCGAGAAAATGACGGAAGCGCAGATCCATAAATTCATCTTCGCGCCGGGCTTCTCCACCGCGGCGGCCGTGACCAGCGTGTCCGGGCGCGGCGTCGGCATGGACGTGGTCCGCACCAATATCGACCAGATCGGCGGCGCGATCGACGTCAAATCGGTGGCCGGCGAGGGCTCCAGCGTCACCATCAAGATTCCGCTGACGCTCGCCATCGTCTCCGCGCTGATCGTGGAAGCCGCCGGCGACCGTTTTGCCATTCCGCAACTGGCCGTGGTCGAACTGGTGCGGGCGCGCGCCAACTCCGAGCACCGCATCGAGCGCATCAAGGACACGCCGGTATTGCGGCTGCGCAACAAGCTGCTGCCGCTGATGCATCTGCAAAAGCTTCTGAAGATCGACGGCGGCAAAGCCGATGATCCGGAAAACGGCTTCATCGTGGTGACCCAGGTCGGCAGCCAGACCTTTGGCATCGTGGTCGACGGCGTGTTTCATACCGAGGAAATCGTCGTCAAGCCGATGTCCACAAAACTGCGCCATATCGAGATGTTTTCCGGCAATACCATCCTCGGCGACGGCGCCGTGATCATGATCATCGATCCCAACGGCATTGCCAAGGCATTGGGCACGTCAGGCGCGGCGCAGCTCGAGATCGCCGGCGAGAACGCGGCGATGCGGGCCGTCGCCGCCGAACAGCTGACCTCGCTGCTGGTGTTCCGCGCCGGCTCCGCAGAGCCCAAGGCGGTGCCGCTCGCGCTGATCACCCGGCTGGAAGAGATTGCGATTGCCAAGATCGAGAAGTCGAACGGCCGCCATATGGTGCAGTATCGCGACCAGCTGATGCCGCTGGTGCAGATGGACGGCGTCAGCATCGCCAGCGAAGGCGCGCAGCCGATCCTGGTATTCTCGGACGATGGCCGCTCCATGGGCCTCGTGGTCGACGAGATCATCGACATCGTCGAGGAGCGGCTGAACATCGAGGTCGCCAGCACCCATGACGGCATTTTGGGCTCCGCCGTGATCAAGGGGCAGGCGACCGAAGTGATCGATGTCGGGCATTTCCTCCCCATGGCGTTTGCCGACTGGTTCAGCCGCAAGGAAATGCGCCCCTCCGCGTCGGCGCAGTCGGTGCTGCTGGTCGACGATTCCGCGTTCTTCCGCAACATGCTGGCGCCGGTGCTCAAGGCGGCCGGCTACCGGGTGCGGGTCGCCAACAACGCGCAGGAGGGTCTGGTCGTGCTGCGCTCGGGCCTCAGGTTCGACGCCATCCTGACCGATATCGAAATGCCCGACATGAACGGTTTTGAATTCGCCGAAACCATCCGCGCCGATCAGCGCCTCAATGCGATGCCGATCATCGCGCTGTCCTCGATGATCTCTCCCGCCGCCATCGAACGCGGCCGGCAGGCCGGCTTCCATGACTATGTCGCAAAATTCGACCGGCCCGGCCTGATCGCCGCGCTGAAGGAACAAACCGCCGAGATGAACCAGGCGGCATGAAGGTCATGGCCATGAGCAGCGCGCCGCAAAGTTCCGAAGGCACCATCAGCGAATACGTCACCGCCATGATCGGCGGCCAGTTGTTCGGCCTGCCGATTTCGCGGGTGCAGGACGTGTTCATCCCCGAGCGCATGACGCGCGTGCCGTTGTCGTCCGGCGACGTCGCCGGCGTTCTCAATCTGCGCGGCCGCATCGTGACCGCGATCGACATGCGCTCCCGGCTCGGCCTGCCGCAAAATGAATCGGGCCGTCCGCCGATGGCGGTCGGGGTCGACCTGCGCGGCGAATCCTATGGCCTCTTGATCGACAGCGTTGGCGAAGTGTTAAAGCTTGCAGACGACAGTCGCGAGGTGAACCCGGTCAATCTCGACCCGCGGATGGCGAAAATGGCTGCGGGCATCCACCGGCTCGACGGACAGCTGATGGTGGTGCTCGACGTCGATCGCGTGCTCGAAATCGCAGCCGACATGCTGGCGGCGTGAGACCGGCAACAGGCGATGCAACAATGGAAACGTTCGTTCGGATTCGAAGAGAGAACAGAGGCTTAAAATGAAGACATGTCTGGTGGTCGATGACTCAAGCGTCATTCGAAAAGTCGCGCGGCGCATCCTGGAAGGGCTCGATTTCCAGATCGCCGAAGCCGAGGACGGCGAAAAAGCACTGGAAGTCTGCAAGCGCGGGCTGCCCGACGCCATCCTGCTCGACTGGAACATGCCGGTGATGGACGGCTATGAATTCCTCCGCAACCTGCGCCGCATGCCCGGCGGCGATGCGCCCAAGGTGGTGTTCTGCACCACCGAGAACGACGTCGCCCACATTGCGCGCGCGCTACATGCCGGCGCCAACGAATACATCATGAAGCCGTTCGACAAGGACATCGTCACGGCCAAATTTCATGAAGTCGGTCTGATCTAGGCATGGTTTTAGGTCGAATCGCCGCGACGTTCACTTCACCTCTCCCCTCCGGGGAGAGGTGACAGCGATCCCGTCTTGGTAGTGTTGCTTTGCGTCTGGTGAGTAATGAGTGTTGCGCTGGCAAATTCCCCGACCCGCGATTCGGCGCGGCATCAACCGCTGCGGGTCATGGTGGTCGACGATTCCGTCGTGATCCGCGGCCTGATCGGCCGCTGGATCGAGGCCGAGCCGGACATGGTGGTCGCAGCCTCGCTGCGCACCGGCCTTGACGCCGTCAACCAGGTTGAACGCGTCAATCCCGACGTCGCCGTGCTGGATATCGAAATGCCGGATCTGGACGGCATTGCCGCGTTGCCGCAGCTCTTGGCGAAGAAGCGCGACCTCGTCATCATCATGGCCTCGACGCTGACCCGCCGCAACGCCGAGATCAGTTTCAAAGCGTTGTCATTAGGTGCCTCCGATTACATCCCAAAGCCCGAAAGTACGCGCGAGCCGGCCGCCGCCGAAATCTTTCGGCACGATCTGATCCAGAAGATCCGTCACCTCGGCGCAAAAGTTCGACGGCCGATGCCGGTTGCAAGTCCGCCGCTGGCGCCGACGCTTGGGCGCGCGCCTGTGCCGGGAACGCGTCCGGCGCTGGCGCCGGTCGCGCATCCGCAGCTGCTGCGCCGCGCCTTCAGCACATACCCGCCGCGCGCGCTGCTGATCGGCGCCTCGACCGGCGGCCCGCAGGCCTTGATGGCGTTGGTCGGTGAGATCGGTCCGGTGATCGACCGCTTTCCGGTGCTGATCACCCAGCACATGCCGCCGACCTTCACCACGATTCTCGCCGAGCATCTCGCCCGCGCCAGCCATCGGCCGGCACATGAAGGGGTCGACGGCGAACTCATAAAGCCGGGCAGAATTTATCTGGCGCCGGGCGGCCGCCATATGCGCGTGGTGCGCCAGGGCGCACATGCGGCGATCGCACTCGACGACGGACCGCCGGTCAATTTCTGCAAGCCCGCGGTCGATCCGTTGTTTGCCTCCGCCATCGATGTCTGGCAGGGCGGCATCCTGGCGGTGGTGCTGACCGGCATGGGCTCGGACGGCATGCGCGGCGGCAAGGAGATCGTCGCCGCCGGCGGCAGCGTCATCGCGCAGGACGAAGCCAGCAGCGTGGTGTGGGGAATGCCGGGGGCGGCGGCGCATGCCGGAATTTGCGCGGCCGTTCTGCCGCTCGGTCAGATCGCACCGAAATTGATCCAGTTGTTTGCGGGGGTGCGTTCGTGACGCCGTTGGAATACGAGTATCTGCGCAAGCTGCTGCGGGAGCGTTCCGGCCTCGATCTGTCCGCCGACAAGCAATATCTGGTGGAGAGCCGGCTGATCCCGCTGGCGCGCAAGGCTGGCTTGCTGGGCATCGGCGAACTCGTGCAGAAAATCAAGGGCGGCTCCGACGCGCTCACCGTCGATGTCATCGAGGCGATGACCACCAACGAGACGTTCTTTTTCCGCGACAAGATTCCGTTCGACCATCTGCGCCAGACGGTCATTCCGGAACTGATGCAGGCGCGCGCCGGCCGCCGTGCCTTGCGCATCTGGTGCGCGGCGTCCTCGACCGGGCAGGAGCCGTATTCGATCGCGATGCTGCTGAAGGAGTTTTCCGCGCAGCTTTCGGGATGGCGGGTCGAAATCGTCGCCACCGATCTTTCGCTCGGCGTGCTCGAAAAAGCCCGCGCCGGCATCTTCAGCCAGTTCGAAGTGCAGCGCGGCTTGCCGATCCAGTTGCTGGTCAAGCATTTCCGCCAGGTCGGGGAGCTGTGGCAGCTCAATGCCGACATCCGCGCCATGGTCCAGCACCGGCAACTCAATCTGATGCAGGAGTTTTCCCACCTCGGCACGTTTGACGTGATCTTCTGCCGCAACGTGCTGATCTATTTCGACCAGGACACCAAGATCGGCGTGTTCAACCGCCTGGCGAGGTCACTGGAGCCCGACGGCGTGCTTGCATTGGGCGCCGCCGAATCCGTTGTCGGCACCACCGACGCGTTCAAGCCCTATCCGGAACGGCGCGGGCTGTATTGGCCCAACCCGGCGCGGGGGACGCGTCCTGCGGGCGCAGCGCTGAAGGTGGTCGCGGCGGCGGGGTGAATCTTGTAGGGTGGGCAAAGGCGCCCTTGCGCCGTGCCCACCATCTTTATTTGCTGGTTCGCGATAAATGGCGGGCACGCCCACGGACGCCCATTCGCGCCTCCGTTCGCTTTGCCCACCCTACGATCCTATCCCAATTCTTCCAAGGCAGGATGGGATTGCCTTCAATCGGCTTTTGGAGTGCATCATTATCCCACGCATTCATGACGCTCCGAACCGTACAGTGAACCAACGGTCGCCCAATGGTTTTGGCGCGATGCCCATACTCATGTCTTTTTGATAAAAGCGATCGGCTGCTGCCGAGGGTCCTTCCGCTTGTGCCAAGCTAACGGGAGTCCACAAGAAAAACACGACGAAGAAAGCACACGCAAAGTTCATCATGGCGCCGCATACTGGCGCCAAAAGGCGGCGGCGCCTCATTCGATCACTTCGTCGGCGCGGGTGAGGATCGCTGGCGCGATGTCAATGCCGAGCAGTTTCGCGGTCTTGAGATTGACTACCAGCTCGAATTTGGTGGGCTGCACAACTGGAAGTTCAGAAGGCTTTTCGCCCTTGAGGATCCGCCCGACATAGACGCCTGCTTGCCGCCACGTGTCCGCCAGGTCGGGACCGTAGCTGAAAAGACCGCCAGCGATGGCGTCCACGCGACCGTTGCAGATTGCAGGAATTCCGTAACGGTAAGCCATTGTGATGTGCAGTCCTCGGCCGCTCAGGCCAAACAACGGATCGGTGCTAGGGAAGAATGCCCCCACCTTCAACCGGCTCATCGTTGCGAACGCCTCGTCGAACTCGCTCTCGCTAACGGCATTGATAATATGAAGGGTTAAGCCGAAGGCCTGAGCGGCTGCTTTTGCTTCGCCAATCTGGCCTTCCGCGAGAGTCCCTTTCGGGTTCACGAGCAGCGCGACATCGGAGACGTGGGGAAGAATCTCGCGCAGCAGTTCCATCCGTTTTGCCGTGAGCGCCGTTCCGATGAAGGTTGCGCCCGTAACATTCCCTCCGGGCCGGTTAAAGCTTGCAACAAGACCGTCGCTAACTGGATCACCGCCATAGGCAAAGACGATAGGTATGGTTGGCGTAGCCGCCTTCGCAGAACGCGCCGGGACCGGCGATCCGGTTGCGAAAATAACCGACACCTGTCTCTTCACAAGTTCAGCCGCCAGCGCCGGCAACCGGTCGAATTGGTTCTCCGCAGAGCGATAGGTGACTGTCAGGTTGCGGCCTTCCACGTAGCCGCTCGCCGCGAGACCCGCACGAAATGGCTTCATTGCCCAATCGGCCAATTCACCCGAGCTGAGCAGTCCCAGAGCCGGTTGCTGCTGGGCCTGTAGCAGAG
This sequence comes from Bradyrhizobium sp., assembly GCF_036009065.1. Lineage (GTDB taxonomy): Bacteria > Pseudomonadota > Alphaproteobacteria > Rhizobiales > Xanthobacteraceae > Bradyrhizobium. The sequence continues at coordinate 4,002 of NZ_DASYMN010000239.1, read as the reverse complement.
CTGGCCAAGCCGTCCACAGGGTGACCAGTGCGATGAATTCGCGCCGCTTCATTACCGAGCTTTCCGGGATTGGATGTTCTAGATGTAAGCGTAGGCCCTTTTATGCGAATGTCTTAACAGAATGTCCGCTTCGGATCAAAAGCGGCGAGCTGCTTGTCAGGGTTCAGCGACCAGCGCGCAGCGGGCGCAGTTCGCCCTTTTCGATTTTTGCAGTGGTCCCTTTTAGGATCGGTCAGCCGTCCAACCCGGATGGCAGGCGGGTGCTTGGCCGTGAAAATGCTTGCAGAGTATTTGGACCATGCCCTCGAATTTGAGCGCATGGCAGCGGCTCTACGCGCTGCCGCCCTCTTACAGGTGGCGAACATGTGCGCGAAGTGTTCCGAAATACATTTCAAGATTGCGCATTACAGGCAGATGGCAACACGCATCGCCGACCGGCTTACCTTGGACGGGATCGCCGGATTGATGATGGAATTGGCCAACGCCAAGGCCGCCCGGCATCCCGCGGAAAAGAAGTAAAAACGCTGCCGCAACCGGCTTCATTCCGGCTTGGTGAGGTTGCACCTGATGCCGAACTTTGCGGCTCTGCTATGCAGGTTGAACTGGAACGAAACGGCAGTTAGGTGTCTGGTCTGTGTTCATGTAGGAGACCGTCATGGACAGCGCAGAGCGAGGCCGAGCTCAATTGGCAGAATGCCGTACGTTGTTGCCCTTGGCCAAGAGCGCGGCCGAAGCCACCGTCCTGAAAAATCTCGCCCGAAGCTGGAAGATGATTGCTAATCAAACAGCCCTATATGATGAGATCATCGCAGCGCGAAAGGTAAGAAGGCCTTGATACTCTCGTTTGTTCGCCTCCGAACAGACAAGAGCGCTGCACAGCATATTCTCTGGCGATGGGAACAGACCAAAACTGGACCGAGTTTCTTAGGTGCGGCCATTGCGGCAAGACCGGCGTTGCCGAGCTTTCGGCAGGGACCGGTCCTTATGACGATCAAGCCGACTTCGTACCGCCCGGCTTCAAGGTGGTCCCTCTAAAGTACGGAATCGGGTTCCTTTGTGTCGGCTGCAATATTCCGGTCAAGCCATAGCGCCACTCCTCAGTAGACTTGGCCGGCAACTCCACCGCGCCGTCGTCCGTGAGCCCGTCTTGACCACCCGCTTCTCCCTGGGCAGATAGGACAGGTTGGCCCGCATCCGCCGCGGCCATAATACCGGTCCGTGCGCCTTACATCGTCCCTCAGCTTGAGGAAAAATACCGCGCCGGGATTCTGGAACGGGCCGAGCAAGCTTGAACTTGAGTTCTAGCCAGCCTTGCGGTGGGTCTCGTAATAGCGCCGCAAAATCGTATTGATGCGGGTCTGATAGCCTTTACCCTGTGACTTGAACCAACCGAGCACATCGTTATCGAGCTTCAGACCTACAGGCACCTTCTGAGGGTGAATAACCTCAGCCCTGGCCCATTCCTCATCAGACATAGGACGGCCGTCGCGATCGCTCGCGGCAATCGCCTCAGTCTGAGCAGAAGTCTGACGATCAAGACGCTTCCAATCGGTCTTGCCCTTGAGAGGCACCAGACTGCCGTCTGCTTTCTTTTGGTAGGGTTTGCCGTCGACCAGGACGGCGCGTACTTTTGCTTTAGCCATAACGCCGTTGCTCCCGTTTATTTGCCTTCCGTGCCGAAATGATCCAGGTGATCTTGCCGCGTTCGGTGAAGGTGACGTGGAAGACCCGGCCATCAACTCTGGCAAGCATGTTGTAGCGCGCTTCGCCGTAGTCCCTACGTGCGTCGTTCACCACTTTCCTTCCGGGGTCGGCAAAACCCGCCACCACGTCGGCGAAATCAATAACGCGCTCGGCGATGTTCTTCGCGCATTAAGCCGGGTCCAGTCGAACTCCATGTTCTATTGTGGGACTAGTCTAGATATTTATCAAGTCTTTTGTCTAGATAAATTTTCGCACTCACGTGCTGTCTATAAATCGCGGCGGCGGGGTGAGTCCGTGCCCCGGACGCAGCGCAGCGCGCCGCTCTTCGCGGCGTGGTGCGCTGCAGAGCCGGGGCCCCGGTTCGGTCGCTGCCCGCGTTATCGGAGATAACCGGGGTCCCGGTTCTGCGAAGCAGCGCTTCGCAAGAGCTACGCGCTGCATCGCGCCCGGGACACGGGCGTCTACAAAATCGCGTGCGGCAGAAACCTGGACGTGTTGCCCGTGATCGGGTTCTCGTCCTCGCGGATCGACAAGCCGCATGGCACATGGCCCACCAGCCAGCTTCCCAGCACCGGATAGGACCCGGCAAAATTCGGCAACGGTGCGAACGCCTGACGGATAAAACCTTCCGACCCGTAGGGACCTTGCTGCTCCACAAGCGTGGCGCCGGCGCTGACCAGCGTCACATTGGCGCCTTCGCGCGAATACAGCGGCTTGCGGACGTAGGACGCGCCGAGCCTTGCCGCATCAGGGTCATCCTCGAACCAGGCCGGCAGCAGGTTGGGATGATTTGGAAACATCTCCCAGAGCAGCGGAAGAATGCCCTTGTTGGAGAGGATGGCCTTCCATGGCGGCTCGACCCAGCGCGTCGGCGCATCGATCAATTTTGCGCCGAACGCGTCGTGGAACATCCACTCCCAGGGATAGAGCTTGAATGCGAGGTCGATCGCGCGATCTTCCAGATCGACGAAGCTGCCGTCGTCGCGCAGCCCGAGGTCCTCGATATCGATCAGGGTCGTTTGCAGGCCCGCCTGGCGCGCGGTGTCCTCGAGATAAGCCAGCGTGCCGGCGTCTTCCGGGTTTTCGGTCATTCCCGTCAGATGCAGGTGGCGCCCCGCGCCGACCTTCTTCCATGCCTCGATCAGGCGCTCGTGGATGGAATTGAACTGGTCGGCGCGCTTCGGAATGATATGCCGCTCGATCGCCTGCTCGAGCCATGTCCATTGAAACACCGCGGCTTCGAAGATCGAGGTCGGCGTATCCGCGTTGTATTCCAGCAATTTCGCAGGGCCCCGGCCGTCGAAACTGAGGTCGATGCGGCCGTACAGGCTGGGGTCGTCGCGATGCCAGCTCTCGGAGATCAGCGGCCAGAAGCTTTGCGGAATCTTCAGCCGCGTAAGAGTGCGTTCGTCATCAACGGCGGATCGAACGAGTTCGAGGCACATGGTGTCGATTTCGCCGGTAGGCGCTTCGATTCCGCGTTCGATCTCCTCCAGTGTGAATGCGTAATAGGCCCGCTCGTCCCAATAGCGTTCGCCATCGATGGTGTGAAAATCGAATCCGTCAGCTTCCGCCGTCGCCTGCCAGTCATCGCGTTCCAGACAAGCGTTTTTCTGCATGGTCGTCCCAGAGCATGATGGTTTTAAGTCGAAACGCCGCGACGCTCGGCTCACCTCTCCCCGCAGGGGAGAGAGCCTGCCCCCGACTTGATCGGGGGTCGTCGCGCATCGTTAGATGCGCGGCGGGTGAGGGGACTTTCTGCGAGTCCCAATTGCGTGGACAGACCCCTCACCCGAAGCCTGCGCGGAGTTTATCATCGGGCGGCGCTTCGCGCCGACCCGTTGGCTCCGGCTTCGACCTCTCCCCTTCGGGGAGAGGTGAAGAAGCCGCCTATCGCGATGGGCTGCCGGAAAGATGCGGCCTGATCATCTCCACGATTTTCTCCGCCGGGGTGCCGGGCGGAAAGAAGCCGAGATACTTGCCGTCGCGGTCCATCAGGTAGATGAACGCCGAATGATCGACCGTGTAGTCGCCCTTGTCGAAATCGACGCGCTTGTAATAGACCCGGTAGGCGTCCGCGGCATTCCGGACCGCCTCGGCGCTGCCGGTCAGCCCGAGCAGGCGCGGATGAAACATCGCCACATAGTCCGCAAGATGTTCCCGCGTGTCGCGTTCGGGATCGACGGTGACGAACAGCGGCTGCACGTCGCCCGCGTCGGCGCCTAGTTGTTCCATGGCGAGACCAATGGCCTGCAGGTCGGTCGGGCAGATGTCGGGGCAATAGGTGAAGCCGAAATA
>NZ_DASYMN010000238.1:0-12605 GCF_036009065.1 Bradyrhizobium sp. | reverse complement strand
GCCGGGAGGCGCCGCGCCCTACGTCACTGGGCGCGCGCGGCTGGCGTTATCAGCTGCGCAAGGCGGGGCCGCTGCTCCGTCTGAAGGGTGCCTCGCAAGCATCCTGGCGCCTCCCGCCGCTCCATCGCGCCAGCGCGGTTCGCTGGTGGAGCAGTTCTGGCAAACCTCGGACGCATTGCGCCGCGAGAACGCGGAAGCTTGGCTGTTTGAAATTTTAATCGGAAATTGAAGCAAAGCGCTTTCTTAACCTCGCCCCTCGGAACCCCATGGAACCTTTTGAAATCCCTTCCGTTATCGTTTCATGGCCAAGCATCCCGGCAAAAAATCCGCCAGCAGGAAGAAGCAGCCGATCGTCGAGGTCGTGTCCGAGGAAGGCGACGAGGTCGAGCCGCCGCCGCCGGAAGTCGTTGAGCCCGATCCGGAATTATCGTCTGAAGAAGCCGAGGAGGCGCGCAAGGATTATCTGCTGACGCGGTTCTGGATCAGCGCGCGCGGGTTCTGGGGCAAGAAGGGCGACCGGCTGGCGTGGGCGTTTTCGATCGGTCTGCTGATCCTGATCGTCGCCAATGTCGGTTTTCAATACGGCATCAATGTCTGGAACCGCGCAATCTTCGACGCCATCGAAAAGCGCGACTCCGGCACCGTGTTTTATCTGAGCGCGGTGTTCTTTCCGCTCGCCATCGGCAGCGTGCTGCTCGGCGTGGCGCAGGTGTTCGCGCGGATGGGCATCCAGCGCCGGTGGCGCGCCTGGCTGACCAGTTCGGTGCTGACGCGCTGGCTCGCCAGCGGCCGCTACTACCAGCTCAACCTGGTCGGCGGCGATCACAAGAATCCGGAATACCGCATCGCCGAGGATCTGCGGATCGCCACCGACTCGCCGGTGGATTTCGCCGCCGGCGTCACTTCCGCGTTCCTGTCCGCGACCACCTTCATCGTGGTGCTGTGGACCATCGGCGGCGCGCTGACGGTGACGATCGCAGGCTCGACCATCACCATTCCCGGCTTCCTGGTGATCGCCGCCGTGCTGTACGCCGCCATCGCCTCGGGCTCGATCATGACCATCGGCCGCAGCTTCGTGCAGGTTTCCGAAGACAAGAACCAGGCCGAGGCGGAATTTCGCTATACCCTGACGCGGGTGCGCGAGAACGGCGAAAGCATCGCGCTGCTCGGCGGCGAGGAAGAAGAACGCGCCGGCATCGACAAGAACTTCACCAAGGTGCTGCGGCAATGGTCGCGGCTGGCCGGCCAGCACATGCGAACCACGCTGGTGTCACAGGGATCCAGCCTGATTGCGCCGGTGGTGCCGCTCTTGCTGTGCGCGCCGAAATTTCTCGACGGCAGCATGACGCTCGGACAGGTGATGCAGGCGGCCAGTGCCTTCACCATCGTGCAGACCGCGTTCGGCTGGCTGGTCGACAATTATCCGCGGCTCGCCGACTGGAACGCCTGCGCGCGGCGCATCGCCTCGCTGATGATGTCGCTCGACGGCCTCGAGCGCGCCGAGCGCGGCGACGGGTTCGGCCGCATCCAGCGCGGCGAGACCGAGGGCGAGACCATGCTGAGCCTGAATGATCTGTCGGTGACATTGGACGACGGCACCGCCGTGGTCGACGACACCGAAGTCGCCATCGAGCCCGGCGAGCGGCTGCTGGTGGCCGGCGAGTCCGGCTCCGGCAAGAGCACGCTGGTGCGCGCCATCGCAGGGCTGTGGCCATGGGGCGGCGGCAGCGTCAATTTCCATGCCGACCGGCGGCTGTTCATGTTGCCGCAAAAACCTTACGTGCCTTCGGGCACGCTGCGCCGCGCGGTCGCTTATCCCGGCGCCGCGGACGACTGGACCGCGGAGCAGATGGGCGAAGCGCTGGACAAGGTCGGTCTCGCGCATCTGAAGGACAAGATCGAGGAAGACGCGCCATGGGACCAGACCCTGTCGGGCGGCGAGAAACAGCGGCTCGCCTTCGCGCGGCTGTTCTTGCATAACCCCGACATCATCGTGCTCGATGAGGCGACCTCGGCGCTGGACGCGAAAAGCCAGGACAAGATGATGGAGCTGATGTTCAAAGAGTTGCCGAAAGCCACCGTAGTCAGCGTCGCGCATCGCGCCGAGCTCGAAGCGTTTCACAGCCGCAAGATCGTGCTGGAGCGTCGCAAGGGTGGCGCCAGGCTGGTCAGCGACGTCGATCTTATTCCACGCAGAGGCAAGCGCCGCCTGCTCGGCCGCTTCCTGCGCGGCCGCAAGGCGGCCGCGAAGAAGGCGGCGTGACGTCATTGCGAGCGAAGCGAAGCAATACAGAGACACAACCGCAGACTGGATTGCTTCGTCGCAAGGCTCCTCGCAATGACGGCATTCTACTTGCGTCGCCCGCAAAGTCGGCTATGCATGCCGCGATTCCACGACGCTCAACGAGGATCTGTTTGACCCCCGCCAACGACAGTTCGCCCGCGCCGTTCGGCGCGTTCGCGCCCAGTGCCGCGCAGCAGGCCGTCATCTCGCTGGCGCATCGCTCACGGCTGAAGCGCGGTTCGTTCCGCCCGATGCTGTCGCGGCTGCTGAATTTGCTGCGCGCGGGTCCAATCGATGCCAGATATCAGGGCGCGGCGTTTCGCTTCTATCATCAAACCAGCGCCACCGAGCGCGGCGCGCTGTTCAATCCCGACTACAATCTCGAGGAGCTGGAATTTTTGCGTGCGCATACGCCTGCCGGCGGGGTGTTCGTCGATGTCGGCGCCAATGCCGGCACCTATGCTCTGCCGCTGGCGCGTCATGTCGGACCTGAAGGGCGGGTGATCGCGATCGAGCCACACCCGATTATGGTCGCGCGCCTGGCATTCAATCAGACCGCATCGGCAAGGGGAAATGTGGAGCTGATCGCCGCTGCCGCCGGAGATGCCGACGGCGAACTGATGATCGAAACCGACCGTGAAAACTATGGCGCGAGCCATGTCTACCCCGACGCCACCGCGCGCAGCGATGCGATCCGGGTGTCGGCGATGCGGCTGCTGCGCATTCTGCAGGACCAGGACGTAACGAGGATCGATTCGCTCAAGATTGACGTCGAAGGTTATGAGGATCGCGTGCTGATCGGCTTCTTCCGCGACGCGCCCGCGACGCTGTGGCCCCGTGCGATCGCGATCGAGCATCTGTCGCGCGACGACTGGGCCGATGACTGTCTTGCCGATATGCTTGCGCGCGGATATGCCGAAGCCGGCAGGACTCGCAGCAACACGCTGTTGGTGCTCGGTTCCAACTAAAGCGTGATGGTCCCGAGCGTCGAGAAATTTTGGCATAACCTGCGAAAGAGAGAGCATGGCGCGCAACGTTCTGATTCTTGGAGCCTCGTATGGCTCCTTGCTGGCGACAAAGCTGCTGATGGCGGGTCACAACGTGACGCTGGTTTGCCGAAGGAACACCGCAGAGCTCATCAATCGCGACGGCACCGAAGTTCGCATCAAGCTGCGCGACGCGCCGGCGCACCGCGCGATTTCTTCGCGCGATTTGCCGGGGAAGCTGGATGCGACCACGCCCCAGGACGTCGAGCTTTCCCGCTACGATCTGGTTGCACTCGCAATGCAGGAGCCGCAATACACCAACCACACCATCCGGGTTCTGATGATCAGGATCGCCGGGACAAAACTGCCTTGCCTTTCGATCATGAACATGCCGCCGCTGCCCTATCTCAAGCGGATCCCGGCACTGGCGGATATGGACCTCGAAGAATCCTGTACCAATGCCCTGGTATGGGAACGCTTCGAGCCGGGCCTGGTGTCGCTCTGCTCGCCCGATCCGCAGGCCTTTCGCCCGCCGGAGGAGGCGCCGAATGTCCTCCATGTCGGCCTGGCGACGAATTTCAAGGCAGCGGCATTTGCCGATGCGGCGCATAACCTGCTGCTTCGGGAACTGGAAGCGGACATCGACGCGGTGAAGCTGGATGGCCAGGACGTTCCCGTAAAACTCAAGGTGTTCGATTCGCTGTTCGTCCCGCTGGCGAAGTGGTCGATGCTGCTCACCGGTAATTACCGCTGCATCACGCTGGCCGAACCGCAGTCGATCCGCGACGCCGTGCACGGTGACCTGAAACTCTCGCAATCGATCTATGACCATGTAGACGCGCTCGCCCGGCGTCTGGGCGCGGACCCGAAGGACCAGGTGCCTTTCGAGAAATACGCCAAAGCGGCGGAAAGCCTTATAAAACCCTCGTCGGCGGCCCGGGCGGTGGCCAGTGGAGCGCCCTTCATCGAGCGGGTCAACCTGCTGGTGAAGTTGATTTCACATCAGCTGGGCATGCCCAATGCCGAGATCGACCGCACGGTGCAGGTCGTGGATCAAAAACTGAACGAGAAGATCGTGGCAGGCTGATCCCGCACAGGGCGATGTGCCCACACCACAAAGCGGCGAGAAGCGCTCCATCGCCGAATTGTCCCAGTCATTGTTCGATCCGCTCATGGCTTCGGGCCCTCAACAACATAACGCGCCTCCTGCTGTCGATTTTTGATAGTAGTAGACGGCAGCAGTGACATGCAGATGCCGATCACGGGTCGCAACAATGAAGTATATTATTGTCAAGAGGCGCAATCCTATCTTGGGCATCAAGAGGTTGAGCTCTGAAAGTACCTTTCATTATATCCTCACAACCGAGGATTTAGATGAAAAGGATATTTCAAAGCGTCGAGCGGGCGATGGCATAGAGGGAATCATTCCGGTCCTCGCCTTTCACAAAGTCGAGCCCCCGAAGCGTAGCGAGCACAACACCGCGTCGGCCGGAATTGTGGGCGGTGTTGCGTGGGGTGTTCGAGCGGTAAACGCAGTTTCGGCCTCCAATCTTGGAGAAGGGGTCAAAGTTGCGGTGTTGGACACGGGAGTCGATACTACTCATCCAGCTTTTCGGGGCGTAAATTTTCTCCTGCGGGATTTCACGTTGGATGACACGGGCGTACCGGACGTTGCCGCGGATATTGACGGCCATGGCACGCATGTAGCAGCGACAATTTTCGGCCGGGACATAGAGGGGACGCGTATTGGTGTGGCTCCCGGCATTAAGGATGTGCTCATTGGGAAGGTATTGTCTCCGGAGGGCGCAAGCTTTGTAGCCCTGAAATGCGCGCTGGATTGGGCGGTCAATAACCGTGCCGACGTGATCTGCATGTCACTCGGGATTGATTTTCCCTCAGCTGTCCGTCACTTCCGGGAGGCTCTGGATTTACCCGAAGATATTGCCGTCTCGCGAGTTCTCGATGCCTATCGTAGGACTATGCGACTTTACGACACCTACGCAGCTTCATTAAGAGCCCAGACTGAAAGCAGGGGGGGCGCGCTGCTAATAGCCGCAAGCGGTAACGAGAGCCGCCGCGACGAGGACGTACGGTTCACGGTGAATGCGGCTCCTCCGGCCGCCGCGGACGGCGTCATTTCAGTGGGCGCCGTGGCCAATATCGGCGATACTTTTCAGGTCGCGCCGTTTTCCAACACCGGCTGCGAATTTGTGGGCCCCGGCGTCTCCGTCTTGTCGGCTCAGTTGGGCGCCGGACTGAGGATAGAACACGGTACCAGCATGGCGGCCCCTCATGTGGCGGGCGTCGCGGCGCTATGGACACGTCACGAATTTCCCGATGGCGACCGCCGGGCTGGCTGGGCGGAAAGAGTGCGTTCAAGACTGAGATCCAGCGCCCGCCCTTTTGCAGCGCCATTCGAGAACATCGGATACGGTGTCGTGCAGGCGCCTCAACCTGTCAGCTAGCATTCGATGCTTGATGAGGCGGGATAACCTACGTGTAGTGATAATCCTCCAAGCCCGCGGAGCGCAGTTCACCAAGCGTTTCTGCAAGCTGACCGGTCTCCGTCGCATATTCCTGCCGATTCTCGTCAACATTGCGAATTTGATCTATGTCTCCAATGTATTCGTCCGCTCTGCGTATTTTCCTCAGAAAACCGTTCAAGACGTCGTTCGAAGCCTGATCCGTCAAACAATCGTGCTCGCAGGCGCTCCAACGCGCGCAGTGCAGCAGATACGTACACCGGGTTAGAGGATGAGGGTGGGATGGCGAGCGGGTGCCCGTCACTATCGCATGAGAATTCCATTGCAACGTATTGATCGTCAGTGCTGCAAGAATGCATTCCAGCATCAGCGCCTTATCGTTCGGATACTTCGAAATACCATCGAACGGCGCCTCGTTCTGAAGAAGATTCACGGTGAGGCTCGCGGCCGCAAACCAATCGGCGTCGAATTCCAACGTGCGTAGAATTTTTTGATCAGCTGAGTATGTTGAACCGCTCTTTTCCCTGAAGATGGATAACCTGTCTGTGTCCGAGGCGTACCGGCAATGCCCCAAGACCGCGTGAGCCAGTTCGTGCAACAGAGCGAAGAGATCGCAGAGCGACGCGACGAACTGAGCGTAGGTCAAATTTGCTTCCTTGCGCGGAGTGACCTGGCGCAGGGTTTCAAGCATGGTTTCGCTGGTTGCAAACACCTCCGCGGACAGAGAAAGCGTGATCGGAAACCCGCCGATCCCGTTCAGGTCTTTCAGATCGTCGGGGTCAGGTTCTGCGATACCCGTCTTGACCAGAAGACGGGAGAACACACTCGACGTAAAGACGTGCCCTTCCGTCAGGCCGAGAAAGTGAACACCATCACAATAATGCGCCAAACCGTCGGCATCCTGGTTCTCGAAGATGTCCAATCGAAATGTGAATGGATCTTTTAGCCGGTTATATCGAATGTCACGGGCATATTCGGTGATCAGCTCGATTGAGCTCTTGATCCCGGAAAAAGCCTGCAGACTTTCGAGCGTCCGGTCGGGGATAACATCCCCCAAATAAGCTGGCGGCATTGGAAGCATTCGACCCCCTGTTTCCGTTGACATCGGCAAGCCGCAATCTATGCCGCGGCCCGCGGGGAAGATATCTTTAGCCGCAAGGAACTTCGGTGGGTTGTTGCTCCGCCCGGCCACCTGGCGGGAGCGCCCCCTTAACTCACGTCAGGCTAAAATTCTGAGCCTCGCCCTTAGCCACAGCATCCTTGAAGAGCCCATGTTTGGGTTCGATTTCTGGATCGCCGACGCATTCTGACCGACTTGTATATTGTTACCGCGACGACAAAGGCCACCGCACGGCCGGGAACATCGCAGGTGTCGCGCCGTTATCGCTCCAACAGCACTGGAGCGACGCCATGGCCAATAACGACACCGCGCGCAATATCGACCGCGCCTGGGAACTGATGCAGAAAATCGGCTTCGCGATGCTGGTCACGCGGGACGGCGACAAGCTGCGGGCGCGGCCGATGAGCGCGTACATCGAGCGCGACAACAACGCGATCTATTTGCTCACGGATGTGCGCCGTCACAAGGATGACGAGATCGCCCGCAATCCAAATGTCAACCTGGCATTCGCCGATGCCGGGAGCCAGAAATACGTTTCCGTAAGCGGCACTGCGCTCGTCTCCAACGACCGCGCCAAGATCAAGGCGCTGTTTTCGACCCCGGCGAAGGCCTGGTGGGACTCAGCCGACGATCCGAACATCCGCGTGCTGAAAATATCGCCGGAGGAGGCCGAGTTCTGGGATTCGCCGGGCACCATCATCAGCTATGTGAAGATGGCGGCGGCCGCCGTCACCGGCACGCGGCCCGATATCGGCGAGAATCGCAAGGTCGCGATCTAGATGCCGATCGAACCGCCGGAAATTCCGCTTGCGACGCCGGGACAGCCGACCGAACCGCCGCAGGAAGAGCCGCCGGGCAATCCGCGGCCTGAAATACCGCCGCCGGTCAAGGAGCCCGGCGCTCCGCGGCAGCCGCAGGAATTGCCCGGCCGCACGCCCGACGAGTTGCCCGTGCGCGGCCCGCAGGGACCGCGCGCACCCAATCCTGCAACGGATGCCGGCGACCTGAATGCGCAATGAACGAATGCGCGTTCAGGCGTTTGCGCTGCCAAAATAAAAGCGACGCGCATTTGATGGCTGCCACAATCCGGCCTAATGGTTGGCTGCTGATCGTCGCGCCGATGTTCGGCCGACAAGCACCTTGTTTGTTGTTCAAGGTTTTTCCGGGGACGTAAGGTTCATGACAAAACTCCGCCTCGTGCTGCTTGCCACCACCGCGCTCACGGCTGCGCAATTCGCTGGCGCTTCCTCGCATGCGCAGACCGCGCCCGTGGTGATGGCGCAGGCCGCGCCGGCACCCGAAGGCAAGGAGGCACCGCCCAAGCAGCCGCCGAAGGCTGCACCGCCGGCGCGTCCCGCGCCCCCTGCAGCGGCACCTCCGCGCCCCGCGCCGCCCCCGGCAGCCGCACCGCCGCCACCGCCTGCGGCAGCACCACCCCCTCCACGTCCCGCTCCGCCGCCTGCGGCAGCACCACCACGTCCCGCTCCGCCGCCAGCTGCTGCACCGCCTCCGCCACGCCCTGCACCGCCGCCTCCTCCGGCAGCCGCACCGCCGCGCCCGACCCCGCCCCCCGCCGCGGCTCCGCCCGCGCGTCCCACACCGCCTCCCGCCCCTCCCGCGGCAGCGCCCGCGCGCCCGACGCCCCCACCTCCACCCGCGCCGCCTGCGGCCGCGCCGCCGGCGCCCGCTGCACCTCCGGCCGCGGCCCCGCCGCCGCGCCCTGCTGCGCCGGCTCCAAGTGCCGCACCGCCACCGGCGCCGCCGTCCGCGGCACCGCCATCGCCGCCGGCGGCAACGCCAACGCCTGCGCCGACCCCCTCTGCGCAACCGCAGCAGAAGGGTGCGCCGGGTACCCCCGGCGCGGGCCGGCCAGAACGTCCCGGCGAGCCGCCCGCCCCATCGGCAGCGCCAGGCGCCGCTCCATCAACGGCACCAGCCGCGCCGCCTGCGGGCGCGGCACCTCCGGCGCCGCCTGCAGGTGCAGCCCCTCCGGCCGCAACGCCGCCTGGACAGCCCGGCGGCCAAACCGGCGTGCCCGGTGGCGCGCCGTTCGGGCGTCGTGCGCCGCCGACGGTTACCGCGCCGATCCCCGCGGCGCCGCCGCCCGCCCAGGCGCTGACGCCTATCGCGCCCGGTGCTGCCCGCCAAGGACCGCAACGCATGGACGATTTCCGCGGCGCGCGGCGTGAAACCGAACAGGGCGGCCGCAAGGTGTTCACCGAACCCGGCCGCGTGATCGTGGTCGATCCCGGCGGCCAGTCGTTCATCCGCCACAACGAGGTCGATCGCTTCCGCTACGGCGCGCGCGATGTCCGTACCCAGCGGGTCGGAAACGACACCCGAACCATCGTGGTCCGTCCCGACGGCTCCCAGATCATCACCGTCAGCGGCCGCGACGGCCAATTGGTACGCCGCATCCGCAGGGATCCGCGGGGCCGCGAGATCATCATCATCGACAACTCCTACCGCGGTCCGCGCGCGGCCGCCGGCTTCTATGTCGACCTGCCGCCGCCGGTGATCCGCATTCCGCGCGACCGCTATATCGTCGAAGCCGAAACCGCGTCGCCCGATCTGATCTACGAAACCATGATCGCCCCGCCGGTCGAACGCATCCCCCAGCGTTACACGCTCGACCAGATCCGCTACAGCGCGTCGGTGCGCCAATTGATGCCGAGCATCGACCTCGACACCATCAACTTCGAGACAGGGTCGTGGGAGATTCCACCCGATCAGGCCGCGAAACTGCAGGCGATCGCGGACGGCCTCAATCGCGTGATCTCGGAGAATCCGCGCGCGGTGTTCCTGATCGAGGGACACACCGACGCGGTGGGTTCCGACGTCGACAATCTGTCGCTGTCGGATCGCCGCGCGGAATCGGCGGCCGAATTGCTGACGCAGCAATTCAACGTGCCGGCGGAAAACCTGACCTCGCAAGGCTACGGCGAGCAGTACCTGAAGGTCGACACGCAAGGACCGGAGCGGCAGAACCGCCGCGTCACCATCCGCAACATCGAGCCGCTCCTGAACGGCGGCAGCAGGCCGCCGCCCCCGCCGCCCGGCACCGCGCCGCCGCGAAGGTGAGGTGCTTCACCTCTCCCCGCTTTTCGCGGGGAGAGGTCGGTTCGCTCTTGCGAACCGGGTGAGGGGCAGGGCACTGCATTCAATCCCCAGTTGGAATTTGAGGGTCGCACGCGAACCGGATATTGGTTCGAACCCGAGAGGTTGTAAGCGCTGCAGCGCCCTGCCTCGCCCCTCACCCCAACCCTCTCCCCGCAAAAGAGCGGGGCGAGGGAGCGCGCTGCGCTCGGCGGCGACGCCTACAGCCCCAGCTTCTTCCTGCGCTGCCCCAGCGTGCGCAGACGCAGCGCGTTGAGCTTGATGAAGCCGGCGGCGTCGCGGTGATCGTAGGCGACCGCGCCTTCCTCGAACGTCACCAGATCCTGATCATACAGCGAATATTTGCTCTCGCGGCCGACCACGATGACATTGCCCTTGTAAAGTTTTAGACGCACGCGGCCGGTGACGTATTGCTGGCTGTGATCGATCGCCGCCTGCAGCATCTCGCGTTCCGGCGCGAACCAGAAGCCGTTGTAGACCAGCTCGGCATATTTCGGCATCAGTTCATCCTTGAGATGCGCCGCGCCGCGATCCAGCGTGATCGATTCCATGCCGCGATGGGCGGCGATCAAAATTGTGCCGCCCGGCGTCTCATACATGCCGCGAGACTTCATGCCGACGAAACGGTTCTCGACCAGATCGAGCCGGCCAATACCATTGGCGCGGCCGAGTTCGTTGAGTTTCGCCAGCAGCGTCGCCGGCGACAGCTTCTTGCCGTCGATGGCGGTCGCATCGCCCTTCGCGAAATCGACGGTAATAAAAGTCGGCTGATCCGGCGCCTTCTCCGGATCGATGGTGCGCGAATAAACGTAATCCGGCACTTCCTGCGCCGGGTCTTCCAGCACCTTGCCTTCACTTGACGCATGCAGAAGATTGGCGTCGACCGAAAACGGCGCCTCGCCGCGCTTGTCTTTCGCGATCGGAATCTGATGCGCTTCCGCGAATGCAATCATTTGCTCGCGCGAGCGAAAATCCCATTCACGCCATGGCGCGATGATGGTGATGTCGGGTTTTAGCGCGTAATAGCCGAGTTCGAACCGCACCTGATCGTTGCCCTTGCCTGTAGCGCCATGGGACACCGCGTCGGCGCCGACCTTTTCGGCGATCTCGATCTGCTTCTTCGCGATCAGCGGCCGCGCGATCGAGGTGCCGAGCAGGTACTGGCCTTCATAGACGGCGTTGGCGCGGAACATCGGGAACACATAGTCGCGGACGAATTCCTCGCGCAGATCCTCGATGAAAATGTTCTCCGGCTTGATTCCGAGCAGCAGCGCCTTCTGCCGCGCGGGCTCCAGCTCCTCGCCCTGGCCGAGGTCGGCAGTGAAGGTCACGACCTCGCAGCCATAGGTCGTCTGCAGCCATTTTAGAATGACCGAGGTGTCGAGGCCGCCGGAATAGGCGAGCACCACCTTCTTGACGTTCTTGCTCATGAAAGTCCTGTCAAATTCGTTTCAAGCGTCATACGCGGGCTTGACCCGCGTATCTTGAAAAGGAATCTCAATAGAGGATGGATTGCCGGGTCAAGCCCGGCAATGACGATCTGCTCGGATTCAGGGCTCCGCGGGCTGCGGCCCGACATCGCGACCGCGCCATTTCTGCACGCGCCGATAAACCGGCCAGGCAAACCGCGTCAGCGTGGCGTCGATGCCCTGGTCGGTCATCCGGGTCGATGGCCAGCGGTAGATATAGCCGTGGATCAGCCAGACCACCAGAAACGTCACCAGGCCCGCCGCCGCGACGTCGGTGAAGAAATGCCCGCCGAACGCCATCCGCAACGCGCTGGTGATCACGCCGAACAGCGTCGCGCCGGCGAAAGCCAGCGGCCGCCACGCCGGCGGGGTCAGCGCGGCCGGCGCATAGGTCCAGAAGGCGGTGGCGCCTTCGCCGGAGAAGAACGAACAGTTGCGGCCGCAGCCGCCGCGCGGATCCCACCACGGCACAAACGGCAGGTCGCCGTTGAACTGCGTCACCACCACCGGCCGCGGCCGGCCCCAATAGGTCTTGAAGGTGAGGTTGGTGAGGATGCCCGCGGAAAGAATCAACGTGACGAGCAGAAACACAACGGCGCGTCCGGAGATCAGCAGCGGCCGGTCCGGCCGCGCCAGTTTTACTGCCAGCGCGACGATGGCCGGCAGCGCGATGCCCCACGCGATCCACATCGCGCCGTCCCGCGCGATGGCCGCCAGCGCGTTGAGCTTCAGCGGAAATGTTTTCGCCGCGGAATCGTAGAACAACGCGGCGAGGCGCAGATCTAGTTCGGGATAAATCCCGAACAGCAATCCGATCACAAGCGTAAGACCAAGCGCGATGAAAAGTCCGGTCCGGTTCATGGCGCGGGGTTTAGCCGAGGGCGATGATGATGAAAAGCCCGAGAAACAACCACCGTCATCCTTCGAGGCTCGCCCTCTGGGCGAGCCTCGAAGGATGACTACAGGCGCGATGCTTGCGGCCGTCCTTCGAGACGCCGCGCAAGCGCGCGGCTCCTCAGAGTCTGATTCAAAATAAGTGACTCAAATCATTGGAGTTCGAGACACGGAAAGTCAGCCCACTTTCAGATGCGACTTGTTGAAACCCGTTGGAGCATCGCAATAACTGCAGATTTGCCTGAGGTCAGA
>NZ_DASYMN010000237.1:0-19062 GCF_036009065.1 Bradyrhizobium sp. | reverse complement strand
GGAAAGTCAGCCCACTTTCAGATGCGACTTGTTGAAACCCGTTGGAGCATCGCAATAACTGCAGATTTGCCTGAGGTCAGATCCCCGCAACACCGTCGTTCCTAAGTAGTTGAAATGACTCGGATACATTTTTGGATCAGGTTCTCAGGATGAGGGCGGCGTTGTAGTGCGTCACCAAACTCACCATGCTCTAATGCGACAGAATCTTGGACAGGAATTTCTGCGCGCGGTCGCTGCGGGGCCGGCCGAAAAACTCTTCCGTGGGCGCGTCCTCGACGATCTCGCCCTGGTCCATGAAGATGACGCGATGCGCGACCTTGCGCGCAAAGCCCATCTCATGGGTCACCACCATCATGGTCATGCCCTCGCGCGCGAGATCGACCATGACGTCGAGCACCTCGCTGATCATCTCAGGGTCGAGCGCCGAGGTCGGCTCGTCGAACAGCATGGCGATCGGATCCATCGCCAGCGCGCGCGCAATCGCTACGCGCTGCTGCTGGCCGCCGGACAGTTCGGCGGGATATTTTTGCGCATGATCGTTGAGACCGACGCGGTCCAGCAGCTTTGCAGCCTTCGCCATCGCCTCCTCGTGCGAACGGCCGAGCACCTTTTCCTGCGCCAGGCACAGATTCTCGACGATCCGCAGATGCGGGAACAGCTCAAAATGCTGGAACACCATGCCGACGCGCGCCCGCAGTTTCGGCAGATCGGTTTTGGGGTCGTTGACCTTGATGCCGTCGAGGATGATTTCGCCGCTCTGGAACGGCTCCAGCGCGTTGACGCATTTGATCAAGGTCGATTTGCCCGAACCGGAAGGCCCGCATACCACCACCACCTCGCCCTTGTCGACGTGCGTGGTGCAGTCCTTCAGCGCCTGAAAGGCCGGCCCGTACCATTTGTCGACGTGGCTGATCTGGATCATGAAAAGCTCGCTGGAGCGTGATGAATTTGGGCGAACGCGGTTCGCGTCACCTCTCCCCGCAGGGGAGAGGTCGAAGCCGGAGCGCAGCGCAGGCTTCGGGTGAGGGGTCTTTCCACACGCTCGGACTCGCGGATAGACCCCTCACCCGGATCGCATCTGACGATGCGACCCGACCTCTCCCCTGCGGGGAGAGGTGATCCGAGCGTCGTTGCGATTCGACCTAAAGTCATGATGCCCTAGCGGAGAACGGCGATGCGCGCCTGCAGGCGGCGGACGCCGAAGGATGCGCAGAAGGAGATGGTGAAATAGACCACGGCCGCGAACAGGTACATCTCGACCAGCCGGCCGTCGCGCTGCGCGACCTTGCTTGCCGCCCCTAAGAAATCGGGGATCGACAGCACATAGACCAGCGAGGTGTCCTGGAACAGCACGATGGTCTGGGTCAGCAACACCGGCAGCATATTGCGGAAGGCCTGCGGCAGTACGACGTAGCGCATGGTCTGGCCATAGGTGAGGCCGAGCGCCTGGGCGGCGGCGGGCTGACCCTTCGAGATCGACTGGATGCCGGCGCGCATGATTTCGGAAAAATACGCGGCCTCGAACATGATGAAGGTGACCAGCGACGAGGTAAACGAGCCGACCCGAATCGGACGCGATGCGCCGGTCAGCCATTGCCCGATATAGGGAACGAGGAAATAGAACCAGAAGATCACCAGCACCAGCGGCAACGACCGCATCAGGTCGACATAAAGGCCGGCGACATAGCCGAGCAGCCTGAAGCCGGACAGCCGCATCAGCGCGATCAAGGTGCCGAACACCAGCCCGCCCAGCGCGGCAAGACCTGTCAGCGTCAGCGTGAAGGTCATGCCGTCGATGAACAGATAGCCCAGCGAGCGGCGGATCACGTCGAAGTCGAAACTGGCGAACATCGGCTGCTATTTCCCGGTGATATAGCCGGGGATCGCCACGCGGCGCTCGAGCAAGCGCATGGCGGTCACGACGACGATGTTGATCGCAAGGTACAGCAGCGTCGCGGCGGTGAAGGCCTCGAACACCTGGAAGGAAAATTCCTGCATCGCGCGCGCCTCGCCGGTCAGTTCGATCAGGCCGATGGTGATGGCGACCGAGGTGTTCTTGATGGTGTTGAGAAACTCGGAGGTCAGCGGCGGCAGGACGATGCGGAACGCCATCGGCAGCAGCACATAGCGGTATTTCTGGAAGGTGGTGAGGCCGAGCGCGGTCGCGGCCAGCCCCTGCCCGCGCGGCAGCGAGTTGATGCCGGCCCGCAACTGCTCGGCGACGCGCGCCGACATGAACAGCCCGATGCCAACAGCCGCCGTGTAGAACGGCGCGTGCGGCATCTGCTTCAGCCAGAGCCCCCACGCCCGCGGCACGATTTCCGGCAGCACGAAGAACCACAGGAACAGCTGTACCAAGAGCGGCATGTTGCGGAAGAACTCGACGTAAGCAACACCGATCCGGCCCGCCGTTTTCGACGGCAGCGTGCGCAGCACGCCTATGATCGAGCCGAATACCAGCGCCAGAATCCAGGCGCAGATCGCGGTCTCGATGGTCAGCACCAGCCCCGACAGCAGCATGTCCAGATAGGTGCCGGTGCCGTTGGGCGCCGGCTCGAAGAAGATGCGCCAGTTCCAGTTATAATTCACGCGCCGATCTCATTCACCGTGAGCCGTAGCAGCAAACTCTCGTCATCCTGAGGTGCTCGCCGCACTTCGCGGCGAGCCTCGAAGGATGGGCCGCAAGCGCGTGCGGCCATCCTTCGAGACGCCGCGCAAGCGCGGCTCCTCAGGATGACGGCGGATATGTTTACATCGCGTAGGAATCAGGATCGGGCGAGTCCGACGGTTTGGCAAACGTCTTCTTCTGCTCCGGGCCGATCGGCACGTTCAGCGTCAATCCCTTCGGCGGAATCTTCTGCATGAACCATTTCTCATAGATCTTGGCGCCCTCCGGACTCTGGTAGAGCGCCGCCGTGGCGGCATCGACCACCTTCTTGAAGGCGGGATCGTCCTTGCGCAGCATGATGCCATAGGGCTCGGGTTTCGAGAACGCATCGGTGGAGATCACATAGGCACCCGGCTCCTTCGATCCGGCGACCAGGCTTGCGAGCAGGATGTCGTCCATCACGAAAGCAACGGCGCGATCGGTCTCGACCATCAGGAATGCTTCGGCGTGATCCTTGGCCGGGATGATGTTGACGTTAAGGTTGCGCGCGGCATTGGCTTCGGTGAGCTGCTTGATATTGGTAGTACCCGATGTGGAGACCACTGGCTTGCCCTTGAGATCCTCGATCGACTTGATGTTGCTGGACTTCTTGGAGACGAAGCGGCTGGCGGTCAGGAAGTGGGTATTGGTGTAGGCGATCTGCTTCTGGCGCTCGGTGTTGTTGGTGGTCGAGCCGCATTCGAGGTCGATGGTGCCGTTGGCCAGCAAGGGGATGCGGGTCGACGATGTCACCGGATTGAGTTTGACCTCGAGCTTGTCGAGCTTGAGCTCCTTCTTCACGGCCTCGACGATCTTGTAACAGATGTCCATCGCGTAGCCGATCGGCTTCTGGTTGTCGTCAAGATAGGAAAACGGAATCGACGAATCGCGATGTCCAAGGGTGATGGCGCCGGTGTCCTTGATGTTTTTCAGCGTCCCGGTGAGTTCCTGGGCGCTCGCCTGCCCCGCGCCGAGCGCCGTGGCCAGCGCAAAACCAATCATATAGCTGCGTTTCATTCCTGTTCTCCTTGCCTGGATCCGTTTGACCGCATCAGTCCGTTCGAGGCTCGGACCAAGAGCGGTCGGTAAGCCATTCGACCCTTAAATGCAGCCTGTGACAAGGAAAACCGCGCTGTAGGGTAGGCAAAGGCGCACTCGCGCCGTGCCCACCATCTTAATGGCGGTTGAAGCGAAGTGGTGGGCACGGCGCGAAGAGCGCGCCTTTGCCCACCCTACGGCTGACGGAACGGAGCCTGGGTTGCGGCGTTTAGTCTCCGGAACATCTTATGGAGACGCAACATGCTGGATACGTCGAAGATCAAAGAACACATGGACGTGATTTCGTCCGACCGCAAGACGGTCGGGCAAGTCGATCATCTCGACGGGCCCGACAAGATCAAGCTGACCAAGCAGAGTTCGCCGGACGGACAGCACCATCATTTCATTCCGGTATCATGGGTGGATCATGTCGATCAGCACGTCCACCTCAACAAGTCAGGCGCGGACGTGACCTCGCACTGGCAACACGGACAAGGTTGAGCGTGCAACAGGCGGCGAAACTGCAATTCGAACGGATCGGGCGCGAGTTCGCCCAATGGCGGCTGGTGCCCGACGACGAACGGTCGCCCGCGCCGGCGTGGTGGTGGGGACCGGCGATCGACGTGGTTGATGAAACCGAGGCGATGTCCGAGGATCTGTGCGCCGGTTTCGAATTGCCGCCGGGCTCGTCCTATGGCAGCGGCGCCGAAGTGCTGATGAAAGCGCTGGCAGCGCAGACCGCGCTGTCATGGCCGGATGAGTTTCCCAGAAAATTTCGTCAGCCGGATCCGGCGTAGGGTGGGCAAAGCGGCCGGACGCGACCGCGTCCGGTGGCGTGCCCACCAACCTTTCCACTCATACACCGCCGTCATCCTGAGGAGCGCGCTCTTGCGCGCGTCTCGAAGGATGGCCGCAAGCACCTGTGGCCCATCCTTCGAGGCTCGCCGTGAAGAACGGCGAGCACCTCAGGATGACGGCGGTGTATGGTTGGTGGGCACGGCGCGAGAGCGCCCTTGCCCATCCTACGATTCTCTGTTGCGGCCGATCGCCACGATCTCGGCTTCCCCATTGCCGGCCGGCACGACGTCGCCAACCTTTTTCCCGAACAGCGCGCGCGCTAGCGGCGAGGCATGCGACAGCGTTCCCTGCGAGGGATCGGCCTCGTCTTCGCCGACGACGCGAAAAGTCTGCTCGCGGCCGTCGTCGCGGAGGATCGTCACCGTGCTGCCAAACCGGATCTGTGTGCCGTCATCCGCATCCGGCACGACGCGGGCGGTCGCGCGGCGGGCGCTCCAGTAGCGCAGGTCGCGCGATGCCTGCGCCATCGCCGCGCGGTCGCCCGCCTCCTGCGCGGCGGCATGCGCCGCTTGCGCCGCCGCGACCGCCGCCTCGATTTGCGCAAGGCCTTCCACGGTGACGTCGTTGGGATGCTCGGAGACAGGCCTATCCGGCAAGTCCTCGACCGCGTCGGCGTCGGTATCCTTTACAAATGCTCGGCTCATGGCCGGAATATGGGGTCGGGAACAGGGCCGGGAAAGAGACGAAACCCGGTCCCCCCATGGCAAAATCGCAATTTCCGATTATATCGGCAGCATCCCCTGACCGAAGTCCTCACCCGTGAGAAAATCTGTGATCGTTTTATTGCTGATGCTGATCGTTCCGATCGGCGCGTCGGCGGCCAAATATTGGCTCGGCGACCGTTCCGTCAATTGGCAGGTGGCCGACCGCTCCAGCGCCGGCCTGCTTCCGCCGCCTTCCGAGCATCCGGATGCGCTGGTCCGCGTGTTCGCCGCACGGACCGTTCGCTGGAAAGGCATCTTCGCGGTGCACAGCTGGATCGTTTTCAAGGAGCGGCATGCGCGGACCTATACGAGATACGACTACACCGCCTGGGGCGAACCGATCTGGGTCAACGGCTTTGCCGCCGATGGCCGGTGGTTCGGCGACGTCCCGGAAGTGATCGCTGCCGCCGACGGCGAAGCCGCGGCGCAAATGATTCCGAAAATCCGCGCCGCCATCGCAAACTACAAGCTGCGATCCTCTGGCGATTACCGCGCCTGGCCTGGGCCGAATTCCAACACCTTCGTCACGGCGGCGCTTGCCGCGGTCCCGGAATTGCGCGCGACGCTGCCGCCTACCGCGATCGGCAAGGATTATCCTTACGACGATCGATGGATCGGATTGACGCCGTCGCGCACCGGCATTCGGCTTTCGCTGGACGGCTATCTCGGCATTACGGCCGGCTGGGTCGAAGGTCTTGAGGTCAATTTTCTCGGCGCCGTGTTCGGCATCGACCTGCGCCGTCCGGCCATAAAACTCCCCGGCCTCGGACGCATCGGCGTGGCCCAGACGTCAGACGCGTAGGGTGGGCAAAGCGGCCGGGCGCGAACGCGTCCGGCGGTGTGCCCACCAACCTCAATCGCCGCACATACACCACCGTCATCCTGAGGAGCGCGCTCTTGCGCGCGTCTCGAAGGATGGGCCGCAAGCGTTTGTGACCCATCCTTCGAGGCTCGCCGTGAAGAACGGCGAGCACCTCAGGATGACGGCGCGGTGTGTATGGATGGTGGGCACGGCGCAAGAGCGCCTTTGCCCACCCTACGGCAATTGCAGCGGCAACGTCTTCGCTGACCTTGGCTTTGCCAATCCCGAAGAAGAGTTGCTCAAGGCAAAGCTGATCCGGGAAATTCGTTCGATCATCAAACGCCGCAAACTCACCCAAGCCAAGGCGGCGATCTTGCTTGGCCTCAAGCAGCCCGACGTGTCTTCCATTATTACCGGCCGTGTAGGAAAGTTCTCGCTGGACCGCCTGGTTCGCTGCCTCGATCGGTTGGATTACAAGGTGGACGTGGTGGTGCGCCACAAGCCACGCCGGGCGTCGCGCGCCATCGCAGCCTAACGTCACGGTATGTGCGGCGCCTTCCGACCCTCGGCCAATCCCCGCACCACCATATAGAACACCGGTGTGAAGATCAGGCCGAACAGCGTCACGCCAAGCATGCCGAAAAACACCGCGACGCCGACGGCCTGCCGCATTTCGGAGCCCGACCCCGACGAAATCACCAGCGGCAGCACGCCGAGAATGAATGCGAACGACGTCATCAGGATCGGCCGGATCCGCAACCGGCAGGCTTCGATGACGGCCTCGAGGCGCGGCTTGCCCTCAAGCTCGATGTCGCGGGCGAATTCGACGATCAGGATCGCGTTTTTGGCGGCGAGCCCCACGAGGACCACGAACCCGATTTGCGTGAGGATGTTGACGTCCTGACCCATGATGCGCACGCCGAGCGTGGCGGCGAGCAGGCACATCGGCACGATCAGGATGACGGCGAACGGCAGGCTCCAGCTGCCATATTGCGCGGCCAGCACCAGGAACACGAACAGCACGCAGATCGGAAATACATAGAGGCCGGCATTGCCGCCGGTGACCTGCTGATAGGACAGGTCGGTCCACTCATAGGAAAATCCGCTCGGCAAGGTCTCTTCCGCCAACTGCTTCATGGTGTTGATGGCGGTCGCCGAACTCGTTCCCGGCAACGCTTCTCCCTGCAGCTCCGCCGTCGGATAGAGATTGTAGCGCGCGACGCGGTCGGGGCCGGAAACGTCGCGGAAATCCACCACACTGCCGAGCATCACCATGTCGCCTGCGGCATTGCGGGTGCGCAGGCGCGCCAGATCGGACGTCTCCTTGCGGAATGGCAGGTCGGCCTGCGCGGTGACGTGGTAGGTGCGGCCAAACAGGTTGAAGTCGTTGACGTAGGTCGAGCCGAAATAGGTCTGGATGGTTTCGTTGATGTTCGCAATCGGCACGCCGAGTTTCTGCGCCTTGACCCGATCGATATCGACGAACACCTGCGGGGTATTGGCGGTGAAGGGCGAGAATACCTGCGTCAATCCGGGCGCCTTGCGCGCGGCGGTAACAAGCTCGTCGTTGGCGGCTGCCAGCAGTTCGGGTCCGCGGCCCTGGCGATCCTGGATGCGCATCGTGAAACCACCGCCGGTGCCGATGCCCGGCACCGGCGGCGGCGGAATGACGATGATGAAGGCCCCCTGAATCGCGGACAGGCGCTTGCGCAGATCGACCGTGATCGCCGCCGCGCTCAGACCTTTGCCGTGACGCACTTCCGGCTCCTCGAACACCGGAAAAAGCGCCGCCGCATTGCCCGCCTGGGTTCGGGTCGCGCCCGAAAAGCCGGCGAATGCCGCGACGCGAACGATGCCCGGGGTATCCAGCGCCGTTTTCTCGATCTGACGGACGATATCGGTGGTGCGCGCCAGCGACGCCGCGCCCGGCAATTGTGCCGATATGATGACATAGCCGCGGTCCTGCGCGGGAATAAAACCTTGCGGCGTGGTAGCGAGCAGCCATCCTGCGCTGCCGATCAACGCCACATACAGCAGCAGCATCACCACCGAATGCCGGATCACGAAGTCCGCCAGCCTGGCATAGCCGTGCGACAGCCGGTCAAAACCGCGGTTGAAAACCCCGGTGAACGCGTCCCAGCCGCGCGCAATGAAGTTCCAGCTTGCCGGCGGCCGCTTGTCCTCATGCGGCTGCAGGATTTGCGAGGCCAGCGCCGGAGAAAGCGTCAGCGAGCAGAAACAGGAAATCGCGGTCGCCACCGCGATGGTGACGGCGAATTGCTGAAAAAACTGCCCGGAGATGCCGCCGAGAAATGCAGTCGGCACGAACACCGCGCACAGCACCAACGCAATCGACACCAGCGCGCCGCCGACCTCCTCCATCGTCTTGAGCGCCGCATCACGCCGGCTCATGCCGTGCTCGAGATGCCGTTCGACGTTTTCCACCACCACGATCGCGTCATCGACCACGATGCCGACCGCGAGCACGAGCCCGAACAGCGTGAGATTGTTGATCGAGAACCCCAGCGCCGCCATCACGGCAAATGTGCCGACCAGCGACACCGGAATGGCGATGATCGGAATGATCGCCGGCCGCCAGCCCTGCAGGAACACCAGCACGACGATGACGACGAGCAGCATCGCCTCGTAGATCGTCTTGATCAGTTCGTGGACGGATTGCGCGATGAATTCGGTCGGGTTGTAGCCGATATTGTAATCGAGACCCTTTGGAAAGCTGGCCTTCAACTTTACCATCGTGTCTGAGATGTTCTTGGCGGTGGCCAGCGCATTCGAGCCGGGCCGCTGGGTCACCAGCAGCGCGACCGCCGATTTCCGCAGCAGAAAGCTGTTGGTCGCATACGACAACGCGCCGAGTTCAACCCGCGCTACATCGCGCAGCCGAACGGTGCGGCCATCGGCGCCGGCCCTGACCACGATGTCCTCGAATTGCTTCTGATCCTTCAGGCGTCCCGTGAAGGTGAGATTGGGCTGGAACGCGCGGTCGGCGATCGGCGGCTCCCCGATCTGCCCGCCGGTGATTTGCAGGTTTTGTGCGCGGATCGCGGCCACCACCTCGGCGGAGGTCAGCCCGAGCGTTGCGATCCGGTCCGGATCGAGCCACAGCCGCATCGAGTAATCGCGGGCGCCGAACATCTGGATGTCGCCGATGCCGTCGAGGCGGAGCAGTTCGTCCCGCACCTGCAGCAGCGCATAGTTGCTGATATAGAGCTGGTCGAAGCTGTCGTCCGGCGACAGCATGAACACGACCATCAGGATGTCGGGGCTGTTCTTGCGGGTGACGACGCCGTTGCGCTGCACCTCTTCCGGCAATCGCGGCTGCGCGATCGCGACGCGGTTCTGCACCAGCACCTGCGCCTTGTCGAGATCGGTGCCGAGCCTGAAGGTGATCGTGATGGTCAGATTGCCGTTCGAGGTCGCCTGGCTGTAGAGATACAGCATGTCCTCGACGCCGTTGATTTCCTGCTCGATGGGCGCGGCGACCGTATCGGACACGGTCTGCGCAGTAGCGCCGGGATATTGCGTGGTGACGACGACGGTTGGCGGCACAACTTGCGGATATTCCGAGACCGGCAGCGTGGTGTAGGCGATCGCGCCGACGATCAACAGCACGATAGACAACACCATCGCCAGAATGGGCTGGTTGATGGAGAGCCTTCCGAGGTTCATGACTTGTTACCGGCCGCTGCGTGCGGCGCGACCTTTGCGCCGACGCGCGCGCGCTGGATGCCATCGACGATGACGCGGTCTTCCGCCTTCAGCCCCTCGCGAATGACGCGTAAGCCTTCGTCGAGCGGTCCGAGCGTGACCGGCTTTGCTTCGACGGTGTCGTCGTCCTTTACGACAAATACGATCTTGCGCGACTGGTCGGTGGCGACCGCGGTGTCGGGCAGCAGCAGCGCCTCATAGGGCGCGCTGCCGATCAACCGCACGCGGCCGAATTGCCCCGGCAGGATCGAAAAGTCCTTATTGGGAATGACCGCACGGCTGCGCAACGTGCCGGTCGACAGATCGAGGCGGTTGTCGAGGAAATCCATCTTGCCGTCACGTGATGATTTTGTTTCGCCGGTCAGCGTCACGTGCACCGGGTTCGGCGTATCGCGCGAGCTGGGCCGGCGGCCTTCGAACCACAGTCTGTTGTTCTTCAGGTAGGTCGCTTCATCCACGTCGAAATAGATGTAAATCGGATCCAGCGTGACGATCGAGGTGAGCAGCGTGGCATTGCCCTCGCTGCCCTGGACGAGATTGCCGACGCTGACCAGGTGACGGCCGACGCGGCCGGTCATCGGCGCCGTCACGTGCGTGAATTCAATATTGAGCTTGGCCGCTTTCAGCGCGCCTTCGGCCTGCATCTCGGCAGCGTGCGCGGCCTGCAGGGTCTGGCGGCGCTGGTCGACGACGGATTCGGAGACCGCACTGGTCTGGACCAAGGTCAGCGCACGATCGAGCTCGCGCTTGGCCAGTTCGGCCTTGGCTCGCGCGTCGGAAAGCTGGCCATCGGCCTGCAGCGCGACCGCCTCGAACGGGCGGGAATCGATGACGTAAAGCAGGTCGCCGGCACGGACGATGGCGCCGTCGCGGAATTCCACGCTGGTGACGAAGCCGCCGACGCGGGCGCGAACCTGAACCTCTTCGACGGCTTCGAACCGCCCGGTGAACTCGTCCCAATCGGTGACGGTACGCTTGGTCGGCTGCGCCACCGTGACCGGCGGCGGCGCGGTCGCGGCCGGCTGGCTCGGCTTGTCGCCGCAGCCGGCGAGCAATAATAGTGCGAGTAAGGGTGCAAGGCGAAATCGATTGTATTCTGGCTTCATTGCCACGCCCAATCAGTCGCATCGGTTTTCGAGGTCGCGCAAAGGTAATCTCCGCAGAGGCCGTTGCAAGACGTCCGCCTAGACTCATTTCCCGACCGCTGCATGTCAACCGGTTTCGGCGCCGGCTCCTTCTCACCTCTCCCCGTAGGGGAGAGGTCGAAGCCGAAGCCAACGGGTCGGCGCGAAGCGCCGCCCGATGATAAACTCCGCGCAGGCTTCGGGTGAGGGGTCTCTCCACCCACTCGGACTTAGCGGAAAGGCCCCTCACCCGCCGCGCATCTGACGATGCGCGT
This sequence comes from Bradyrhizobium sp., assembly GCF_036009065.1. Lineage (GTDB taxonomy): Bacteria > Pseudomonadota > Alphaproteobacteria > Rhizobiales > Xanthobacteraceae > Bradyrhizobium. The sequence continues at coordinate 7,888 of NZ_DASYMN010000237.1, read as the reverse complement.
GGACCTCTCCCCTGCGGGGAGAGGTGAATCACTTCCCGAGCGCGTCGTAGATGATCCGCTTCAGCGCCGGCTGGATGCGGGTCCGCTCGGATGGCGAATTCTCCAGAAGGATGAAGAACAAGTCGTTGGCGCGATCGACCACGAAATAGGTACCGCTGGCGCCGTCCCATTTGATCTCGCCGATGGAGCCTGGCGGCGGCGGCACCGCCTTGCCCGGATCGGTGCGGATGCCAAAACCATAACCGAAGCCAAAGCCGTCGCCGGGAAAATAGAAATAATCGCGCTCAACGCCGGACCCGGGGCCGATGTGGTCGGTGGTCATCGCGGCGAAGGTCGCGGCACTGAGATAGCGCATGCCGTCGAGTTCGCCGCCGTTCAGCAGCATCTGCGCGAAACGCGCAAAATCGCTCATCGTGGTCACCATTCCGCCGCCGCCGGATTCCCACCGCGTCACGTCGAGCGAATTGCGCTCGACCGCGCGGTCGCGCGGCAGCGGTTTTGCAAATCGCGCGCGCTCCGTCGGATCGGTCAGGAAAAACTTTGTGGTGGTCATGCCGAGAGAATCGAGAAACTGGGTCTTCTCGAATTGATACAGCGATTGTCCGGATACGACTTCGATGGCGCGGCCGATGATATCCGTCGAATGTCCGTAGTCCCACAGCGTGCGCGGCTGCTCGGCCAGCGGCTTCATCGCGATGCGTTCGGCGAACTGTGCGTTATCGAAATCGCCGAAATAGATGTCGGCGTAGGCCGCCTTGACCAGGCCGTTGCCATAGAAACCATAGGTGATGCCGGAGGTATGCAACAGCAGATCCTCGATGGTCAGCGGGCGGCGTGGCGGCACCAGTTCAAGCACCGGCCTGCCATCTTTCTTTTTCTCGATGCCGACCTTCATCCTTGCAAAGGACGGAATGTATTTCGACACCGGATCGTCGAGCCGGAGCTTGCCCTGATCGACCAGGGTCATCGCCGCAAAGCTGGTGATGGTCTTGGTCATCGAATGAAGCGGGAAAATCGTATCCGGGGTCATCGGCCTGCCGGTATCGGTGTCGCTGATGCCGAAGGTCTTGAAATAGACCTGCCGGCCGTGCTGCTTGATCAATACCATCGCGCCGGGAATTTTTCCGGTGGCGACTTCATTATTGAAGAAATCGTCGATGCGTCCGAGTTTTTCCGGCGAGAAAACCGCCGGCTTCGGTGCGGCGTCATCGGCCCGCGCCGGCGCGGCGCCAAAGACGATCAGCCAGACCGCGGCGAGCAGCGCGCCGCGACAATGCTTGGATATGAAGGTGCAATCCATTCGGGAGAGATTACTGCAAGGCCGCATTCCAATCCAGATCGATCGGTCCCGATATAGCGACATCGTGTCCCGGACGCGGTGCGGCATTCTTCATGCCGCTCCGCAGAGCCGGGACCGTACCAAACACCGGCGCTCGTTACGGCCCCGGCTCTGCAGCGCACCACGCCGTGAAGAACGGCGCGCTGCGCTGCGTCCGGGGCACGGAATCAGGCGGCGCTTCGCCGCGTCTCCGGCATCACCAGCCAGATCGTGGCAAGGCCCGTCGCCGCAACCGCCGCCAGCCCTAAGAAAGCGACGCTGCTGCCGAGCTTGTCGGTGACATAACCCGCCAGCACGGTGCTGAGCGAGGCGCCGATGCCGGTGGCGGTGCCGACGATGCCCTGCGCCAGGCTGAAATGGCCACTGCCGAACGCGATATCGGCGATGACAAGCGGGATCATCACGCTGAACACCGCCGCGGTGATGCCGTCGAATATCTGTACCGCGACCAGCAAGTATGGATCGCTGACCGTGGCGAACAGCACGCCGCGAATCGCCAGCGCTGCGAAACCCAGCAGCAGCAATGGCCGCCGTCCCCATTGCTGCGCCTTGCGCCCCACCGACGGCGACGTCAGCGCGACGATGGCCTGGGGCACGATGATGCAGGCGGCGATCAGCGCCGGCGCCCACTGGCTGGAGCGGGTCGTCACCACGCCCGCCATGATCGGCAACATCGCGGCGTTGGCGAGTTGCAGCAGCAGCACGCAGCCGGCGAAGATCAGCAACGGGGGCTGGCGTACCAGTTTGATCACGCTGGTTGCGTCGGGGTCGGGCACCTCCCGCGGCACCGCGCCGTGCGCCCGCGCGGGGTCGATTTCCCATTCGCGAATCCGCGACAGCGCGAGCAGCGTCGGAATCGCCAGAATGAAGGTGACGAGAAATACCGAACGGCTCGACAACAGATAGCCGGCGGTGCCCATCACGGCCGCGGCGACGCCGTTACCCAGCGCCGCGTAGCGGGCGTTGCGTCCGAGCCGTTCGCCGATCGCGAACGGTCCGACCAGGCCGAGGCTGATCGCGGCAATCGCCGGTCCCAGCACGCAACTGGCGGCAGCGTGCAGGGTGGCCGCGGCCACCACGACCGGAAAGATCGGCCACGCCGCATAGCCGAGCGCGCAGACGCCGATGGTCGCGACCGCGAGGCCGGCCACCAGCCGCTCGGAGCGCGCCGCGTCGACAATGGCGCCGCCGGGCATTTGCCCGATCAGCGCGACCAACCCGCCGATCGACAACACAAAACCGATTTCAACCTGGGTCCATTTCTGCGTGGTCAGATAAACCGCGACGAACGGTCCGAATCCGGTCTGCACGTCGGCGAGAAAGAAAATGAACCAGTCGAGGCCGCGCACGCTCCGGCGCGATGGCGATGACGGCTTGCGCGTGGGCTCTGATGGCGGCGGTTCATTGCCGCGCCCGGTCGCCCGGTCGCGGCGGTCATCCTCACTCCGGTCAATCGACTGTCTGGACGAATGCGCCAACAGGTACCATCTCCGAAATCATTAGGGGGTGAATTGCAGCGGCTGCAGGCTGCCGGACGCGCCGAGCACCACGATCGGCGTGTCTTCCTTGTATTCGGGCGCCGCCGTCACCTGCTCTTTGGTCAATTCAAGCGTAATGCTGTCGCGCTTGTTGGCGATCCGTCCGAAATGCAGCGCATTCCAGTCGACCACGATTTTCCGGCTGCCGACGCCGAGAAAGCCGCCGAAATCGATCACGGCTGCACGTACCTGCCCGCCCCGAGCGACGATCACGTCGACAATCCGGCCCATGTTCTCGTCCGCCGCGCTACGAACGTCACGGCCGAGCACACCATGGGCGTCCCTTGCGCCAATGACGGTGACCGAGGGCGGCGCGGCCTCTTTTTGCGAAGCCCCGTCGTTTTGCGCCCGCGATGCGGGAAGGAATGCGGCAAATGCGATTGCGATAATCGCGATGCGCTGGCTTGCGCGCATTAGAGCCTCCTGACGTCAGGCGATTCAGTGCGCCAGAACGATCGAAACCTGAATCCAGCCGCGGGTGCGCAGCACCTCCAGCGATACGTCTTCACCATGCCGGCGAACCCGCAAGTCGACGCTGGAAGCGCCGAGCTGCAGATCGCGCAGCACCACTTCGTTGAGGAAGGCCGGCAGGCGCGGATTGCGCAACCGGATTTCGCCGCGCGCCGCGTCGAATTCCAGACCAAGGGCGGCCTCCAGCAGTGTGAACGGCGTCGCGCTGGCCCAGGCCTGCGGCGCGCAGGCGACCGGGTACAGCGTCGGCCCGCGCCGCTTCTCGCGCTGAAAACCGCAGAACAGTTCCGGCAGCCGGCGCAGATCCATGTAGGTGGCGGCATCGAACAGACCCTTGAACACATGCTCGACCGAATGCTTCAACCCGTAACGCGCCAGCCCCAGCGCGATCAGCGCGTTGTCGTGCGGCCAGATCGAGCCGTCGTGATAGGACATCGGGTTGTAGCGTGCTTCGCCGCGGGCCACGGTGCGGATGCCCCAGCCGGTGAAAAAATGCGGCCGCATCAGGTCGGCGGCCACCATGCGGGCGTGGTCTTCGCGCGCGATGCCGGTGAACAGCACCTGTCCGGCGTTGGAAGTGCGCACCGCGCAAGCGCGCTTGTCGCCGTCGAGCGCCAGCGCATAGGTGCCGAGTTCATCGCACCAGAACGCTTGCTCGAAACGTTCGGCCAGTTGCCGCGCTTCGGTCTCGAGCTTAACCGCGATGTCGGGGTGTCCCAACCGCAAGGCACAGCGGCCCGCCAGCCGTTTGGCAGCGAATACATAACCCTGCACTTCCGCCAGCGCGATAAACCCTTCGGCGAGTTGGCCGTCCGCATGGAAAATGGCGTCGTAGGAATCCTTCCAGCCCTGGTTGGCGAGGCCCTGTTCCGACGCACGCTGGTACTCGACAAAGCCGTCCCGGTCGGGATCGCCATAGGTGTCGATCCAGCGCAGCGCCGCTTCGATCGCGGGCCACAGCTCGGCGAGCGTTTCGTCGTCGCCGGTGCGTTCGACATAGAGCCCGGCCAGCAGCACGAACAGCGGCGTCGAATCGACGCTGCCGTAATATTGCGCGAACGGCACCTCGCGCAGCGCGGCCATCTCGCCGCCGCGCATCTCGTGCAGGATCTTTCCGGGCTGGGCGTCGGCGAGCGGATCGACGCTCCTGGCCTGATAGAATGCGAGCCGCTTCAGCACGCCGCGCGCGATGCGCGGGTCGACCCACAGCATCTGCAGCGCGGTGATCAGTCCGTCGCGTCCGAACGTGGTGGAGTACCAGGGAATGCCGGCATAGGGATAGCGGCCCTGCGGCGTTTCCGTCATCAGCATGTTGAGGTCGGCCATCGACTGGCACAGCACCTCATTGAAGATATTGTTGGAGGTCTCGATGCTGGTCGCGCCCGCGGTGAATTTGCGCATTTCGCGCCGATGCGCCAGCAGCCCGCGAAGGAATCGCGCCGGCCTGTGCGTGACCGGCTTGTTGCAGGATACCGCGGTGAACAGCGATGTGGTGGCTAGCGGCGCCAGTTCGAGATGCCAAGTGGCAATGCTGGAAGTCAGTCGTGTGGGCCGGGGATCGAAATGCAACGTCGTGCGGCGCGCCTTGCCGTCAAGCCCGTTATATTCCAGCGCCACATCGGCCGGCCCGAGCAGCTTGCTGGAACCGATGCCGCGGTGCGGGCGTTTCTCGCCGCGCACTTCGAACAAATCGGCAAAATCATTGTCGAACATCAACGTCAAGTCGAAGCTCGCGCGACTCTCGCCGTGATTCTGCAAGCCGATTCGCTGATAGGCGGTGCCGCGCCACAGGAAGATGGTGCGCACGATGTGCAGCATGTCCTTCTGCAGCACGATGCGGCCGCCTCGGACAACATCGGGGTTGGTGAGATCGACCGTCAGCGCGGAATTGTCGTCGCGCAAAATGGAGCCGAGCAGCAGCGGCTGTTGCGCTTCATCCAGCACCAGTTCGAGCCGGGCGAGATAGCGGGTGTCGCAGTTGAACAGGCCGTCGGGTCCGCCGGCGGATGCGCCGATGTCGCCATGGCTGTCGAGCACGATAAACGTATCGTCGTGCTTGAGCGAACGGCGCGGCCGTGCCGCGGGCCCGGTCATCGGAATATAAAACGGCGATTCCGAGACAGGCTCGACGGTCGGAATTTTCAGTTTGGTCACGACTTCAGCTGGCATTTGACCTCGGCTGGTTTGCTGATCTAGCGAAAAACGTTTGGTGATTCGCCACAGCGACAGCATAGCTCAAGGATCAGGCCGCGTGGGTCGCAAGCCGGCTCATTTCCTGCGTCACCAACTCGCGATACGGGCCCTGGCCCTGCATCAGGCGATCCGGCGGGCCGTCTTCGATGATCTTGCCCGCCTTCAGCATGATCACCCGGTCGAAATTGCGCAGCGTGGCGAGGCGGTGCGCGATCGCGATCACGGTTCGCCCGCGCATCAGGCGGCCGAGCGCCTCGCGGATGGCTTCCTCGGATTCGGAGTCCAGCGCGGCGGTGGCTTCATCGAGCAACAGGATCGGCGCGTCCTTCAGGAAGGCGCGGGCGATGGCGATGCGCTGGCGCTGGCCGCCGGACAGTTTTATGCCGCGGTCACCGACCATGGTCGCGAGCCCTTCGGGAAGGGTTTCGACGAAATCGCAGCGCGCCGCGATGGCCGCGCGCAACACCTCGTTGTCAGTGGCGTTGGGACGGCCATAGCGGATGTTTTCCATGATCGAGCGATGGAACAGCGAGATATCCTGCGGCACCACCGAGATCGCCTCGCGCAGGCTTTGCTGGGTGACGCGCGAAATATCCTGGCCGTCGATGGTGATGCAGCCGTGCTGCACCTCGTAAAACCGCTGCAGCAGTACGAACAGGCTCGACTTGCCGCCGCCGGACTGGCCGACCAACCCCACGCGTTGCCCCGGCTGAAGCCGCAGGCTGAACCGCTCGAACACTTGCAGCCCGCCGGGATAGCGGAACGAGACGTTGTTGAAGGCGATCGCCGCGCCCGCCTTCACCAGCGGCTCGGCTTCCGGATGGTCGCTCAATTCATGCGGCAGCAGCAGCGTCGCGATGGCTTCCGTCATTCGCGCAACATGCTGGGTGACATCCACCAGCGCCACCGCGAGATCGCGCGTGGCGTTCAAGATCGATAGCCCCAAGGTACAGACCAGCACCACGTCGCCGGTGGTGGCGCCGCCGTGCTGCCACAGGGTTATGACCCACCCGAGCAAGGCTATGATCAGAACGACGGTGATCGCCGCATGCGTGAGCCGCAGTTTCTCAAGATACCGCAGGCTGCGGCCCCGCGCCCTCAATTCCCGGTTGACCGTGTTATCGAACCGTTCGTGTTCGTAGCCAAGGCCGCAAAACGCCCGTACCAGCGGCATGTTGTTGATGACATCGACCATTTCGCCGTCGACCGCGGCGGCCTTGTCGGCGAAGTCGTCATGCAAAGGCTTGCCTCTGGCTGCGAGATGAAACATCGCGACCACCATGGCGCCGGCGACGACGATCATTCCCGCCGCCATCGGCAGGCTGACGGTGCCGATCAACGCGATCGCCGCGATAGTCGCGATGCAGGGCGGCAGCACGTTCCAGACGAACATGTTCTCGACGGTGAAGACCGCATTGGAGGTGGCGGTAATGCGGCTGGTCAGCATGCCCGGCAGCCGGTCGGAGAAATAGCTCGGCGCGTGCCCGGTCAGATGGCGGAAGATGTCGCGGCGCAGATCACCGGTCACTCCCACAAATGTGAAGCTCGCGGTCCAGCTCGCGATCCGCCACAGGAAATTATCGGCAGCTATCAGCGACATGAGAAAAACGAATGCCAGCCATACGCCGCCGCCGCGCGCCGGGCCGGCCGCCAAGCCATCGACCAAGTATTTCACGCCGTATTGCGTGCCTACCGAACAAGCAACGGCTGCAACGACAGCAGTCAATATGACAGCGTGCGATGCAAGGCGCTGGCGCAGATAGCGCAGCACGAAGGCGAACGGGCGATGTGCGTATCCTGAAAGATTGTCCATGGGGCCTTGCAAAAGCTGGTGGAGGGAAACGAGAATCTCTACCCGGCCACATTTGGCGCGGTCGATCTGCCGTAACGGTTTTGAGTTTCCCGTCGTGTTGCCATCACTGCGCAACAATTTTGCACATCGAAAGTCTGAGTGGATGAGATGGCATCAGCAAGACGCCGATGTGAAAGAAGTATGCGTGTTCAAGGAACTTCGCAGATGCGAGAACGTTCCCCCGTTGCATGCCGGTGCCGTGCAGATGCGGGGTGGTCTTTGTTCCCAAACGACATCAGGAGACGCATAGATGCGCATCGCGCAGATTGCTCCGTTGACGGAGGCTGTTCCACCCAGGCTTTACGGCGGCACCGAACGGGTGGTGCACTGGCTGACCGAGGAACTGGTCGCGCTCGGAAACGATGTCACATTGTTCGCCAGCGGGGATTCACAAACGTCCGCAAAGCTCGATGCGACTTGGCCGAAGGCGTTGCGCCTCGACGGATCGGTTCGCGACCCCAACGCGCTGCATATGGTGATGCTGGAGCATGTGCG
>NZ_DASYMN010000236.1:0-1902 GCF_036009065.1 Bradyrhizobium sp. | reverse complement strand
GTTGCGGTTGGCAGGCGCGCTTTCACATGCGCGGCCAGGCAGTCGCTTGGCACTACGTCGAAGCCGGCGCCCGGCAGCAACATGACACCAGCCGCTCTCGATTCTGCGTCTCGGGTTGCGAGCGCTTCGAAGACATCGATCTCGCCGGTGATATCGACGTAGTGCACACCGACGCGCAAGCAGGCGTCCGCCATCGGTTGCGAGGTCGCCGAGAAGGGGCCGGCAGTATGAAGCACAGCCGTCGCGCCCTCGAGGCCGTTGCGCACCTGCGCTGCGGACTCCAAGCCGAATACGCGCCATTCTAGGGCCTGTTGGGAATCAGGGTTGTTGGCGCGGGTGAGCGTGTGATTCAAGCTCACGATGGAACGCGACGTACTGACGGACGCCCAATGGGCGCAGATGGAAGCGCACTGCCTGGGCAAGCCTGGTGATCCGGGTCGCAGTGGCGAGAACAACCGGCGCTTCGTGGAAGCGGTGTTGTGGGTGGTGCGCACGGGCAGTCCCTGGCGCGACATCCCGGAACGGTTCGGGAAGTGGGACTCGATCTACTCGCGCTTCCGCGACTGGGTGAGGGCCGATGTCTGGACGCGGCTGTTCGAGGCGGTCTCGGATGAGCCAGACATGGAGTATGCGATGGTGGACGCCACCATCGTGAAGGTGCATCGCCACGGCCAGGGCGCCAAAGGGGGACTTCAAGCCAAGCCATTGGTCGTTCCAAGGGCGGCATGACCACGAAGGTGCTGGCCTTGACCGATGCGCTGGGCAATCTCGTGCGCTTCGTGCTGTTGCCGGGTCAGCGCCACGACACGGTCGGGTTGCCGCCTCTGATCGACGGGGTGAGCTTCGAGGCTCTGATCGCCGACAAGGCCTTCGACAGCAACGCGATCGTCGCGGGCCTCGATCAGCGGGGGGCCAAGGTCGTGATCTCACAGCATCCGTGCCGCACCAAGCCGCGCGACATTGATACCGAGATGTACAAATGGCGGCACTTGATCGAGAATTACTTCTGCAAGCTGAAAGAGTTCAAGCGCATCGCGATGCGTGCCGATAAAACCGATCAACGCTTTGCAGCCATGATCCATCTCGCCGCGACCGTCATCGCCTCACAATGATTCCCAACAGGCCCTAATAGCGGCGGCTACGACATCAGCATGTCATGGTACATCATTCCCCTTAGTCTCGATGAACCTGGCGCATCGCGTCATGCGCCATGGGAGGCAGCGGCGAAGTCGCTTGATGGCGCGCTCGCATACAACCCCTTCGGGAGCGGCTGACTTGGCGAACGGTCGGCATGTGAACGCGTTGCCTGTGCTCACGTCTGAACCGTTGGGCTTGCCTGTCGAACGAAATGCCGGAGATTGCCGATGAGGATCAATCGCGTCGGCTTGAAGGGTTTCGTAGGCTTGGCGGTTATCGGCGCGGCCATGGTAGGGACTGTGTCATCGGCCCCGGAGCGAGTTTTTGTCTCGCCGTCAACGCTGCAGCGCGTCGGTTCGGTCGACGAGCGCTACCAATCCTACAACGTCGAGATGCTGGAGGTAACCGGCGGCAAGTTCTGGAAGCCCTACGGCCCGGAACTCGAAGCCGCGCTGCGGCAGCCCGCGCCGACGGCGCCTTCCGGGGACATACCGGTGGGAATGAACCCGGCGCTCTACGAGTACCGTCCTCCGCTCAACCTGGGCAATGCGCGGCTCCGGACGCTCGCCGCCGCGCTGGGACCCGCCTATGTCCGTGTGAGCGGCACCTGGGCCAACAATACCTTCGTCCCCGAGACAGATCGGGCGCCCGAGACCCCGCCGGCCGGGTTCGGCGGCGTACTGACCCACGGCCAGTGGAAGGGCGTCGTCGATTTCTCGAAGGCCGTCGATGCCGGCATCGTTACGTCGTTCGCCACCGGGATCG
>NZ_DASYMN010000235.1:0-2743 GCF_036009065.1 Bradyrhizobium sp. | reverse complement strand
GGCGAGTTCGTGAGCGGGATTGAGAAGGGGCGGCGCAATGCGCTTCGCTTATTGCGCCCTACGAGCTTCAGCCCCGGCGGTCACCGGGTGTTTTTCGAAGAACTCCGTCGCCAGATCATCGCGAGGCAACGCAAGCCGGCTTAAAGCAGGCAGCCGCGAACGCGTAGGGCGCAATAAGCGGCGCGTCAGCGACGCGCATTGCGCCGCAGACCCGCCGCTCAGCCCTGTGCAGGATGCGGCGGCAGGCGAGTTCGTGAGCGGGATTGAGAAGGGGCGGCGCAATGCGCTTCGCTTATTGCGCCCTACGAGCTTCGGCGAGGCGAAGGCCCGCCTGCGGGGCCGAAGCCGCTTCGGCGAGGCGAAGGCCCGCGCATCCATCACCTAAGCGAGACTCCTTCAAGAAGGATGGATGGCCGGGTCAAGCCCGGCCATGACGCATCGGTGTGTGGGTCTCGCCTTCGCAGAGCACGCATTGGAGAACAACATGGCTTTTCCCTCCCTCCACGATCCCGCTTACGGCCTGTCCGCCGAAGCACTGGAATACGCGCGGCAGCGCTATGAGAAGACGGACCAGCCGGTGCGCACCATTGCGGACGATGTGGGAACGTCACGAGACAAACTTTACAAGATCGCCAAGGCGGAGGGCTGGCAATTGCGCAAGGACCGGCCGCCGCGCGGCCTGTCGGAGGCGTTGAAGCTCGACCTCGAGGCCACCGGCGCGGAAAACAGGGCGTCCGAAGCCTCCCAAGCCGAAGCCCGCAGCGCCGATCCGGACATCGCTCCCGATTCGATCGCCGCGCGGCTGGAGGCGGCGTTGGAAAAAGAACTGCGCAAGATCGAAAGCCTGCGCGGCGGATCCGCTCCGCGGGGAAAGCGATCGATCGAAGCCGAGCGCGTCGCCCGCACGCTGGCGACGCTGACCGAAACCTTGTTCAAGGTGCGCCGTCTGCGCCAACCCGGAAACAGCAGTGGAAGCAATGACGACGACCTGCCTTCAGACGCCGACGGATTCCGTCGCATGCTTGCGCACCGCATTGACGTGTTTGTCCGCAGCCGGACTGACGCAGGCCTTTGTGGACGAGAACAGCCTTCGGATGGAGAACCGCCTAAATCATGACTTCGCCACCTTCGCGCATCCGCATCAGGAGCATCGCGAGACCGGCAACAATGGCGGGCCGTGGACCACCTGGCTGATGCTGGGCGGCCGCGGCGCGGGCAAAACCCGCGCCGGCGCCGAATGGGTGCGGGCGATGGTGCATGGCATCTCGCCATGGACCGGCCGCGCCCATGGCCGCGTCGCGCTGATCGGCGAGACCGCGCACGATGCGCGCGAAGTCATGGTGGAAGGCGAGTCCGGGTTGCTGCGGACGTCGCCGCTCCAACAGCGCCCGGAATGGATCCCGACGCGAAAACGGCTGCAATGGCCGAACGGCGCGGTCGGCCAGGTGTTTTCCGCCGACGATCCGGAAAGCCTGCGCGGGCCGCAATTCGAGGCGGCGTGGTGCGACGAGCTGGCGAAGTGGCGTTATGGCGAAGCCACCTTCGACATGCTGCAATTCGCGCTGCGGCTCGGCAGGCGACCGCGGCAGCTGATCACCACCACGCCGCGGCCGTTGCCGGTGATCAAGCGGCTGATCGCTGGTCCGCGCACGCGTGTGACGCGGGCGCCGACGCGCGCCAACCAGGATTTTCTCTCGCCGGCGTTTCTGGAAACCGTGGTCGATCGCTATGCCGGCACGCGGCTCGGGCGGCAGGAGCTCGACGGCGAGCTGATCGAGGACCGCCCCGACGCGCTGTGGTCGCGCGCGCTGGTCGAAGGCTGCCGCGTCGATGCGGCGCCGGCGCTGTCGCGCATCATGGTGGGGATCGATCCGCCGGGCTCGTCGCGGCAGGGCGCGGACGCCTGCGGCATCGTCGCGGTCGGCCGCGCCGACAGCGGGATGTATTTCGTGCTGGAGGATGCGTCCCAGGCGGGGCTGACGCCGCAGGCATGGGCCAGCAAGGCGGTCGCGCTGTATCGCCGGCTCAACGCCAATTCGCTGGTCGCCGAAATCAACATGGGCGGCGAGATGGTGCGTTCGGTGCTGCGCCAGGTCGATGGCTCGGTGCCGCTGAAGGAGGTTCACGCCACGCGCGGCAAATATCTGCGCGCCGAGCCGGTGGCGGCGCTGTACGAGCAGGGCAAGGTCAAGCACGTCGGCTGCTTTCCGCTGCTGGAAGACGAGATGTGCGATTTCGGCATCAACGGGCTGTCGTCGGGCGCCTCGCCGGACCGGCTCGACGCGCTGGTGTGGGCGATCTCGGCGATGCTGTCGGACCGGTATTGGGATGGGCCGAGGATAACGCAGTTGTAGTCAGCAATGGTCGCGGCAGCATCGCGCGCCCCCTGCAATCAGAAAGAGCAAGCGCGTCAAATCTGCATTTTGTTCCACGCTGGCTCGCGCCCTTTCTTCACCCTCCCCTGGAGGGGGAGGGTCGCCGCGAATGAAATTCGCGGCGGGGTGGGATGAGTGTTCATCCGCGGCGCTGCCTTTGGAGCTTCACCCCACCCCGTCAAGCATTTCGCTTCGCTCATGCTCGCCGACCCTCCCCCTCCAGGGGAGGGTAAGAAAGCGCGTAGGGCGGAATAAGCGAAGCGCATTCCGCCGTCCCACACCGCGCGGCGCAATGCGCGGCGCTTATGGCGCCCTTTTCTTCACCCGCCCCTGGAGGGGGAGGGTCGCCGCGAATGAAATTCGCGGCG
>NZ_DASYMN010000234.1:0-16274 GCF_036009065.1 Bradyrhizobium sp. | reverse complement strand
CTCTCGGGGTCTGCCACCGAAGCTGGCTGGACGGGGACAGGCAGCGGCGCGAAATCGCCGTGCGCCAAGTCCCCGGAAGCGCGGACCAGGGCTACTACGCCGTGACGGAACGTCGAGAGGCGTTGCCGTGTGCCTCTGATTCCCGGCGATCCGGGAATCAAGCCGCGGCTGTTACCAAGGTGCGCCTTTCGGCGTTCCGCCTCCCTCTCTTATCGAGAGAGCGAGGTTCTCCGAACCTCCCATTCACGCGAAGGGATTTGCGGGCGGCGATGACGCTTGCCCCGAGGAAGGAGCGATGTGAAATGCGTGGTCGCATCCAACACACTTCGTCATACGCGGGCTTGACCCGCGTATCCATCACTCTTCACAAGAGTCTTTCGAGGAGGATGGATTGCCGGGTCGAGCCCGGCAATGACGATGGGGAAGACGTGGATGGCCGGGTCAGCCCGGCCATGACGAAAAACTAGCGCACATCTGCAGTTCACAGGCTGTGAATCTCGTCAAAAATCCTTAAATTGTCGCCCATGCCGAAATCCTCGCCAAAGCCCGCCGCGGAACCCGCCGCCGCTAAATCCGCCGCCACAAAACCCGTTGCCGTGAAAGCCCCGGGCAAAGGCGACCACATCTTCCTGGTCGACGGTTCCTCCTATATTTTCCGCGCCTATCACGCGCTGCCGCCGCTCAACCGCAAGTCGGACGGGCTGCAGGTCAACGCCGTGCTCGGCTTCTGCAACATGCTGTGGAAGCTCTTGCGCGACATGCCGGAGGACAACCGGCCGACGCATCTGGCCATCATCTTCGACAAGTCCGAAGTCACCTTCCGCAACAAGCTGTATCCCGACTACAAGGCGCACCGGCCGCCCGCGCCGGACGATTTGATCCCGCAATTCCCGCTGATCCGCGAGGCGGTGCGTGCGTTCGACCTGCCCTGCCTCGAGCAGGCCGGTTTCGAGGCCGACGACCTGATCGCGACCTATGTGCGGATCGCCTGCGAGCGCGGCGCCAGCGCCACCATCGTCTCCTCGGACAAGGACCTGATGCAGCTGGTGAACGACTGCGTCACCATGTACGACACCATGAAGGACCGCCGCCTCGGCATTGCCGAGGTGATCGAAAAATTCGGCGTGCCGCCGGACAAGGTGGTCGAAGTTCAGGCGCTGGCCGGCGATTCGACCGACAACGTGCCCGGCGTGCCCGGCATCGGCGTCAAGACCGCGGCGCAGCTGATCGTCGAATATGGCGACCTCGAAACGCTGCTCAAGCGCGCCGGCGAAATAAAGCAGCCGAAGCGGCGCGAGGCGCTGATCGAACACGCCGAGAAGGCGCGCATCTCGCGGCAGCTGGTGCTGCTCGACGACAAGGTGGCGCTCGACGTGCCGCTGGACGAACTCGCGGTGCACGAGCCCGATGCGCGCAAGCTGATCGCGTTTCTGAAGGCGATGGAATTTTCCACGCTGACGCGGCGCGTCGCGGAATATGCGCAGGTCGATCCGTCGGATATCGACGCCGCGACGGATTTGAAAAGCCCGTTTGCATCAGGTGGAATGCCGCCGGATTCGCCGTCCACGGCATCGTTAGGGGGCGAACCCGATGATGCGGCGAAGGGCACCAATCTGTTTTCAGGCCGCGCCGGCGAGCTTCCCCTCGGTGATCAGAAGCGCCCGCAAGCTCCGGCGAAAGCTGACCGCGGCGCGGTCATCGCGCTGACGCCGCAGGCGCTTGCGGCGGCGCGGGCGGAAGCCGCGCGCCACACGAAAATCGATCGCGGCAAATACCAGACCGTCCGCACACTCGCCGAATTGAATGCCTGGATCGCGCGGGTCCACGACGTCGGCCATGTCGCCATCGACGCCAAGGCGACCTCGATCGATCCGATGCAGGCGGAGATGTGCGGCATCGCGCTGGCGCTCGGACCCAACGAGGCCTGCTATATCCCGCTCAGCCACAAGCAATCCGGCGATGGCGCAGGCCTGTTCGCCGCCGGCCTTGCGCCGGATCAGATCAAGGCTTCCGACGCGCTGGACGCATTGCGTCCGCTGCTGGAGCAGGCTGGGCTGCTCAAGATCGGCTTCAACATCAAATTCAACGCGGTGATGTTCGCGCAGCACGGCATTACCATCCGCAACCATGACGACGTGCAGCTGATGTCCTATGCGCTGGATGCCGGGCGCAACTCGCACGGGCTCGATGCGCTTAGCGAGAGCCGGCTCGGCCACGCCGTGCTGAGCCATGGCGAGGTCACCGGCAGCGGCAAGAACAAGCTCAGTTTTGATCAGGTCGCCATCGACAGGGCTACCGCGTACTCCGCCGAGGATGCCGATGTCATCCTGAGGCTGTGGCGGGTCTTAAAGCCGCGTCTGGTCGCCGAGCGGATGACCGCGGTGTATGAGACGCTGGAGCGGCCGCTGGTCGGCGTGCTCGGGCGGATGGAACGGCGCGGCATCTCGATCGACCGCCAGGTGCTCTCAAAGCTGTCAGCCGATTTCGCGCAGACCGCGGCAAGGGTCGAAGCGGAGATCCAGGAGATCGCCGGCGAGCCGGTCAATGTCGGCAGCCCGAAGCAGATCGGCGACATCATCTTCGGCAGGATGGGTTTGCCCGGCGGCAGCAAGACCAAGACCGGCGCGTGGTCCACCACCGCGCAGGTGCTCGATGAACTCGCCGAGCAGGGCCACGACTTTCCGAAAAAGATCCTGGAATGGCGGCAGGTCTCGAAACTGAAATCGACCTATACCGACGCACTGCCGACCTATGTGCATCCGCAGACCCAGCGCGTCCACACCACCTACGCGCTGGCGGCCACCACCACCGGGCGGCTGTCGTCGAACGAGCCCAATTTGCAGAACATTCCGGTGCGCACCGAGGACGGCCGAAAAATCCGCCGCGCCTTCATCGCAACAGCGGGCCACAAGCTGGTGTCGGCGGATTATTCGCAGATCGAATTGCGGCTCTTGGCGGAGATCGCCGATATTCCCGTGCTGAAGCAGGCGTTCCAGGACAAGCTCGACATTCACGCCATGACGGCGTCGGAAATGTTTGGCGTGCCGGTGAAAGACATGCCAAGCGAGGTGCGCCGCCGCGCCAAGGCGATTAATTTCGGCATCATCTACGGCATCTCGGCGTTCGGGCTCGCCAACCAGCTCGGCATCGCGCGCGAGGAAGCCTCCGCCTACATCAAGAAGTACTTTGAGCGTTTTCCCGGCATCCGCGCCTACATGGACGAGACGCGCGATTTCTGCCGCAAGCACGGCTATGTCGAGACGCTGTTCGGCCGCAAGTGCCACTACCCCGACATCAAGGCCAGCAACGCCTCGGTGCGCTCCTTCAACGAACGCGCCGCCATCAACGCGCGGCTGCAGGGCACCGCGGCCGACATCATCCGCCGCGCCATGATCCGGATGGAGGATGCGCTGGCGGCGAAGAAACTCTCGGCGCAGATGCTGCTGCAGGTGCACGACGAGCTGATCTTCGAGGTGCCGGACGACGAGGTGGCGGCGACGCTGCCGGTGGTGCAGCACACCATGCAGGACGCGCCGTTCCCCGCCGTGCTGCTGTCGGTGCCGCTGCAGGTCGACGCACGCGCGGCGAATAACTGGGACGAGGCGCATTAGCAGCTCATCGTCATGCCCGGCCTTGTGCCGGGCATCCACGTCTTATCGTCCGTGGAAGCAAGACGTGGATGGCCGGGACAAGCCCGGCCACGACGGATTTACCGTGGCGCCTTCGTAATCGCAGCCCTTATCGCGGCAAGCGGCGCGGCGTCATCGAAATCGATGCCGCCGTCGCGAAGCCGCAGACCCAGATCGCGCCACAAGCTGTCGAGATCGGGCGTCACCGGCTTCGACCCCCATTCATCGTGCAACTTCGTCAGCAGGTCTACGCCGACCGCCCTGTCCGCCGTCGTAAGAATGCGCTCGATCGGCCAGTCAATCTCGTGACTGCCGCCGGCGGCGATTACGCCGCGCATGGCGTCCTGCAGGCCCATTCGATTGTTCGTCGCTTTCCGAATCCCGACATCCGCGTAAAGGCAAAACATCGCGCCGCCCCAATATTTCCGTCCCCAGGTCGATGTGTTGTCGAGGCCCCGGTCGCCGGCTTGCGGCAGGCCTTTCGGCATATCCCGCATCATCGCAAGCCATATCTCTTTGGCGCTGAGGTCGCCGGCCTGTACCCGCGCCACCGGCTCGACATAGACGGCCAATCCTTCCGACAGCCAGGCGTAGCGGTCCTCCATGTCGGGCAGCGCCAGATGCACCATTTCGTGCACCATGACCCAGTCGCGCTTGAGATCGTCCATGCCGGCGTCGCGGCCGAGCGGAACCCGTATCGCCGCGCCGCGATAACCCCACGTCGTTCCGCCGCGCACCCGCGTGCCCTCGACCGGCACGAACAGCAGCCGCAGCGACTTCACCGGAAACCGGCCGTAATAAGTCGACACGGCTTTCGCCGAGGTCGCGACCCATTCGAGGATTTTCTCCTTCGGCAATGCGAACTCGCCCGCGCCGAACGCCACATGGATCACGCCGGAGGGGACGTCGAGATCGGTCTTCGGCATCCGGTCGAACGCGTCGTAGGGCATGCGATCGCCGCGCATCAATTCCGGTTGCGCGCGGGTTGGCGTCGCAAACGCGCCGGCCAGCAACATCGCCGCAACAGCGGACAAGGCGACGAGCCGGAATGCGCGGGCCTGTCTCATGGCGGCGCGCTTCGATGGCTTCGATGAGTGCTCTCGGTGCTCGCGGTGGCCCTTGCGGCAAGGAAGGCCGAGGCCTGCTCAACCATGTCGTCGACCATCGCCGCGAGCAGGATTTCGCCCTTGGCGCGGGTTGCCAATGTCGGATCGCCAAAGCTGCCGGAGCGGCTGTAATTGGGCGAGGTGGGGTCCGACGGCGTCAGCGGGCCGGGCGTCTCATGCCGCAGCGGCGGGCTTGCTTCCGCCCGTGCCATGTCGACCAGATGCGGCGCCAGCACCAGCATGTGCGAGGTCTCGAGTTCGTCGGCGTGGCTGCCGTGGCTTTGCCCGGCAAGTTGTGCGGCGGCGCGGCGATAGCGCGGGCCGTCATGAATCTTCAGATGCAGTGCGTCGGGACTGCCGAGCCGCGCCAGCGCCCGATCGACCGGCTCCAGCGTGCTGATGCCGGTATCGAGCACGAACAACGCGCGGCAGCCATAGCCGATGATTCCAGCAGCGATCTCCCGGATCAGGGATTCGAACGTGGGCCCAGACAGGCTCGCGCTGCCAGCGTAGTCGACAAAGGCCGGATAATATCCGTAGCTGACCGTCGGCCAGATCACGCCATCGATGCGGTCGACGATCCTGGCTGCAAGCCATTCGGCCTGAATCCGATCGGCATTCATCGGCAGATGAAACCCGTGCTGCTTGGCGCCGGCTCCAACAGGCAGGACAGCGGCGGCGCCGTTGTCGATGCGCTTCGCGACCCCGTCCCAGGTCAGGTGCTCGATGAAATTCCGGTCGGATGCCGTGCTCACGCGCCGACCTCTCAATCGTCGCTGGAAACACCAGTCAGCAGTCCCGATGTGACCCAGCCATGAAGATAGCCGGCGCCGCGCGCGGCCGCGCCATCGGGATCGTCGTAGGTCGCCAGCATCGAGCAGAGCACGCCGAACGGAATGCCGTTCGCCGCCTCGTCCCACATCATTGCTTCTTCGGCGCCCAACTCGCGGAACATCGGCGTCACGTCCTGACGCCAGATCAAGAGACGGCCCGGCTCATCCAGCACGACCGCGTCGGGCGGCGTCTCGTCGTTCTTGAGCGCCAGCCAGACGGCCGCGGCATTGGTGGAAACGTCGAGCCGGCATGACGTGGGATGGGGCTGGAATTTGAGCGTGTTCCAGAGCTCCGGCGCAAAGCCGGCCATATCGGCCAGCGCCAGCACCGGCGCGTCGGCGGCGTCGAACGCGTCGTTCAGGGTTTTTTCAAGCGCCGCGAGATCGGCGAGAATCGGAAGATCGCTATAGGGCGCGGTGGATTTCAGGAAATCCGGCAGGCCCTGCGAAAACCAGCGCAGGTTCGGATGATGCGACGGGCGCGCGGCCACATAGGCGTATCCCATCGCGTCGAACATCTCGTCGCCGAGATAGCTGTGAAGCAGACCGTGATCGTTGCGCAGGGCATCGACCAGCCGCGAACCGTAAGCGTGCCGGTAAACCCCGTAGAGGACCTCGCGTTTCGCCCTAGGACTGTCGAGGATCTCGGCGAGGATGGAATCATCGCCGCTCAGGATGCCGCGCTGAAAATCATCCTGCTGCCGCGCGAATTCGCTCATCCGGCATGCCGCGGTAGTATTTTCGCGGCCATCTCGCGCGCCTGATCGACCTCGGCGACGAGCTCGTCGAGCGGCGGAATGTTGTCGTCGCGCTCGATCATGGTCGAGACACGGCCGAAGCGCTTCAACGCCGCGGCGTAGAGGTCCCAGACGTCGTCGCACACCGGATGATCGTGGGTGTCGATGATATGGGTGCCCATGTGGCTGTGGCCGGCCATGTGGAACTGCACCACGCGGTCCGCCGGAATGCCTTCAAGGAAGGTGGTGGGATCATAACCGTGATTGAACGCACTGACGTAGACGTTGTTGACGTCGAACAGCAGCCAGCAGCCGGAGCGGCGCGACAGCTCGGTGAGAAATTCCCACTCCGTCATCTCGCAATTGCTGAACTGCACATAGGTCGAGACGTTCTCCAGCACGATGGCGCGGCCAAGATAATCCTGCACCAGCTGCACGCGGCCGACCACATGATCGAGCGCTTCGCGCGTATAGGGGATCGGCAGCAAATCGTGCACGTTCTTGCCGTGCACGCCGGTCCAGCACAGATGATCCGAAACCCATTTCGGTTCGACGCGGCTGGCGAGGTCGCGCAGGGCGCGTAGATAGTCGAAATCAGGCGGTGCGGTCGAGGCGATCGACAGCGAAACCCCGTGCATCACCACCGGGTAGCGCTCGCGGATCCGGTCGAGAACGCGGAGCGGCTGGCCGCCCGGCAGCATGTAATTCTCGCTGATGACCTCGAACCAGTCGATCGGCGGATGGCCTTCGAGAATCTCGTCGTAGTGCTGCGCGCGCAGCCCCAGTCCAAAACCGAGAAACGGCGGCTTGGCCGGCCGCTGCTGGCGGTCCGCAAGCGGCGCCGCCGCGGGCAGTGGCGATTTGCTTACGACGTTCATTCGCTCTCCGCTCGCAGGCTGCCGGAAACCCGGCTCCGTCGATCGATCCTATCACGAAGATCCGGGCCCGGCGCATGGCCGGGCCCATCAACTCTGCAGACGATCGGTCAGGACGGTGTGAACTTGCCCTTGGCGGCCGCGCACTGCTCCTTGGTCATGGCCGAAAAGCCCTGGCCCTTGCAAGCGTTCTGCCCTTTGCAGGCACTCGCTCCGCCCTTGCAGGCGCTCTGGCCCTTGCAGGCGTTCGCGCCGACACATTTTCCTTCACCAGCTGCGTACGCAACCGTGGACATGGTGGCGCCGGCCAGGAACAGGGTGGCAGCGGCTGCGGCGATCGCGGCGCCGGACTTAGAAGCAACCTTCATGGGAATCCTCCAACGGGTTAAGGAATGCACCGGGCTTCGGCTATAGGTTCGCCGAGGCTCTGCATCCCAAGGAGCTACGCACGCGAACGGGTTTGGTTACACCGCGGGTCAAAATATTATCGCACCTAACAGAAAAGGGCCCGGCAGCGCATGCCGGACCCTGCTGGATCATGACGATGAATCAGGACTTGACGAACTTGCCACCCATGCCCGTGCACTGTTTCTCGGACATCTGGGAGAAGCCCTGGCCCTTGCAGGCGTTCAGGCCCTTGCAGGCATTCGCGGCGCTCTTGCAGGCGCTCTGACCCTTGCAGGCATTGCCGGCCATGCACTTGCCGCCGGCGGCGTAAGCAGTCGTCGATACGGTCGAAATAGTTGCACCGGCGAGGAACAGGGTAGCGGCGGCTGCTGCGAGCGTAGCACCTGATTTGGAATCCAACTTCATGACGATCTCCTTGGTGACTGTTTGATACCTAAAATGCGATGCCGTCGTTCACAGAACCGCACTACGAAAAGCCCGGATGCATGTTCAAGTCGCGAGGGATGCCGCGCTCCCTGAAGATCCCATCCAGAACTAGCTACGGGCATCGAGCGATTTGGTTACAGCGGTTGCCAAAGAAAGTTTCTTTTTTTGATCTCGACTGCCCGTCTATGCCTAACACCGACCGGTAAAGAGTATTTCTTTATGCGGCAAAGAAAAGCCCTCGTTTGCCGCGGTCAGGAAACTCTGACTCTTCAAAGCATTAGAGGCCGGCACGCGCGGTGCGTACCGGCATTTTGCACTGCAACCGACAATAGCTTGGCTGCTTGCGCTTATGCGAAGCCGCGCGCGCGGGCTTCAGTTTTGCCATTTGTTTCACCGTCGCTGCAAGTTCTTGGGCATTGAACGACGGGTACGAGCAGATCCGGTCGCTGCAGGCGAACGCCGCAGGTTCGCCGAGATCGGGATATTCGACATCGGGATTGGGCAGCTTGCCTTCGCGCAGATCCAGCCATTCGAGCCGCTTGTAGCGCGCCGGAAACGCCCGCGCCGTCGTATGCAAGGCCTGAGCGCGCGGATCGTCCTTGTGGCCGACGATGGTCATATGCGTCGGTTCGACCGCGAGTTCCTCATCGGCGAGAAGTACGCCTGGCATCGGCCGCGCCACCTCGGCTGAGACGCCGGTCAGGTAACGCATCGCATGCGCCGCGTGGTCCTTGTAGACGTCGTTGCCGAAATAGCGGTTCAGCAGGTTCATGAAGCGGGCAACCTGGATGTGGTCGTCGGTGTGTTTCGGAGGCCTGGCGAACACGCCAACCTTGCCTTCGCTGGTCTTCGACGAGAAGAATCCGCCGGCCTCATCCCTGAAACTTGTCCCGATGAAATCGCCGGCCTTGCCGGCTTCGGTCAGCCAGTCGCGGTTGCCGGTGGCGGCATAGAGATCGAGAAACGCCTGTCCCATCGCGAGACTGTCGCCGAGGAACGGACCACCGCGATCCTTGTCGCCATGACGGAATCCGCCGCCTGACATGGCGCGGTTGGCGTTGACCCATTTCGCGGCGCGTTCGGCCATCGCCAGCACTTTTGCGTCGGCGGTGACGTTGTATAAAGCGGTCAAACCGCTGATTGCCCAGCCGTTCTCGCGTGCGTAGAGGTTCTTGTCGATGCGCGGCATGCCAAGCTTGCGGCGGCCGGCGTCGTCCAGCGCGTAATATTTGTGGCCATCGGTATCGTGGTCCAAATCAGCGTCGTGGCTGACATAGAAGGCACCGTCGGGGCTGGTCAAAAATCCCGCGAGATAGCATTCGATGCTGCGCGCGGCGGTGAGATATGTCTCGTCGTTCCAGAGCGCGTAGGCCTGGCTGTATTGCCTTAAGTATTGCGCCTGAAACGACATGATCTTCTCGAAGTGCGGCTTGTTCCAGCTTCCGCCTTCGGAATACTGGAATACACCGCCCCATACCGGATCGATCAGCGCGATCGCGGCGTCGAAGGTCTGCCGCGCGCGCTTGGCCGCGATTTCGTCGCCGGCCTCGGCGCGGGTCATCGCGTAATCCATGCTGTCGGAATCGATGTATTTCTGGCTGTCGCCCCAGCCGCCGATACGGCCTTCGTAGGACTGATCGACGTTCTGGACGAGTTCGGCGCGCCGGTCGCTGGTCAAGAAAACCGACGCGGACGGCCTGATTTCAAAGGCTTCGCCGACCGAGGGGCCCGGCGAGGGATCGTCGATAATCGCCTTCAGCAAGGCCTGCATCCGGGCCGGCTCGATATAGCCCCGGATCTTGACGATCTCAGTGCCATCGGGGCCGAACACGATGGTCGCCGGCCAGCCCCAGTCGCCGTAACGGCTGGAAAGATCGGGATTGGCGTCCTGGTCCACTCTGACCGGAATGTATTTCGACGCCAGCAGCTCCGCGACCTCGGGGTCGGCGTAGGTGGTCTTTTCCATCACATGGCACCAATGGCACCACACCGCTTCGAGGTCGAGAATGACGAAGCGCTGCTCGGCGCTCGCGCGAGAAAACAGCTCATCGTCCCAGCCGCTCCATTGGATCGGTTCGGCTGCGAACGAAGGAGACATTGCGAAAGTGGCGACGGCGAAAGCCAGAGCGCGGACGAATTTCATAACGTCTCCCGGAAAGTCATGGGCTTGTCGGTCAGGAGAGCTACGCTGGCGGGCAAAATGCGGCTCAGTATTTCCGCTTTGTCACGGAAACGTGAGGCTGCGGTTGCGTCCCGTGCCGATTACTTCGGCGCGTCCTCGTTTCCGGTCGTGCGCAGCAGCAGCCGATCCAGCGAGACGGCGCCGGGACCGACAATCGCGAGCCAGAGAAACGCCGCGAAGTAAGTCATTTCCTCGAAGCCCAGCAGCGTTTCCAGTGAATCGATGTTTTCCCATTTCGCCGACTTGATAGCGACCAGCATCACCACCGCCAGCATCGCCGCCGGAATCCGGGTGAACAGGCCGAGGATGAGCAGGATGCCGCCGAAGAATTCCACACCGGAGACAAAGGGGGTCAGGATGTTCGGAAACGGGATGCCCCATTCGGTAAAATTCTGGATCATCTGCGGCAGGTTATTAAGCTTGCCCCAGCCGGTCAGCATGAACACGTAGCCGACCACCAGCCGCATCACCAGTGGCCCGGCCCAGGCGAAATGGGACGCGATCCGCGCCGGCAGAATAACCAGAAGATTGACGATGAAATCCATGAAAGCCCCCCTGATCAATTGTTGAAGTGCACGTGATGCGGCGCGGGAGTTTCGTCTCTACAGGCCTTGTTGTTACGCGTTGTCAGCCGAAATTTTGCAGCGCGGGAAACGTCTCGAGCAGCCAGATGCTGATGCTGGACATGCTGCCGATGAGAAAGCCGACCCCGGTCAGCACCATCAATACACCCATTGCGCGCTCGACGCTGGCAAGATGCCGCTTCAGCCGCGCACCGCGTCCCGGGACACGAGCGACTATTCCCCGGCCTGCAGCTTGCGCGGCAATGGCGGAAATAGCCCCGGGCCACCCGATTTGACGATCCGCGGCGTCTCGGCGGGCGCGTCGGTCTTGCTGAAGTCGAGTTCCTCGATCCGGCCGGCACGCTTTTCGATCTTGTCGGCGGAAATCAAAATCTGACGAACGTCCTCATTGGCCTGTCCAAAATGGTTTTGCAGCTTCAATACGCGATCGCGCAAGCGGCCGAGATCGTCGCCGAGATGCATCACCTCGGTGCGGATCTGATCGGCGGCATCGCGCATCCGCGCGTCTTTCAGAATCTGCTGCATCACCTGGATCGCCAGCATCAACAGCGACGGCGACACCAGCACGACGCGGGCGCGATAGGCTTTCTGAATCACGTCGTCGAAACCATCGTGGATTTCGGCATACACAGATTCCGACGGCACGAACATCAGCGCGGTATCCTGGGTCTCGCCGGGGATCAAATATTTCTCGGCGATGTCGCTGACATGCTTCATCACGTCGGCGCGGAGCCGCTGGGTGGCGAACTTCTTCTCATCGTCTGATCGCGCGTCGTGCAACGCCGTCATCGCCTCCAGAGGGAATTTAGCGTCGATGCAGAGCGGACGCTGATCGGGAAGAAACACCACGCAATCCGGCCGCTTGCCCGTGGAGAGCGTGTGCTGGAACGCATAAGCGTCCTTCGGCATGCCGTCCTGGACGATGGCCTCCATCCGCGCCTGTCCGAACGCGCCGCGCGACTGCTTGTTGGCGAGCACGTCGCGCAAGGTCGTCACCTGCGAGGTGAGGTCGGTGAGATTCTTGTGCGCGTTGTCGATGATGCCGAGGCGCTCGTGCAGCACGCGCAAGGAGTCCATGGTGTTGCGCGTGGTCTGCTCCATCGACTGGCCGACGCGGTGGGTCACCGAATCCAGCCGCTCGGTAACCGCGCGCGCCATTTCCGCCTGGCGTCCGGCAAGGTGCTGCCCCATGGCATCGACGCGGCCGGTGGCCTCGGACTGCGCCCGCATCATCTCAGAGAGGCGCTCCTCCAACTCGTCGGCGCGAATCGCCTGCGCCATCGCCAGCGCGGCGCCGCGGCTGCCGGAGCGCGCGATCACGACCGCGATGGCCAGCAGCAGGATGAGCGCCAGCGCGCCGAAGCCGATCAGCGCGGCACCCGTGGTGACCGGCGCGTCGCCGATCATGAGAAGGATATCGTTCATTGCGCCGTTGTAGCCGATTCGGACGGCAATGCGAACGAAGAGGGAACATTTATGGTGAACAGACAGCTAATTTTTATGGTTAAATTTCATGGTTAAGGCCGGGTTAAGCCCGCCGTGCGGGCGCATTGACCCCGCCAGACCAGCAGATTAAATCGCCCGCCATGGCTATTCGCGAAATAATCATCCTTCCAGACAAGCAGTTGCGGCTCGTTTCCAAACCCGTCGAGAAAGTCACGACGGAGCTGCGCAAGCTCGCCGACGACATGTTCGAGACCATGTACGCCGCCCCCGGAATCGGGCTTGCGGCGATCCAGGTCGCGCAGCCGATCCGGCTGATCACCATGGACCTCGCCAAGAGGGAAGACGACGGCGAGAGCAAGCCACGGCCGCGCGTCTTCATCAATCCGGAGATTCTGTCGTCGTCGGAGGAATTGTCAACGTACGAGGAAGGCTGCCTGTCGATCCCGGAATATTACGAGGAGGTGGAACGGCCGGCGCGGGTGCGCGTGCGTTTCACCGATCTCGACGGCAAGGTGCACGAGGAAGACGCCGAGGGCCTGTACGCCACCTGCATCCAGCACGAGATCGATCATCTCAACGGCGTGCTGTTCGTGGATTATCTCTCCAAGCTGAAGCGCGACCGCGTGCTAAAGAAATTTGCAAAGGCCGCGAAACGGGCGGCGGAGTAGACGATCCTATTGATCGCAAGGTAGATGTTTGATATCATGATATCAAACGGAGGCGAGCATGACCGATCTTCTTATTCGCGACATCGATCCTGACCTCAAGCTTCTCGTTGAGCAGCGAGCGCGCACTCACAACCGAAATCTTTCTGAAGAGGCCAAGGCGCTCATTCGAGCCGGACTGAGCGTTCCGGAAGACAGGCGCAAGATGGGAACGTGGATGAGAAGCCTGGTGCTGCCGGAAGATCGCGGCGACGATCTCGTCTTCGAAGTTCCCGGTCCTGGGTCGCCCCCTCCTGATTTCGAATGATGCTGCTCGATACGAACGTCGTATCCGAGATTTGGCGCGAAAGTCCAAATCCGTCCGTCATGGCGTGGCTCGATTCTCAACCGGAGCAGCATCTGTTTGTTTGCACGCCCGTGGTGGCCGAACTGCGCTATGGTGTCGAGCGGTTGCACGACGGAAGGCGCAAAGATCGCTTGAGGTCGGCTTTTGAAACGCTTTTCACGAATGGGTATCGTGGCCGCATTCTCTCATTTGACGTTGAATCGGCAATTTGTTTCGGGCGTCTCCGTGCCGACCGGGATCGTATCGGATGTCCCGTCGAACCCATTGACGCCATGATCGCAGCCATCGCACTTGCAAACCGGATGGCACTCGTGACGCGTAACATTGAGGATTTTTCTAACATCGGGCTCGATCTGATCGATCCATTCTCGGCCGACATCGGCCGATAGCACCAACCGGGACATTGCATGCCTCTCCGCCTCATTTTTATGGGCACGCCGGAATTTGCTGTGCCGACGCTGCGTGCGCTGGCAGAGCATGGTCATCAGATCGTGGCGGTTTATACACGCGCTGCAAAGCGTTCGGGACGCGGCATGAAGCTACAACCCACTCCGGTGGAGAAGGAGGCGCGGCGGCTCGAGATTCCCGTGCTGATGCCGACGACATTGATGACGCCGGAAGCCGAAGCCGCCTTTCGCGCACACGATGCGGATGCCGCTGTCGTCGTCGCCTACGGCATGATCCTGCCGCAAGCCATTCTCGATGCGCCGAAACTCGGCTGCTTCAACCTGCATGCCTCTTTGTTGCCGCGCTGGCGCGGCGCTGCGCCGATCAACCGCGCCATCATGGCGGGCGATACCGAGAGCGGCGTGATGGTAATGAAGATGGATGTTGGGCTCGACACCGGCGATGTCGCCATGGCCGAACGGATCGCGATATCGGATGCCATGACCGCGGGCGATCTTCATGACGTGCTCGCGCCGCTCGGAGCCGATCTGATGGTCCGCGCGATGGGCGCGTTGGAAAGCGGCAAATTGCAGTTCACCAAACAAGGCGATATTGGTGCGACCTACGCTTCCAAGATTGAGAAAGCGGAGACGCGGATCGACTGGACGAAGTCGGTGCGTGAAGTGCTTCGTCATATTCACGGGCTGTCTCCATCTCCAGGCGCTTGGTTCGAACTGGTCATTGAAGGCGAACCGGTCCGCATCAAGATCTTGCGCTGCGAGGTCGATAACGGCTTGGGCGTACCGAACGTCTTCCAAGATGATAAATTTACATTCGCCTGCCGGGACGGTGCGATCAATATACTCGAACTGCAGCGTGCCGGCAGGCAGCCGATGAGGGCGAGTGAGTTCATGCGCGGCCTGCCTCCACAATGGCAACCGCCTGAAGAAATAGTTTGATGCTCCGCTACAAGCTCACCATCGAATATGACGGCGCGCCGTTCTCCGGTTGGCAGATTCAGGAGAACGGTCCGTCGGTGCAGGGCGCGCTGGAGACGGCGGTCAAGGCGATCTGCGGCGAGCATGTCCGCGTAAACGGCGCGGGCCGCACCGACGCCGGGGTGCACGCGTTGGCGCAGGTGGCGCATTGCGACATCGCAAAGCACTTTGCGCCGGGCCGGCTGCGCGACGGGTTGAACGCGCATCTGCGTCCGCATCCGATCGGCGTGCTCGCCGCGGAGATCGTGCCGGAAACTTTTGAGGCGCGGTTTTCCGCGATCCGCCGGCATTATTTGTATCGCATCGTCAATCGCCGCGCCAACCTCGCGATCGACGCCGGCCATGTGTGGCGCGTGCCGAAGCTGCTCGATACAAGCGCGATGCACGATGCGGCGCAAAGACTGATCGGCAAGCATGATTTCACGACGTTCCGCGATGCCGAATGCCAGGCAAAATCGCCGGAGAAAACCCTCGACCAGCTCGACGTTGTGCGCGATGGCGATAAAGTGAACGTTGTCGCCTCGGCGCGCTCGTTCCTACACAGCCAGGTGCGCTCTATGGTCGGCTCGCTGGTGTGGGTCGGCGAGGGGCGCTGGAGCGCCGACGATCTCGCAGGCGCGCTAGCTGCTCGCAGCCGCGCCGCCTGCGGGCCGGTCGCGCCTCCTGACGGGCTTTATCTGGTACGGGTGGATTATTGACTCTCCACTCGTCATTGCCGGGCTTGACCCGGCAATGCATCTGCGTCGAAAGAATTTTGCTGGGATTGATGGATACGCGGGCCTTCGCTTCGGCCCCGCAGGCGAGTCAAGCCCGCGTATGATGCAGATATGTTTCGGCGTCGTTCTCAAATTCTGATTCCGAGATTCAAACAGCCAAGCTTCCGCATTCTCGCGGCGCAATGCGTCCGAGGTTTGCCAGTCCCTCGCGAACCCAAGCGAGGGGGTGGAGCGGCGGGAGGCGCCAGGGCACCAGCGGGCACCCCTTGAGGCGGGATTAACGTACCCACCTCGCGCGGCAAGGCACCGCGCGCGCCCAGTGACGTAGGGCGCGGCGCCTCCCGGCGCTCCACCTTGGCCACCAGCCTGTCGACCGCTCCGGGGCGCCCCGGTCCGGCCAGCTCTCGCTCTGTCCGCTGAGGGAGCGCTTCTAGAAAGCGCTCCCTCATCGAACAGGACCCGAGCAGGATAAGGGAGGTTTTGGGGTGTTGGATAGGTATACATTCACAATTTCGTGAACGGCGATCTTTTCACTTTTGTTCCCCGGACGCAGCGCAGCGCCGCGCGTCCGTACAACATAATTTTCGTCATGCCCGGGCTTGACCCGCCTGCGCGGCCGAAGCCCGCTTCGGCGAGGCGAAGGCCCGCGCATCCATCGCCACACATTCACCCGTCATCCACGCGCAACGGCTACGCCGTTGTCACGGGAGCAGCCGCGCGCTTGCGCGGCGTCTCGAAGGATGGCCGCAAGCGCTCGTGGCCATCCTTCGAGGCTCGCCGCGACCGCGGCGAGAACCTCAGAGTCTGATTCAAAATAAGTGACTCAAATCATTGGAGTTCGAGACACGGAAAGTCAGCCCACTTTCAGATGCGACTTGTTGAAACCCGTTGGAGCATCGCAATAACTGCAGATTTGCCTGAGGTCAGATCCCCGCA
>NZ_DASYMN010000233.1:0-9788 GCF_036009065.1 Bradyrhizobium sp. | reverse complement strand
CCGTCGGGCTGGGCGCGCACGCCGGCCACCACCACGTCGTGCTCGTCGGAAATATCGCCGACGATTTCTTCCAGGATGTCTTCCAGCGTCACCATGCCTTCGACTTCGCCGTATTCGTCGACCACCAGCGCGAAGTGGGTCTTGCGACGGCGGAACGCCTTGAGCTGTTCGGAGACCGAGCGCATCTCCGGCACGAACCACGGGGGCAGTGCGATAGTGGAAACGTCGATCTTGGACATGTCGCCCTCCGAGGCGCGGATCGCACGCAGCAGATCCTTGGCGTGCAGCACGCCGACGATGTTCTCGGGTTTGTCGCGCCACAGCGGAATCCTTGTGTATTCAGTGGCCAGCACCTCGCGCACCAGTTCCTCGGGCGGCAGGTCGGCGTTGATCATCACCATTTCGGTGCGGTGGACCATCACGTCGGAAACCTGCAGCTCGCTGAGGTCGAGCAGGCCGCCGAACATGTCGCGGTCCTGCTTCTCGACCTTGCCTTCGTGATGCAGCAGATCGACCGCGCCCCGCAGCCGCTCGTTCGGCGACAGCACCGGCTGGTTGGCCCCGATCTTGATGCCGAGCAGGTTCATCAGCACCCGCACGATCGCCTCGATCAAGGTCAGCAGCGGCGCCAGCAGGTAGACCATCACCTTCATCGGCCGCGCCACCAGCAGCGCGACCCGGTCGGGCGCGTTGATGGCGATGGTCTTGGGCAGCACCTCGGCGAAGATCACCACCATCACCGTCATCACCCCGGTGGCGTAGAGCACGCCGACCTCGCCGAACCACGCGGTGAAAACCCCGGTCGCCAGCGCCGAGGCGCCGATATTGGCGATATTGTTGCCGAGCAGCAGCGCGCCGATCATCCGCTCGCGCATCGCGAACAGGCTGTTGACCACGGCGGCGTCGCGGTTGCCCTGCTTCGACAGCCGCAGCATGCTGGCGCGCGAGGCGCCGGTCAACGCGGTCTCGCTGGCCGAGAAGAACGCCGAGATCAGCAGGCAGGCGATGACGATAGCGAATGAAATCCAATCCATGGCGTGACCATCACTTTTCAGTTGAACTCTTTCGTCTTGGCCGGGCCTGTCCCGGCCATCCACGTCTTGTCTTCCGAAAGAAAGTAAGACGTGGATGCCTGGGACAAGCCCGGGCATGACGATTTAACTTAGGATATGCGTGCGAGCTTGCGCTCGAGAAACTCACGAACCAGCGACGGCTGGACGTCGGGCGCGATCACGGCGCGGCCGATCGCTTCGAGCAAGATGAAGGTGAGCTTGCCGCGCTTGACCTTCTTGTCCTGTGCCATCAGCGTCATCAGCGCCTCGGCGCTGATTTTTTCCTGGGTGAAGCCCGCGACGTCCTGCAAGTGGGTCGGCAGGCCGGCGGCGGCAAGATGATGTTCTAGGCGAGCCGCGTCGGCGTCCGCGATCATTCCGAGCTGCGCGGACAACTCCGCCGCCAGCACCATGCCGACCGCGACGCCCTCGCCGTGATAGAGCCGGTCGGAAAACCCGGTCGCCGCCTCCAGCGCATGGCCGAAGGTGTGGCCGAGATTGAGCAGCGCGCGCTCGCCGTTCTCGCGTTCGTCGCGCATCACGATCGCGGCCTTGGCTCGGCAGGAGGTGGCGATGGCGTGCTCGCGCGCTGCGCCGCCCGCGAAAATGTCGGCGTGGTTGGCTTCCAGCCAGGCGAAGAACGCCTGGTCGCCGAGCACGCCGTATTTGGCGACTTCGGCATAGCCGGCGCGGAACTGGCGCGGCGACAGCGTATCGAGCACCGCGGTGTCGGCGACCACCAGAACGGGTTGGTGGAACGCGCCGACCAGATTTTTCCCATGCGGCGAATTGATACCGGTCTTGCCGCCGACCGATGAATCGACCTGCGCCAGCAGCGAGGTCGGCACCTGCACGAAATCGACGCCGCGGCGCAGGACCGCGGCGGCGAACCCGGCAAGGTCGCCGACCACGCCACCGCCGAGCGCAATCACCAGGTCGCTGCGCTCGATCTTCGCGGCGATCAGTTCCTCGCAGACATATTCCAGGCCCTCGTAACTTTTCGAAGCCTCGCCTTCGTCGACGATGATCCGCGACGTGGCGATGCCGGCGTCGAGCAGCGACGCCTCGGTCTTGCGCAACCAGTGTGTCGCCACATATTCGTCGGTAACGATCGCGGCGCGCGCACCGGGGCGCAGCGCCGCGACGCGCGCGCCCAGCGAGGCCAGCACGCCGCGGCCGATCACGATGTCATAGGCGCGCTCGCCGAGCGCGACATCGACGGTGACGGGATCGGAGTTCTTCAGCGGCGCGGTCATCGGGTGGCACCCGCCGGTTCGGTCGTTTGATTGGCGCGGCAAAGATGCGCGTGCAGCGCCGCGATGCACTCGTCGACGATTTTCTCGTGCAGCACGTCGCGCGATGCAAGGACGATATCGGCCAGCTCATAGACCGGATGGCGCTCCGCGATAAGACGCCCGATCGTCGCGGCGGGATCCGCAGTCTGCAGCAGCGGCCGGTCGGCGCGGCGCTTGACGCGCTTGAGAATCGTGTCGGCATCCGCCTTGAGCCAGACCGACACCGCCTTGTCGCGGATGCGACCGCGGGTCTCCTCGCGCATGAAGGCGCCGCCGCCGGTCGCCAGCACGCCCGGACCGCCGTCGAGCAGCCGCGCGATCACCCGCGCCTCGCCGTCGCGGAAATACGGCTCGCCATGGACGGTGAAGATTTCCGGAATCGTCATGCCCGCGTGAGCCAACTCGATTTCGCTATCCGCATCCTGAAACGGCAGCCGCAGCCGGGCCGCGAGCCGCCGCCCGATGGTGGACTTGCCCGCGCCCATCATGCCGACCAGCACCACCGAGCGCCGTCCCAGTGCCGAAACGATTCCGGCCTCCTGGCACGCGCTGGCATCGGCGTTGGCGGCGATCTCGGACATCGAACAAAAACCCCATTTGGCCGCCAAGGCGGCGTTCTGCGTCACCTATACTACCGCCGCCGAACCCGTTGCCAGAGACTCTTGCAACCGAGTTTGGAACATGTTGGTAGTCTTGGCCTCTGCTCCCGCAGTTCCACTGGTTAAGCCCGCCCGCCTTAAGGCTCATGGATGCCCAGCCTGTTCCGCTTCCTGACGGTCGTCGCGGTGTTCGGCGGCATCGTCTATGGCGCGATTTTCGCGCTGGCGAATTTCGTCACCCCGAAACCGCGGGAAATGAGCGTCACCATCCCCGCCGACAAGTTTCTCAAGAAATAGGGGTTAGGGTCAGGTTTGGTTTTACGTGTCCCGGACGCGGTGCAGCGTTTCTTGGCGGTGCACCGCAGAGCCGGGACCGCTACAGGCCGACGGCCTTCGATACGACCCCGGCTCTGCAGCGCACCGCTTTGCGCTACGCTGCGTCCGGGGAACGCAGTCATCAGGTTCACAGCATGATAGCAAGCCCTACCTCCGACACCCGCCTTACCGCCCTCTTCCTCGACATGCTCGCGGCGGAACAGGGCGCCGGCGATAACACGCTTTCCGCCTATCGCCGTGACCTTGAGGATTTTTCGCACTTCCTCGCCCGCGCCGGACGGGGATTTGCCGATGCCGAGACCCAGCCGCTGCGCGATTACCTCGGCGATCTCGACACCCGCGGCTTCAAGTCGTCGAGTGTGGCGCGGCGGCTGTCGGCGCTGCGGCATCTGTTTCGTTTCCTGCTCAACGAACGCGTCCGCGGCGACGATCCGGCGGCGATCCTCTCGGGGCCGAAACGTGGCCG
This sequence comes from Bradyrhizobium sp., assembly GCF_036009065.1. Taxonomy (GTDB): domain Bacteria; phylum Pseudomonadota; class Alphaproteobacteria; order Rhizobiales; family Xanthobacteraceae; genus Bradyrhizobium. The sequence continues at coordinate 6,040 of NZ_DASYMN010000233.1, read as the reverse complement.
CAGCCTGCCGAAGGTGCTGTCGATCGCGGACGTCGATCGCCTATTGGCACGCGCGAAAGCGCTGATAGATGCGCCAAAAGCCTCCACGTCGCAGCGGCTTCGCGCCATGCGGCTGTATTGCCTGCTCGAAGTGCTCTACGCCACGGGGTTGCGGGTTTCGGAGCTTGTCGCACTGCCATTGTCGGCGGCGCGGCGCGACGCCCGCATGATCGTGGTGCGCGGCAAAGGCAACAAGGAACGGCTGGTGCCGCTCAACGAGCCCTCCAAGCAGGCGATGGCCGATTACCTCGCCGCGATGGAAGCTGCGAAGGTCGAGAAGACGAAAAATGCCGCCGCCTCAAAATGGCTGTTCCCGTCGTTCGGCGAGAGCGGGCATCTGACGCGGCAGCATTTCGCACGCGACCTGAAAGAGCTGGCGGCGGCGGCCGGGCTTAGCCCCCGGCTGGTCAGCCCGCACGTGCTGCGCCACGCCTTCGCCAGCCATCTGCTGCACAACGGCGCCGACCTGCGCATCGTGCAAACCCTGCTCGGCCACACCGATATCTCCACCACGCAGATCTATACCCATGTGGTGGAAGAGCGGTTGAAGAGCCTGGTGCGCGACCTGCACCCGCTGGCGGAGAAGTAGCTCTTTTGTCGTCCCCGCGGAAGGCGGGGACGACGTGTAGGGCAAAAACAACCCGTTGATTTGCAAACGTTATCCCGCCCGAACGGCTTGACTTGGCGACTCAGTTGACTTGAAAAGCCACGAAGGCCAGTTTCGCCCGCCAGTTGCGGCCCCATATGTCGTCGATGCCGGATCACATGCGCAGTTACCTCGATTTCGAAAAGCCCGTCGCCGAACTTGACGCCAAGGTCGAGGAATTGCGCGCGCTCGCGGCCGGCGGCAGCGACATCGGCGAAGAGATTTCAAGCATCGAGGAAAAGTCGGCGCAGGCGCTGAAGGACCTCTACGCCAGCCTGACGCCGTGGCAGAAAACGCAAGTGGCGCGCCATCCGCAGCGGCCGCATTGCATCGATTACATCGACGCGCTGATCACCGAATTCACGCCGCTGGCCGGCGACCGCAAGTTCGGCGAGGACGCCGCGCTGATGGGCGGCTTCGGCCGCTTCCGCGGCGAAAGCATCTGCGTGCTCGGACAGGAGAAGGGCGCCACCACCGAGACCCGTCTCAAACACCATTTCGGGATGGCGCGGCCCGAAGGTTATCGCAAAGCCGTGCGGCTGATGGAGATGGCCGACCGCTTCGGCCTGCCGGTGCTCTCGCTGGTGGATACCGCGGGAGCCTATCCCGGCATCGGCGCGGAGGAGCGAGGCCAGGCTGAGGCGATCGCGCGCTCCACCGATGCCTGTCTGTCGCTCGGCGTGCCCAATGTCGCCGTCATCATCGGCGAGGGCGGCTCGGGGGGCGCCATCGCGATCGCCACCGCGAACCGGGTTCTGATGCTCGAGCATGCGATCTACAGCGTGATCTCGCCCGAAGCCGCTTCCTCTATCCTGTGGCGCGACGGCACCAAGGCGCAGGAAGCCGCCACCAGCATGAAGATCACGGCCCAGGATCTGGCCCGCTTCGGCGTCATCGATTCCATCCTGAAGGAGCCGCCCGGCGGGGCGCATCGCGATCCGGCCGCCGTGATCGCCACCACCGGCGACGCTATCGCCCAGGCCCTGAATGACCTGCGCAACCTCGACCGCGACATGATTCGCAAGGCCCGGCGGCAAAAGTTCCTGGATATCGGCCGCAAACTGGTGTGAGCTACTTTTGTCGTCCCGCGAAGGCGGGGACCGATACGCCGTGTGCTAGCGTTTATCAGTAGTTCCAATGCCTTAATTAACATAAGCGCCAGGGGTTACGGGTCCCCGCCTTCCGCGGGGACGACGCGAATTGAGGCCGTGCCCGACCGCTTTTGTCTATCCTTACCCACATCAACTTTTTGCATCGAAAAAGCCTGTTCGGCCCCAATTGTGCCCTGACGCCGATATTTAACCTCTGTTCACCATGGCGGTCATGGAACCCGGACCAGGGGCCGGTTCGGCTTGCGGCACGGGGCTCTTTAAGGATAATATTTTATTCAATGGCTTGGGGCATGGACGCTACGGCTCTTGACGACTTTGGGGTGCCTTGCAGTGATTGAACGCAGGCTGGTTCGCGCGCTTGTCGCTTCGGTTGCGCTCGCCGCCAGCGTCGCGCTGGCCGGCTGCAACAGCGACGAAATCTCGCTTGCGAGCAACGCCAAGGCCAACCAGCCGGTCCCGCCAAAACTCGTCGCCGACATGACGGCGAAAGACATGGACATGAACTCGCCGATCCTGGTGCGGCTGTTCAAGACCGAAGCGGAACTCGAGGTCTGGAAACAAACCCGCTCGGGCCAATACGCGCTGTTGAAAACCTATCCGATCTGCCGCTGGTCCGGCGACCTCGGACCCAAGGTCCGCGAAGGCGACCGGCAGGCGCCGGAAGGTTTTTACTCGATCAGCCCGGCGCAGATGAATCCGCAGTCTGCCTACTACCTGTCGTTCAACATCGGCTACCCCAATGCCTTCGACAAGGCGCTTGGCCGCACCGGCTCGCAGTTGATGGTGCACGGCGACTGCTCGTCGCGCGGCTGTTACGCCATGACCGACGAGCAAATCGCGGAAATCTACTCGCTGGGCCGCGAGTCCTTCTTCGGCGGCCAGCGCGCATTCCAGGTACAGGCCTATCCGTTCAAGATGACGCCGGTGAACATGGCCAAGCATCGCAACAACCCGAACATGCCGTTCTGGAAAATGATCAAGGAAGGTTACGATCATTTCGAGGTGACCAGGCAGGAGCCGAAGGTCGAGTACTGTGAGAACAAATACGTATTCAATCCGGCGCAGCCGCCGAATTCGTCGAAGCCGCTGACGTTCAATGCATCGGCGAAATGCCCGGTCTACGTCATTCCGGACGAGATCGCCGACGCGGTACGCGAGAAGCAGCAGCAGGACGCCGCCGAGACCGCCAAGCTGATCTCCAAGGGCACGCCGGTGGCGCGACTCAACCCCGGCATCGACGGCGGCATGAACAAGGTGTTCGCCGCCAAGCTGCCCGGCGGCGAAACCGGCCTGTCGGAAGGCGGCCAAGGCCAGAGCCTGTCGCTGCTCGCTTTGGCCCGCGCGCCGGGCACCATTCCGTCCCACGTCAATCCGCCGCGCAATCCGCTGCTGGCCTCGCAGGAAGAGCCTGTGGTCGCGGTGACGCCGGCGGCAGCTCCGGCGACCCGCGTGGCGTCCGCGGCGCCGACCGCGCAGTCGGATGGCTTTTTCTCCAACCTCGCGCGCAAGGTCGGGTTGACCAGCGCCGACACCACCTCGACGACGGCGCCGGCCAAGCCGAAAGATACGCCGCGGCCTTCGGCAGCAGTGGCCAAGACCGCCGCGCCGAAACCTGTGGACACCAGGGTCGCCGCGGCACGGCCGCCGTTCAAGCCGACCATTTCCGACCCCGCGCCGGCAAAGGACGCTTTGGTCGCCGGCGCGCAGCCGATCGTGCCGGCAAGTTCATTCGAGAGCCGTTTTTCGGCGGTGAAGTAACCAGACATCCAAATCATTTCCGTCATGCCCGGGCTTGTCCCGGCCATCCACGTCCTTCTTGCTTGTGCCAAGCAAGACGTGGATGCCCGACAAGCCCGGGCATGACGAACGACAGATCTAGATGTGGACAGCCGATCAGGCGGTCGGCCGCTTACGCATACCGGCCGTGGCAGTGCTTGTATTTCTTGCCGGAGCCGCAGGGGCAATCCTCGTTGCGGCCGATCTTGCCCCAGCTCGAGGGATTTTTTGGGTCGCGGCTGGCGGCATTGGCATTGGGCGCCGGCGCCAGCGACACGTTGGCGAACGCCATCTCGTCCTCGCCGGTGTTGGGATCGAACTTGTGCGCTTCCATCGCCGGCAGCACCGGCTGCTGCTCCTCCGGCGGCACGATCTCGACCCGCATCAGCTGCGCCGTCACCGCCTCGCGCAAATGCGCGGTCATCGCCTCATACAGACCGAACGCTTCGGACTTGTACTCCTGCAGCGGATCGCGCTGGCCATAGCCGCGCAGGCCGATGACCTGACGCAGATGATCGAGCATGATCAGGTGCTCGCGCCACAAATGGTCGAGCGTCTGCAGCAGGATGGTCTTCTCGACGTAACGCATCACGTCGGGACCCCATTGCGCCACCTTGGCCGCCATGTGCTCGTCAACGCGCTGTTCGATGCGGGTCAGCAGTTCCTCGTCGGCGATGCCTTCTTCCTTGGCCCATTCGTCGACCGGCAGCTCGATGCCGAGCACCCGCGTCAGCTCTTCCTTGAGGCCGGCGACGTCCCACTGCTCGGCATAGGCATGTTCCGGCACGTGCTTGGCGACGATGTCGTCGATGAAGTCGTGGCGCATGTCGGTGACCATGTCGGCCACGCTGTCGCTCTTCATCAGGTCGACGCGCTGGTCGAAGATCACCTTGCGCTGGTCGTTCTGGACGTTGTCGAATTTCAAGAGGTTCTTGCGGATGTCGAAGTTGCGCGCCTCGACCTTCTGCTGCGCCTTTTCCAGCGCCTTGTTGATCCAGGGGTGGATGATGGCCTCGCCCTCTTTCAGGCCAAGCCGCGTCAGCATGGTGTCGAGCCGGTCGGAGCCGAAGATCCGCATCAGATCGTCTTCCAGCGACAGGAAGAACTTTGAACGCCCGGGATCGCCCTGGCGGCCGGAACGGCCGCGCAGCTGGTTGTCGATGCGGCGCGATTCGTGGCGTTCGGAGCCGATGATGTAGAGCCCGCCCGGCCGGGTCACGGTCTTTGCAGGCTTGCTACCCTTGGCGGGTTCGACCTCGACCACATCCTCGGCCCGCAGCACCAGCTCGCGGAAGCGTTCGACATCGGCCTTGATGCGTTCGATCTTGGCGGCCTTCTCGGCCTCGTCGGTAATCCCTGCGGTTTCGTGCTGGATGCGCATTTCCAGCGAGCCGCCGAGCTTGATGTCGGTGCCGCGGCCGGCCATGTTGGTGGCGATCGTGATGGCGCCGGGCACGCCGGCTTCGGCGACGATATAGGCTTCCTGTTCGTGGAAGCGCGCGTTCAGCACCGCGAACAGCTTTGCCGGCTTGCCCGCGCGGGCGGCAGCGTAGAGCTTTTCCATCGCGTTTTCGTTGCCGAAATCGATCTGCTTGTAGCCGTGCTTCTTGAGGTATTCGGCGAGCACCTCCGACTTCTCGATCGAGGCGGTGCCGACCAGAACCGGCTGCAGCCGCGCATTGGCGCGCTCGACCTCGGTCAGGATCGCGGCGTATTTCTCAGCCTGGGTGCGATACACCTCATCGTCTTCGTCGAGCCGCGCCACCTGGACGTTGGTCGGGATTTCCACGACTTCGAGCTTGTAGATGTCGAACAGCTCATCGGCTTCGGTGGCGGCGGTGCCGGTCATGCCGGCCAGCTTTTCATACATCCGGAAATAGTTCTGGAACGTGATCGAGGCCAGCGTCTGGTTTTCCGGCTGCACAGGCTGATGCTCTTTGGCCTCCAGCGCCTGATGCAGGCCTTCCGAATAACGCCGGCCCGGCATCATGCGGCCGGTGAACTCGTCGATGATGATGACCTCGCCGTCGCGCACGATGTAGTCCTTGTCGCGCGTGAACAGCGTATGGGCGCGCAGCGCCTGATTGATGTGGTGCACGACGGAGACGTTCTCGACGTCATAGAGCGAATCGCCCTTGAGCTGGCCCGCGTCGCGCAGCAGCGTCTCGATCTTCTCCATGCCGGCTTCGGTCAGCGTCACTGTGCGTTGCTTCTCATCGACGTCGTAATCGGTCTTGTCGAGCTGCGGGAAAAACGTGTCGATGGTGTTGTAGAATTCCGAGCGGTCGTCGAGCGGACCGGAAATGATCAGCGGCGTGCGGGCTTCGTCGATCAGGATCGAGTCGACTTCGTCGACGATGGCGTAGAAGTGGCCGCGCTGGACCATGTCCTCCAGCCGGTACTTCATGTTGTCGCGCAGGTAATCGAAGCCGTATTCGTTGTTGGTGCCGTAGGTGATGTCGCAGGC
>NZ_DASYMN010000232.1:0-1501 GCF_036009065.1 Bradyrhizobium sp. | reverse complement strand
GCCTGCCAGCCGATCGCGGAGGCGATCACCGAAGCCGGCGGCGATTTTCTGCTGACCGCCAAGCCAGCCTCGCACAAGGCCCTCTACGACTTCATGCAGGGAACCGCCCGCAACGAGCGGACCATCACGCAGAAGACCGCGGGCAGACGCCTGACCTACCGCTATCGCTGGTTCGAGGGCGTTCCGCTGCGCGACAGCAAGGAGGCGATGCTGGTGAACTGGCTCGGCATCACCATCACGGACGCCAAAGGCAAAATCACCTACGACAACGCCTTCGTGACCTCACTGCCTGTCACGACCGACACCGTCGCCGAACTGGTGGCTTGTGCCAGGGCACGATGGAAAATCGAGAACGAAAGCTTCAACGTCCTCAAGTCCAACGGCTACCAACTCGAACACAATTTCGGCCACGGCAAGCAGAACCTCGCCATGATGTTCGCCACACTCAACCTCCTGGCCTTCGCGATCCACACGGTCTGTGACTGCCTCGAACAACTCTGGATCCATGCGAGAGCCGCCAAACGGGCCCGAAAGCGCTTCTTCGAGCACATCAGGACCATCACCGCCTATCTCGTTTTCCCCAATTGGAGAACTCTGTTGCAGACCCTGATCGACTCCAAGCCACCGCCCGACGTCGAAGCCCAACTCGCATCATGAGGCTCAGCGGGGGGATGACCATTTAGAATTGCTGATCAAGATGCGAAACCCTTGGCTGGTTGATCGCCAGCATCCTGACAGCCGGAACCGTTACTCTGACCCGGTTAGCACCTCCCATTGACAGCGCGGCGCACATCACCTCGGTGCATCGGCGGCTGGAGCGGTTCTTTACCGACGTGAGGCTGAACCAGGCTGAGGTCGCGCGGTTGGTGGTGGCGGCTCTGTCGCTGGCCGCCAAGCCGTGGCATCTGGCGATTGATCGCACCAACTGGCCATTTGGCAAGATCGATCTGAACCTGCTGGTGCTCAGCCTCGCTCATGGCGACGTGTGCATTCCGCTGTTCTGGCGCGTCCTCGACAAGGCGGGCAATTCCCATACCGCCGAGCGGATCGATCTGATGCCAGTGTTCAAGGCGACGTTCCCCGATCAGGCGGTAGCTTCGCTGACAGGCGACCGCGAATTCATCGGCAACGCCTGGATCGAATGGTTGCAGCAAGCTGCGATACCGCACTTTCTGCGCCTGCGCGAGGACATGCCGGTGTTCAATGACGGCCATGCCCCGTTGCCATTGCGCCAGCATGCCGCGCGTTTGAGACCCGGCGAACGCCTTGTGCTTAAGGGGTGCTGGCGCATTGGCGTTTCAGAGCCCAATGCTTCACCGCCGGTGCGCATCGTCATCCTGCGTCTCAAGACCGGCGAACGGCTGATCATCGCCAGCCGCAGCCGCCCGCAGCACGCGTTGAACATTTATCGCCAACGATGGAAAATCGAAACTCTGTTTGCCGCCCTGAAAACCCGTGGCTTCAATCTTGAAGCCACGCACATGACCGATCCTGCCAAGCT
>NZ_DASYMN010000231.1:0-10923 GCF_036009065.1 Bradyrhizobium sp. | reverse complement strand
TCGGAATTGATTCTCGACCGCAAGGTGTCCGACAAGCGCACCTTCCCGGCGATCGACATTTCGCGCTCCGGCACGCGCAAGGAAGAACTGATCACCGATCCGCAGCTCTTGAAGAAAATGTATGTGCTGCGCCGGATCCTCAATCCGATGGGCACCATGGATGCGATCGACTTCCTGCTCGACAAGCTGCGCAACACCAAGAACAACTCGGAGTTCTTCGAGTCGATGAACACCTGAGCCGGGGCAAGCGTCTACGAGAGTGGGCTTTTTCGTGCCCGCTTGCGTCCGGGGTTATGCTGCGCTCTTGCTGCAGCATAAAAGTGTAGCATGCCACAATCGGAGCGCACCCGGCACAGCGTTCAAGGCATTGAGTTACCTCACTTATTTAAGGAAAGCGACGGCGATTAGACTGCAAAGCTGCGTTTCGCAGCATGAATGCGGCGAAATTGCGCAGCATCGCCTGCAGCAAATGGTCCCCGTCCGCTGGCCCCGGCGTCGGTCCCAACCATCGCAAATTTCATTGCGTCTTCAAGGACTCAGGGGCCAGATAAGCGATGCATCCGCGCGACCACACCATTTTCGCCCTGTCCTCGGGCCGGCCTCCGAACGCAATTTCCGTTGTGCGGGTGTCGGGAGCGCATGCCGGGACGATTCTGAACGTCCTTGCTGGCAAGACTCCCCTGCCGCGGATGGCGACGCGCGCGCTGATACGCAATGCGAATCAAGAGCCTATCGACGATGCCGTGGTGTTGTGGTTTCCGGGGCCGGCGAGCGCCACCGGAGAGGACGTCACCGAATTTCATGTCCACGGCGGTCGTGCGGTACTGGGCGCACTGTTCGCGGCATTGTCGTCGTTTGAAAACACACGCGCGGCCGAGCCGGGCGAGTTTTCGCGGCGCGCGTTCGAGAACGGCAAGCTTGATCTGACGGAAGCCGAAGGTCTCGACGACCTGATTCATGCCGACACCGACCGGCAACGGCGCCAGGCGCTGCGCCAGTTGAAAGGATTGCTCGGCGACAGAGCGCGAAGCTGGCGGGCACGGATCATCGAAGCCTCGGCATTGATCGAGGCCGGCATTGATTTCTCCGACGAAGGTGATGTGGCCGCGGAGTTGGTTGCGCCGGCGCTGGCGAAGATCAAAGCCTTGCACGGGGAAATCGCAGAAGTGCTTGCGGCGCAGGGACGAAGTGAACGACTTCGCGATGGTTTGGTGGTTGCGATCGCAGGACCGCCGAATGTGGGCAAGTCGACGCTGATGAATCAACTGGCGCGGCGCGAGGTCGCGATCGTCTCGCCGCATGCCGGCACCACGCGCGATATCATCGAGGTGCAGCTCGATCTCGACGGCTATCCGGTGACGGTGATCGACACCGCCGGCATCCGCGCGACCGAAGATCCGGTCGAGCGGGAGGGCGTGCGGCGCGCGCGAGCTCGCGCGGCGGAAGCGGACCTGGTGCTGTGGCTGGTCGAGGATGACTCGCACGATGCTGCCGTCGAGGGCGCGGCGCCGGTGTGGATGGTGCGCAACAAGAGCGACTTAAGCGCACTTAAGCCGCATGTGGCAGGCATGGGGCGAACTCGGGGCAACCGATATTTTGAGATTTCGGCGTCGCGCGGCGATGGGCTCCAGGAGTTGATGGTGGCCTTGGTCCGCCATGCCGAAGATTACTTCGGGTCAGGCGAGGGCGGGCTGATCAGCCGGGAGCGTCAACGCACCTTGCTGCGCGAAACGGCAGCTTCGCTGCAGCGCAGCATGGACGGGAAGGGCGAAGAACTTGTCGCGGAGGATTTGCGCGCGGCGGCCGATTCGCTCGGGCGGCTGCTGGGAAGGGTGGATGTGGAGGATATTCTCAACAAGATCTTCCGCGAATTCTGTATAGGCAAATAATAGTTCTTTGTTCAATATTTAACGGCCTGTTTCGTATGAAACAGGCTCGCGAAGCGAGGAATTCAGTTCTTGGGCGATCACAGGCTGGATTGCTTCGTCGCCAGAGCTCCCGACGAGAGAATCTGTTTCACGTGAAACACATGGGGCGCCATGGCGAGCGGAACGACGCAATCCAACGTGCTAAATGCAGCGGGATTGCGTCCCGCAAAAGCTTCTCGCAATGACAAGAATCCCGCGTTAGAAGTCGCGGTCATGGAAAATTCGTTCGATGTCATCGTGATCGGAGGAGGCCACGCTGGCTGCGAGGCTGCAACGGCGGCTGCGCGAATGGGCGCGCAAACCGCGTTGCTCACGCACCGTTTTACGACGATTGGCGCGATGTCCTGCAATCCGGCGATCGGCGGCTTGGGGAAGGGTCATCTGGTCCGCGAAGTCGATGCGCTGGACGGGCTGATGGGCCAGGTGGCGGATGCGGCCGGGATCCAGTTTCGAATGCTCAACCGGCGCAAGGGGCCGGCGGTGCGCGGACCGCGCGCCCAGGCTGACCGCAAGCTTTATGCGGCGGCGATGCAGGCCGCGCTCATCGAAACCGCCAATCTCAGCGTGATCGAAGGCGAGGCTGACGACCTGCTACTTACGAACAGCCGGGTCACCGGAATCCGCTTGGCCGAGGGCCGCGAATTCGCGGCTGGCGCTGTGGTCATCACCACGGGCACGTTCCTTCGCGGGTTGATCCATCTCGGCGAGAAGAACTGGCCGGCCGGGCGTGTCGATGAGGCGCCGGCGCTGGGGCTGTCAAAATCCTTTGAGCGCGCCGGCTTTACCTTGGGCCGCCTCAAGACCGGCACGCCGCCGCGGCTTGATGGCACGACTATCGACTGGGCCGCGGTCGAAATGCAGCCGGGCGACGATCCGCCGGAGCCGTTTTCGGTGATGACCGATCGCATCACCACGCCGCAGATCCAGTGCGGCATCACCCGCACCACGCCGGCCACGCACGACGTGATCCGGGCCAATGTACACCGCTCGCCGATGTATTCCGGCCAGATCAAGAGCTCTGGCCCGCGCTATTGTCCATCGATCGAGGACAAGATCGTCCGCTTCGGCGACCGCGACGGGCATCAGATCTTTCTGGAGCCGGAGGGGCTCGACGATACGACGGTATATCCCAACGGGATCTCGACCTCGCTGCCGGAAGAGGTGCAGCAGGCGATCCTGGCGACGATACCGGGGCTCGAACGGGTGCGGATGGTGCGGCCGGGCTATGCGATTGAATACGACCATGTCGATCCCCGCGAACTCGACCCGACCTTGCAGGCCAAGCGGCTCCCAAACTTGTTCCTGGCCGGGCAGATCAACGGCACTACAGGCTATGAAGAGGCTGCCGCGCAGGGATTTGTCGCGGGTCTGAACGCAGCCTTGGCCGCCAGCGGCGCCGGAGGAATCGTGTTCGACCGCGCCGACGGCTATCTCGGCGTGATGATCGACGACTTGGTCACGCGAGGGATCACCGAGCCCTATCGGATGTTCACTTCGCGGGCCGAATACCGGCTGACGCTGCGGGCCGACAATGCCGACCAGCGGCTCACCGACAAGGGGATTGCGCTCGGCTGCATCAGCCGGGCGCGCTCGGTGCGTCACGGCGCCAAGATGGCGGCGCTGAATGGTGCGAAGACGCTGGCAAAATCTCTGGCGATTACGCCTAACGAGGCCACGCGGCATGGGCTTTCGCTCAATCGCGACGGCGTCCGGCGTTCGGCGTTCGAGCTATTGGCCTATCCGGAGATTGGCTGGGGCGAGGTGAGGGCGATCTGGCCGGAGCTGAGAGCCGTTGATCCGTCGATCGCCGTGCATATCGAGATCGATGCCAAATACGACGTTTATCTGAAGCGCCAGACCGCCGATGTCGACGCCTTCCGCCGTGACGAGGGATTGATGCTGAGCGATGTCGATTATACCGATGTGCCGGGGCTTTCCAACGAAGCCCGCAGAAAACTCGAAGCCGCGCGGCCGCGCACGGTCGGGCAGGCGGCCCGGATCGACGGCGTGACGCCGGCGGCGCTGGGGATTCTGGCGGCGTATCTGCGGAGAGAAGCGCGGCGGAAGGCTGCGGTTGGGGCGGCGTGAGTTGTTTCACGTGAAACAAATACGTCATTGCGAGGAGCTCTTGCAACGACGCGATCCAGCCTTGCTTGCTGCGCGATGGATTGCTTCATCGCAAGAACTCCTCGCGATGACGGTGGGATGCGCTGGCGCCTTCCAAGCGACGGTATGATGAAAATGGCAAAACCCTCTCAAATCACGCCGTCAGATAAAGCGGCCGCGCTCGCGCTAACCCCCGTTTTGCGTGAAACGGAGGCTCGCCTCGACCGCTACGTCGATCTGCTGCTGCAATGGCAGGCCAAAACCAACCTCGTCGCCTCCTCCACGCTTCCAAATCTCTGGACCCGGCATATCTCTGATTCACTGCAGCTTTTGACCCTCGCTCCCGATGCGAAAATCTGGGTCGATCTCGGCAGCGGCGGCGGTTTTCCAGGCGTGGTGTTGGCCTGTTCGATGGCGGGCACGCCAGGGGCGATGGTGCATCTGGTCGAGCGCAACGCCAAGAAGGCGGCGTTTCTGCGCGAGGCGCTGCGAATCACCGGCGCTGCAGGTACAGTTCATCTCGCTGACATCGGGGATAGTGTGGAAAGCTTGTCCGGCCCCGCCGATTGCGTCACTGCCCGCGCGGTGGCTCCGCTACACCAGCTTGTCGGCTACGCTGAGCCCCTGGTGGGGAAGGGCGCCAAGGCGCTGTTTCTTAAGGGTCAAGATGTAGAGGCTGAATTGACCGAAGCTACTAAATATTGGAAACTAACGCCTAGCCTCCACGCCAGCCTGACCGGACAGGGCTGGATCATCGAACTCGACCGCATCGAGCGGCGCGAGCAGTCCGCGAAAGCGCAAAGTGCCCGCAATGACCGTAATTGATCAGATATATCAAGAGGATAATGCCCCTGCCGCGCCCGGCCATCCGCGCATCATCTCGCTCGCCAACCAGAAGGGCGGCGTCGGCAAGACCACCACGGCGATCAACCTCGGCACTGCGCTCGCGGCGATCGGCGAACGGGTGTTGATCGTCGATCTCGATCCGCAGGGCAACGCCTCCACCGGCCTCGGCATCGACCGCCGCAGCCGCAACGTCTCGACTTACGATGTGCTGATCGGCGAAGCGCAGCTGCGTGATGCGGTGGTGCCGACCGCGGTGCCGCGGCTGCATATCGCGGCTTCCACCATGGATCTGTCGGGGCTCGAGCTTGAATTGGGATCGGCCAAGGATCGCGCGTTCCGGCTGCGCGATGCCATCGCCGCGCTCAATCACAACGTCACTGAGCCCGCGGACTATACCTATGTGCTGATCGATTGCCCTCCGTCGCTGAACCTTCTCACCGTCAACGCGATGGCGGCGTCGGACGCGATACTCGTTCCCTTGCAATGCGAGTTCTTCGCGCTCGAAGGCCTGTCGCAATTGCTGCAGACGGTGGAGCAGGTGCGCACCACGCTCAATCCGAACCTGTCGATCCACGGCATCGTGCTGACCATGTTCGACTCGCGCAACAATTTGTCGAACCAGGTGGTCGCCGATGTCAGGCAGTTCATGGGCGCGAAAGTCTACAACACCATGATCCCGCGCAACGTCCGCATCTCCGAGGCGCCGTCCTATGGCAAGCCCGTGCTGGTGTACGATTTGAAATGCTCGGGAAGCGAAGCGTATCTCAAGCTCGCTACCGAAGTGATCCAGCGCGAGCGCGAGCTCAGGGCGCATTAGGTCGTCATTGCGAGGAGCGCAGCGACGAAGCAATCCAGCGAACTGGGCACAGACTGGATTGCTTCGTCGCAAGTGCTCCTCGCAATGACGACAAGACCCGTAGGGTGGGCAAAGCGAAGCGTGCCCACCATCGTGCGGTACGACAGAAGATGGTGGGCACGGCGCAAGGCCGCCTTTGCCCACCCTACGACGTTGCGAAGTGAAACAGGAGCGTGCGTTGAATCCAAGGGAGCTGGCGATGGCCGACGAAGCGCGTTCGCGGTTGGGGCGCGGTCTTGCAAGTCTGATCGGGGATGTCGGCGGCGAGGCCGCGCATCTGGAACGGCCGCGCGCGCAGCGCAAGGTGCCGATCGAATTTCTAAAACCCAATCCGCGTAATCCACGCCGCGCGTTTTCGGAGAGTGAGCTGCAGGAGCTCGCCGACTCGATCAGGCAGCACGGCGTGATCCAGCCGATCGCGGTGCGTCCCGTAAAAGGCACACCCGACCGCTACGAGATCATCGCCGGCGAACGGCGCTGGCGCGCGTCGCAAATCGCCGGCCTGCATGAAGTGCCGATCGTGCCGCTCGACGTCAGCGATTCAGACGCGCTCGAGCTTGCGATCATCGAAAACGTGCAGCGCGAGGACCTCAACGCGATGGAGGAGGCGCAGGGCTATCACGCGCTGGCAGGCGAATTCAAACGCACGCAGGACGACATCGCGAAGATCGTAGGAAAAAGCCGCAGCCATGTCGCCAACATGATGCGGCTGACCAAGTTGCCGGAGGAAGTGCAGGCCCATATCGTATCGGGGCAATTATCGGCCGGCCACGCGCGTGCGCTGCTTGCCGTGCCTGACCCGAATGCTGTGGCAAAGCGTATCATCGCGGAAGGACTCAACGTGCGCCAGGTCGAGACGCTGGTGCATGAGATCGGCGGCTCCACGCCCAAGCACCGCAACTCGCGCGGCGCGCTGGTCAAGGATCCCGACACGCTGGCGCTGGAAAAGCGCGTCGGCGACATTCTCGGCCTCAGCGTCAAGGTCGATCACAAGGGCCCGAGCGGGACCATGCACATCAAGTACCGCGACCTCGAACAGCTCGACGAGATTTTAAGAAGGCTGGATGCGAAGGTTTAAGCGTGCCCCGGACGCAGCGCAGCGCGTAGCTCTTCGCGAAGCGGTGCGCTGCAGAGCCGGGGCCGTTACGAAGCTCATATTTCGTCATGCGCGGGCTTGACCCGCGCATCCATCCATCTTCGCAAGAGTCTTCCGAAGAAGATGGATGGCCGGGTCGAGCCCGGCCATGACGGGTTCTGCGTTTGATACGGTCCCGGCTCTGCGGAGCGGCATGAAGAATGCCGCACCGCGTCCGGGACACGCTATCCCCGTCTCCGCGCATTCACTGCGATCGAGAGCAGCGTGCGTTGCGCGATTACCGCTGCCAGCGGTGATTGCTTGCGCATGTCGAGCGCGGCCACCGCCAGCTGCTCGATGATCGCGAGCAGCCGCCTCGTGCTGAAATTGCGCAGCGCGGTCTCGACATTTGCCTTGCGCGAAAAATGCAGCCGCGGAAATCCGCTCTCGACCACGGCTGACGCCGGCGCGCCCTCTGCTACGGCGAGACTAGCCTTGTGCAGCAACGCCGCCTGGCGCTGCGCGGCGGAGATGATCATGCCGGGATAGGTGCCGGCGATCATCGCTTTGGCAAATTCGGTTTCGACCACGGCGGATTGACCGGCGAAAGCGCCGTCGACGATCGGATCGAGTTTTAGTTCGGAGGCATCGGCGGTCACGGCCATCACGTCGTCGAGCGTCACTTCGCGCGCGCCGTGGGCATAGAGCGCGAGCTTCTTCAATTCGTTGCGCGAGGCCTGGCGGTCGCCGCCGAGCAAAGACATCAGCGCCGCGCGCGCGTCGGGCGCGATGCTTAATTTCGATCCCCGCATTTCGTCGTCGATCAGTTTTGCCAGATCGCGCTCGCCGTCGGGATAGCAGCCGATCGCAACGGCCGTCTTGGCGCGCTCGCAGGCCTTGCGCAGCGGCGATTCCGGGCGCAGCTCGCCGGCTTCGATCACGATACGGCAATCTTTTACGGCTAAATCCGCCAGCGTATCGACGCCGGAGGCAAAACTCCGCGAGCCGGCGCGCACGCGGATGGCGCGGCGCCCGCCGAACATCGGGATGGTCATGGCCTCCTCGACCAGCCGCGATGGCTCGGCGGAAAGCTCATCGCCGTCCAGCCGCACCAGCGAGAACGGATCGGTGGGATCGTCGACTGCGGAGGCCATCAGCGCATCGGCACGTTCGCGTACCAGGCCGGCGTCGGGACCGTACAGCAGGATGATGGGCCGGCCCGGATCCGGCTTGTTGAGGAATGCGTCGATGTCCCGTCCGCGCAACGCGACCATACTGATGATCCAACCTGGATAACGTAGCGTGTGTAAAAGGGTCGATTGTTTTCGTCATGGCCGGGCTTGTCCCGGCCATCCACGTCTTGCTTGCTGAGACGCCGTCAAGACGTGGATGCCCGGCACAAGGCCGGGCATGACGAACTTTACAGCGCTGTCAGCTGCCCGCGGTGAAAAACGACGCCAGCCGGGTCTGGATATTCTCGGCGATTTCCTGGCAGGCGCGGTCCTCGGCGTCGCGGAAGGCGCGCTGGCGGGCGAAGCGCTGCAGCTGGCCGGGGATGTCGTAGGAGACGCGCGAGAAGGTGGTGCCGGTCATCACCGATCTGTTGGAGACGATCTCGATCAGATTGTACTGCGTGTCGATGCCGTAATTTTCGATCGAGGGCAGCGCGGTCGCCGGATCCAGGATCAGCGAAGAGCGGGTGGTGCTGAAGCGGATCACCAGCTTGTGGGTCGGCGGCATGCCGGTGGCGGCGCCGTACAGCTTGAACGCCAGCGCGTTGCGGATCTCGACGCCGAGCCGGGCGTCGCGCGAACCGTTAGGCTTGTCGACCGGCGGCAGGTCGACGCCCATCAGCTTTTCCCGCAACGCCGGCGTGCCGTCGGTATGGGCGGCATACATCGGCTGGAAGCAGCCGGCCGTCAGCGCGCTTAAAGCAGCGACGACCAGCAGCCGGGCAGCGATCTTAGCCAACGACATTCACGATCCTCTTGGGCACCACGATCACCTTGCGGACGGCTTTGCCGCCCAGCGCCGCTTTTACCGCATCAAGCGCCAAAACGGCAGCCTTTATCTGCTCTTCCGGCGCATTCCGGGCCACTGTGACATCGCCGCGCTTCTTGCCGTTGACCTGCACCACCAGCGTCACCTGGTCTTCAACCAGCAAATCTCGTTCGATTTTGGGCCAATTCGCCTCCGAAACCAGCCCCTCCTGCCCCAGCACACCCCAGCACTCCTCCGCCAGATGCGGCATCATGGGCGCGAACAATTGAACAAGAATGACCGAGGCCTCCCGGATCGCCCAGACCAGGTCCGGGGAGGGTTTTTCCGGGTGCGCCAGCGTGTCGGCCAGCGCATTGGTGAATTCGCGGATATGGGCGAGGCAGACGTTGAAATGCAGCTTTTCGATGCCGGAGGACACCTTGTCGAGCGCGCCATGGGCCGCCTTGCGCAACGCCAGCGCCTCGGGGCCGAACGCGGCCGGCCGCTCGGAGGGAGCGGTCCTGGCGATCTCGGCGGATTCGCCGATCACCCGCCACAGCCGCTGCACGAAGCGCGAGGCGCCCTGCACCCGCTCGTCGCTCCAGATCACGTCGCGATCGGGCGGGGAGTCAGACAGCATGAACCAGCGCGCCACGTCGGCGCCGTAGGTGTCGATGATGTCGTCGGGGTCGACGGTGTTGCGCTTCGACTTCGACATTTTTTCGATGGCGCCGATGGTGACTTCCTCGCCGGTGTCGAGCAGGCTGGCGTGGCGGCCGTTGCCGCCGGCTTCGACTTTCACCTCGGCCGGTGTCGCGTAGCTGCCGTCGGCCTTCCGGTAGGTCTCGTGCACCACCATGCCTTGCGTGAACATGCCGGCGAAGGGCTCGTCCATATCGATGTGGCCGGTGGCCTTCATGGCGCGGGTGAAGAAGCGCGAATACAACAGATGCAGGATCGCGTGCTCGACGCCGCCGATATATTGATCGACCGGCATCAGGCGGTTGGCAACTGCCGGCGTGGTCGGCGCGCGCTCGTTCCATGGATCGGTGAAGCGCGCAAAGTACCACGCCGAGTCAACGAACGTGTCCATGGTGTCGGTGTCGCGCACGGCTTGCCCGCCGCATTGCGGGCAGGCGACGTGCTTCCAGGTCGGGTGATGGTCCAGCGCGTTGCCCGGTCTGTCGAAGCTCACATCCTCCGGCAGCACCACCGGCAAGTCCTTGTCCGGCACCGGCACCACGCCGCATTTAGGGCAATGGATCACCGGGATCGGGCAGCCCCAATAGCGCTGCCGCGAAATGCCCCAGTCGCGCAGCCGGAAATTCACTTTCCGTTCACCGACGGGTTCTTCTGCCTCCCCCTGCAAGGGGGAGGGTCGAGGTGGGGGTCCGTTATCGGCGCTGACCCCCACCCGGCTCGCTTCGCTCGCCGACCTCCCCCTTTCAGGGGGAGGTAAGAAAACGCTCTCCAATCGCTTCGCCACCTCTTCCTTTGCCTCTTCGATGGTCATGCCATCGAGGAAGCGCGAATTGATCATGCGGCCGTCGCCGTCATAGGCCACATCGGTGATGACGAAGGTTTTCGGATCGGTGTCCGGCGGACACACCACCGGCGTGTTGCCGAGCGCGTATTTGGTGACGAAATCGAGGTCGCGCTGGTCGTGCGCCGGGCAGCCGAAGATGGCGCCGGTGCCGTACTCCATCAGCACGAAATTGGCGACATACACCGGCAGCTTCCAGCTCTCGTCGAACGGATGGATCGCCTTGATGCCGGTGTCGAAGCCGAGCTTCTCCTGCGTGTCGATGATCTCCTGCGCGGTGCCGTGGCGTTTTGCTTCCGCGATGAACTCGGCGAGTTTTGGATTCTTCGCGGCGGCGGCTAGCGCCAGCGGATGATCCGGCGCGATCGCCATGAACTTTGCGCCGAACAGCGTGTCGTGCCGCGTCGTGAAAATCTTCAGCTCGGTTTCGCCCGATGGCGCGGTGCTGGGATCGAGCGCGAAGCGCACCAGCATGCCTTCGCTGCGCCCGATCCAGTTGCGCTGCATCAGCCGCACCTTGTCGGGCCAGCGGTCGAGCGTATCCAGCGCGTCGAGCAGCTCCTGCGCATATTTGGTGATCTTGAACACC
>NZ_DASYMN010000230.1:0-1930 GCF_036009065.1 Bradyrhizobium sp. | reverse complement strand
GTGACTACTACAAGGTTGTTCAGACAGGCCGGTTGACTGAAACTGACAATACGACAGCCTTCTTTGTTCAGGCCCATGATGGCATCGTGTTTAACGGGATTGATTGGGACGTTATTCGGATCAACGCCAATGTGGTGGCTGAAGCCGGTCGTGCCTCCACGGCCGAAGGCAACATCGCCGGCAACGGGGCCAGCGAAATCTCGCGTGCGACCACCGCCGAAGCCAATATCGCGGGCAATGTCGCCGCGAACTTCTCGACCCTGACCGCGAATATGTATCTGCTCAACCCCCGGGTCTTGACATGACCACGGCGGCCACGATTCAAGCTTCTGGTGACACAACTCCCCGACCTCAATCATCTGTCGCATAGCGAGAAAGACACGCTGATCCGCGCGCTCTGGGCCCAGGTTCAGGCGCTGACGGTGAGGGTGGCGGAATTGGAAGCACGGCTGGGTGAGCCGGCGAAAAACTCGGATAATTCCAGTCAACCGCCGTCTCGTGACAAGAAAGCCAATCGCCAAGACAAGTTGCCACGGAAGGGCCCGCGGCAGGGCAGCCTGGGCCGTAAAGGCGGTGGCCGCGCAGTGTCGGCAACCCCCGACGAGACGGTGATCGCCCGGCCCATGTGTTGCGCACAGTGCCAGGCACTGTTTGCCGCCGCCGATCACCAGCTGATCGACCGCTACGACAAGATCGAGCTGCCAAAGGTGATGCCGGTGGTCACACGGGTGGAACTCTATGCGGGACAGTGCCAGGCGTGCGGCAGCACCACACTGGCTCCGCTACCGGATGGGCTGGAGCAAGGCAGTCCGTTCAGCATCAACATTGTGGCGCTCGCGCTGTATCTGCGTTTCACCCACGCTATCAGCTACCGCCGGCTGAGCCGGCTGATGCTGGAGTTGTTTGCGCTTTCCATCAGCGAGGGCGCGCTGGATGCTGCATTCCAGCGCGCCAAGCCGTGCATGGAGGCCGAGGTCGGCGCAATCCTGTCCCGCCTGCGGCGCGCCCGCGTGGTGTGCTCGGACGAAACCAGCGTCAGGGTGGACGGCCGCACCTGCTGGAACTGGGTGTTCCAGAACAATGAAGTGGTCATCCACGTCATTCGCCACAGCCGAGGGGCCGGCGTCGTTAGCGAGGTGATGGCGGGTCATCGCCCGGCACTATGGGTTTCCGATCTTTATAGCGCTCAGCAGGGCCATGCCGCCGACTGGCAGGTTTGTCTAGCGCATCAACTGCGCGATTGCCAATTTGCCATCGACGCAGGTGACACCATCTTCGCCCCGCGCATGAAGATGCTGCTATTGCGAGCCTTCGTGCTGGCCCGGCGGCGCCATCATCTGGCGCAAACCACACGCCGCCACTATCGACAACGGCTGGAACGCGAACTCGACGCGGTGATGGCGCTGGCACCCATCACCCGCGATGCCCGCCGCTTGCGAAAGCGATATGGCAAACGCCGCTCTTACTTGTTCACCTTCCTCGATCATCCCGAGGTCGACCCAGACAATAACAGCAGCGAACGCGAGTTGCGTCCCACCGCCACCTACCGAAAAGTCACCGGCGGTTTCCGCTCTAACTGGGGGGCTGACCTGTTCGCCAGCTTCCGGTCCGTCGTCGGAACCGCAGCACGTCGTGGCATCGGCGCTTATCAAGCTCTCAAAATGACACTACACGGAACATCCGTGCTCGCACCAGGTTGAGCACATACCAGTCAGGTCCACTACGCCTTCAAGACCCTGGCCTATACGATGATCAATCTCCGGCACTACTGCTAGAGCTGATCTATCGGCGGCTACGGAGTTTCAGTTTCGGCGAGCCGCGCCGCAATTTTGCTTGTGCGCTCGATGGCCAAAATCGTCCGACACGGCACAAATAGCCCATCATCGGTCCGCCGCACCCGATTCGTGTTGAACAGCCAACCTTCGACACG
>NZ_DASYMN010000229.1:0-1653 GCF_036009065.1 Bradyrhizobium sp. | reverse complement strand
CGTCAGGCAATCTGGAGAAAGGCCGAGGCGCACTGGATCATTTCCGGCATCCCGGAAACGCTTTACACAGGAGCCACTTGCAAAACTCCGCCACGCAAACGCCCGAATTCCCGACGGAAGATGCACCGAGATCTGGAACCGAGGTGATCTGACCTGGTTCAGATGACCGCATAGGCCTGTGACGGGGTTTCCCACCTCTTTTGGCAAGCCGCTGGCGGCCTCGCCGCCAAAAGCAGCGGCAAGGGCAGCAATGGTGATCGCGAAGGGCCGCTACGCAACCAGACGAAGCAGTTGCAGGGCGGTGAAACTGAGCACCCCGAACATCAGGTGACACATCACCTTGGCGGCTCCGCGCACCCGCACGGTCCGGCCGCCATGGTTGTCCTTCAGCCCGCCATTGACCCGCTCGGCCGTGCTGCGTTCGCCGTAACGAATGTCTTCCGCCAGGCGATGCCCGACCAAACGTTGCCGCTTCGCCTCTTGCTCCAGTTCCTGCTTCAGCCCGGGGGTGGCACGCGGATTGATATCGATAATCGGCACATGGTTGAGGCTGCGGCTGTGCTGTTTGATGGCGGCATCGTCGTAGGCACTGTCCATCAGGTCGTACAGGTTGGTGACTTTCGCGGCGGTCATGGTGGCGAGCGGAATGGCGACCTGGCTGTCATGCACGAACGCCGCTGTGAGCACACAACTGATCGGGATCTCGCCGTCCGCGGAGTCGATGTGCAGCTTGTAGCCGATCCAAGACCCCTGATGGCCCTTGGCGTTGCGCTTGGTGCCGACAGCGCAGTGCTGCGGCAGATCTTGCAGCATGGCGGTTACGGTCATGCCGAGTTGGCGTTCAATCCGGCGCGGCGGCTCGACCGAACGCGCCTCGCCCTTGCAAGGGCGGCCGCGCTTGCGTTTGGGCTGTGCGGGTGACTTCGGCTCGGCTGATTTCACGGGCTTCTCGCGCGCCTTGATGGCGGTGCTGTCGCGCGAGATATGCCCGAGCAGGCGATCTGCGTGAGTTTCCTCGATCAGCGCGTCATGCAGTCGCGATGGCAGGGCGCTGTCGGCGAATTCCGCGAAGGCACGCGAGAACGTGGATTCGCTTGGTACTTCGCCTGCGCGCTGCCAACCGCACAGGCGGCGCAATGTCTTGTCGGCTGATAGCATGTCGATCAGCAGCCGGGTGGTTGGCAGATTGAAGACCGCCTTGGCGATGAAGCTGCGGGCCAGGGCCGCGCGCTCGGCGGGCGGACGCCCGATAAGCCCATGCCAGCTTGGCAGGAACGTCTCGATCCGAGTCAGGCCGAGCACGCTGACGAATTGCCGGTGATGCGCCGTCAGCGGACCGTCCATCGCATCATCGAGCCAGGGCAGAAGTTCTCCTTGAACACGGAGCCAGTATGTGGATAGTATCGCCTTCAGCGACATCGCCTGCATCCTTGTTGACTTCGTCGGTATCTGGTTGTTTTGCAACTCCATCAGACCACGAAACGGATGCAGGCGTCTCGCGAAATCCACACACTTTGAGGCGGAAAATCACGCCGACAGCGTGATTTTGCAAGTTGCTCTATTGATAGCCGATTTAATCGATAGTGCCGCGGCGGCCAACCCGAATGGCCGATTAGAGGCGCAAACCGCGGCATTTGCGCGTGGCAGCCCATC
>NZ_DASYMN010000228.1:0-23398 GCF_036009065.1 Bradyrhizobium sp. | reverse complement strand
CGAAGACATTTTCGCGCATTCGTGAGGGGAGGTAATGCACCGTGTCCCGGACGCGGTGCAGCGTTCTTTACGCTGCTCCGCAGAGCCGGGACCGTTACAAACACCGAGCCCGTTACGGCCCCGGCTCTGCAGCGCACCGCTCCGCAAGAGCTACGCGCTGCGCTGCGTCCGGGGCGCGATCACCTAGTCGTCCGTCTCGCCGCTCTCGTACAGCGCTTCGCGGCCAATGCGGTCGAGGCAGAGCTCGGCGGTCCATGGCAGCATCAGCGAGCCGCAGCGGCTGTCGCGATAGATGCGCTCCAGCGCCAGCGACTTCAGCATCGCCTGGCCGCCGCAGGTGCGGATCGCCAGCGTCGCGATCTCGCTCGCGCCTTCCATCGCGGAATATTGCGCGGCGTAAGCACGCAACACCTGCTCCTTGCTCGGATTGGGGCCGGCCTCGGTGACCGCCTGAAACCAGATCGCCTTGACCTGCTCCAGCTTGATCTGCATCTGCGCCACCGCGATCTGCTTGGTCGGATACATCCGCCGCTTCACCGGCGGCGTGCCCGGCATTTCGCCGCGCAGATACCGCACCGTGAAATCGTAAGCCGCCTGCGCGAGGCCGACATAGGTCGGCGACAGCGTCAAAAACATATGCGGCCAGCGCATCGCTGCCTGAAAATAAACCCCGCGCGGCATCAGCGCTGCGTCCTCCGGAACGAACACGTCCTTGAAGATGAGCGTGCGCGACACCGTGCCGCGCATCCCCAGCGGATCCCAGTCGCCGACCACGGAGACGCCGTCGGCTTTTGCGGGAATCGCAAGATACAGCGTATTGCGGCGCGAGGCCTTTTCGCCCTCGGCAATTTCGGTGCAGAGCACGCCGTAATAATCGGCATGGCCCGAGAGTGAGGCAAAAATCTTCTTGCCGTTGACGATCCAGCCGCCCTTGGTCGGCTTTGCCTCGGTGCCGAATGCAACGCCGCCGGCCGCTGCCGCGCCGCCCTCCGAAAACGGTTGCGAATAGATCGCGCCGTCTTCGACGATACGCCTGTAATGCGCGGCGCGGCGCGCCTCGTGTTCGGCGCGTGTCGCAGCATCCATGTCGAGATCGTCGGTGAGGGGACCCGACCACAGCGTCGAGCAGACGTGCATGTTCCAGGTCAGCGCGGTGGCGCCGCAATAGCGGCCGATTTCGGCGGCCGCGATCGCATAGGTCTGATAGTCGGCGCCGAGGCCGCCGTGCTTTTTCGGGATCGCGATGCCGAGCAGGCCGGCGCGGTGCAGGTCCTTGTAATTCTCCGTGGGAAATTTGGCGTTGCGGTCGTATTCCGCGGCCCGGCCGGCGAACACGGCCTGGCCGAGTTGACGCGCGGCCGCGATGATCGCGGCCTGCTCATCGCCCAGGCGAAATGCCCTGGGATCGAAGATCGGCGCGTCCGGCATTGCAACGGCAACAGCAGGCGAAATGGGAGATTGCATGGTCACGCGTCCGATCCGGTCGCCGGTGAGGCCATGCGCAGGAAATCGTCGAGAACCGCGTTGAATTCCCTCGGCTGTTCCAGCGCGACCAGGTGCCCGACGCCTTCCAGCTCGACATAGGTCGCGTTGCGAATAAAACTTGCCATCTTCTTCACCATCGGCGCGGGCGCGTTCTTGTCTTTGGCGCCGGCGATCACTAGGGTGGGAACGCAGATCTGTCCGAGCGATTTGCGTAGGTCAAAACCAAGCATCGACATCATCGCGGCACGGTAGCTCGCCTCCGGCACCGACGCCATGCAGGCGCATGCGAGCTCGATGCCGGCCGGATCGGCATGGTCGCCGATGAGATCGGCGACGACCCTTGGGGCCAGCGAAGCCATTGTCTCGCCGCGGTCGAGCGGCCCAAGGCGAGCCTCGAGGAATTCCTTCTGCCAATCCCCGTCGGACCGGCCAAAAGCCGGGCTGGTCTGCGCCAGCACGACGTATTCGGCGATCATCGGATCGTGCGCCAGCAGTTGCTGCACGATCATGCCGCCGATCGAATGCCCGACAAGTATGGGTTTGACCGCGCCGACCTCAAGCAGAAAATCCTTCAATGCCCCGGCAAGCGCGGGGATGCTGACGCTTTGCAGCGGCGCCGATCCGCCATAGCCCGGCATGTCCCACGCGATGGCGCGGTATCGATCGCTGAAAGCATCGAGTTGTCCGCGCCACACGCGCGCGCCGCCGCCGATGCCATGCAGGAACGCCAGCGGCGGCAGATCGCGCGCACCTTTGGCTTCATAACTGAAGCGGCCATCGTTGGTTTTCAGGGGCGTAGGATCGGGCACCAAGGTCTCCGTTGCGGTCGAAACGGGCCAATCCTACAGGCCCGCAAGTATGACTCAAAGCACATTTCTTGCAAAAACTTGAAGCCTAAAATATACGGGGTTTTAAGTTCTTCCAGTGGAAAGCCGCCTGATGTCCGGATTGTCACGTTCATCGCATGCGCTGGTGACAGGCGGCGGGCGCGGCATCGGCCGTGAAATTGCAGCGGCACTGTCGCGCGCGGGCACGACGGTCACGGTGCTGGGCCGCAATCGCGCCGCACTGGATGACGTCGTCGCCCAAGGTCTGGCGCATGCCGCCGTCGTTGCCGATGTTGCGGATCAGGCCTCCGTCAACGCCGCCGTGGCCGAGGCCGCGGCGCGGCAGCCGGTCGACATCCTGGTGGCCAACGCGGGGGCCGCGGAATCGGCGCCGTTCGCGAGATCCGACGCGGCGCTGTTCCGGCGCATGATGGACGTAAATTTCTTTGGCGTCGTTCATGCCACGCAGGCGGTGCTGCCTTCGATGAAGGCGCGGGGCCACGGTCGCATTGTGGCGGTGGCCTCGACCGCGGGCCTGCGGGGCTATGCCTATGTCAGCGCCTACGCTGCGGCAAAACACGCCGTGGTCGGCCTGGTGCGCTCGCTGGCGCTGGAGCTGGCGACGACGGGCGTCACCGTGAACGCGGTGTGCCCCGGTTTCACCGAGACGGATTTGCTTGAAGGCAGCATCGACACCATCAAGCGCAAGACCGGGCGCAGCCGGGAGCAGGCATTGGCCGAACTCGCCAAGCACAATCCGCAGGGGCGGTTGGTGACGCCGGCTGAAGTTGCCGACACGGTGCTCTGGCTATGCGGCGATGGCGCGAGCGCGATCACGGGCCAGGCCATCGCGGTGGCCGGCGGAGAGATTTGATAGAGAAATGCATCGTTGGCATGAACTCGACCCGCCTAAATCGTCATTGCCGGGCTTGACCCGGCAATCCATCCTCTTCGAAAGACTCTTGCGAAGATCGATGGATGCGCGGGTCAAGCCCGCGCATGACAAGGTACTTGTAAGATTGGAGATTCCATGAGCAAGCCCGCCAATCCCGTCACGCTGCCGCTGGCGGACTATTCGCCAAAGCATTTTCTGCTCGCTGTGGTCGATGGCGTCGCCACCGTGACGCTGAACCGGCCGGAGCGGAAGAATCCGCTGACCTTTGAAAGCTACCGCGAACTGACGGATTTCTTCCGCGCCTGCGCTTTTGACGACGAGGTGAAGACCATCGTGGTGTCCGGCGCCGGCGGCAATTTTTCGTCCGGCGGCGACGTGTTCGAGATCATCGGGCCGCTGGTGCAGATGGACACCAAGGGCCTCACCGCGTTTACCCGCATGACCGGCGATCTGGTCAAGGCCATGCGTGCCTGCCCGCAGCCGATCGTCGCCGCGGTCGATGGCATCTGCGCCGGCGCCGGCGCGATCGTCGCCATGGCGTCCGATATCCGGCTCGCCGCCGTCGGCGCCAAGGTCGCGTTCCTGTTCAACAAGGTGGGCCTGGCCGGCTGCGACATGGGCGCCTGCGCGATCCTGCCGCGCATCATCGGCCAGTCGCGGGCGTCGGAACTGCTCTATACCGGCCGCTTCATGACCGCGGAGGAGGGCGAGCGCTGGGGTTTTTTCAGCCGCATCGTCGCGCCCGAGCATGTGCTGGTGCAAGCCCAGTTGCTCGCCAAACAGATTTCGGAAGGTCCGACCTTCGCCAACACCATGACCAAGCGCATGCTGGCGATGGAATGGGCGATGTCGGTAGAGGAGGCGATCGAGGCCGAGGCAATCGCGCAGGCGCTGTGCATGACAACCGGGGATTTTGCCCGGGCGTTCGAGGCATTTTCGAAGAAGGTGAAACCGGTGTTTCAGGGCAATTGATTCAAATTATGAGTCGTCATCCTGAGGTGCTCGCCGTTCTTCACGGCGAGCCTCGAAGGATGCGGCGACAAGTGCAAGTGGTCCATCCTTCGAGACGCCGCGCCAGCGCGCGGCTCCTCAGGATGACGAGGGTACGCACGGAAACGCTTGCCGGAGAGATACTTTAGGTTTAAAGTAATCCAATATATCCCGGCGCGTTGCCACGGAGACGGCCATGAAGATCGCAATCATCGGTGGCGGACCGGCCGGCCTGTATTCTGCGATCCTGCTGAAGAAGCAGCGGCCGCAGGCGGACATCACGGTCTATGAGCGCAACCGCGCCGACGATACTTTCGGTTTCGGGGTGGTGTTTTCCGACGCCACTTTGGACAATTTCGAGAAATACGATCCGCCGAGCTATCGCCGCATCACCCAGGAATTCGCCTATTGGGACGACATCGCGGTGCATTTCCGCGGCACGGTGCATCGGGTCGGCGGCAACGGCTTCTGCGGCTGCTCGCGGCGCATGCTGCTCACCATCCTGCAGGAACGCGCGCGCGAACTCGGCGTTCATTTGATGTTCGAAGCCGAGATCGACGAGATCGGTGGCCTTGCCGACGCCGACCTCGTGGTGCTGGCCGACGGCATCAACAGCCGTTTTCGCGAACGATTCGCCGATCATTTCGAGCCCGAGGTCGACCTGCGCTCCAACAAGTTCGCCTGGATGGGCTCGACAAAACCACTCGATGCTTTCACCTTCGCCTTCCAGGAGACCGAGTGGGGCCCCTTCATCGCGCATGCCTATCAGTACGAAGTCGGCCGCTCGACCTGGATTTTCGAGACCGATCCCGAAACCTTCAAGCGCGCCGGCCTGGAGGGCCTGAACGAACAGCAATCCGCTGACCGGATGCACGAGATTTTCGGCTGGTTCCTCGGCAGCTATCCGCTGCTGACCAACCGTTCGATGTGGCGCAATTTCCCGATGATCCGCAGCAAGCGCTGGGTCAAGGACAACATGGTGCTGCTCGGCGATGCCAAGGCAACCGCGCATTTCTCGATCGGCTCCGGCACCAAGCTCGCGATGGAAGACGCCATTGCGCTCGCGGATGCGATGCATTCGGCGCCGACGACCGAGGCCGCGTTGCAGCTTTATGAGACCGGCCGGCGCGAGGAAGTCGAAAAAACCCAGCACGCCGCCGACGTGTCGCTGGTCTGGTTCGAGCATGTCGACCGCTTCTGGGATTTCGACCCGGTGCAGTTCGCGTTCGGCGTCATGACCCGCGCCAAGGCGATCACCTACGACAATCTCACTTTGCGCGCGCCGGAATTCGTCGCCGAGGTCGACCGCGCTTTCGCGCAGCAGGTTTGCGCCAAGGGATTCGATGTCGACATCAAAAACCCGGTGGCGCCGATGTTCCAGCCGCTGCGGCTGCGCGAGATGGAATTGGCCAACCGCGCGGTGGTATCGCCGATGTGCATGTATTCGGCTAGGGAAGGCGTCCCCGGCGATTTTCACTTCGTGCATTACGGCGCGCGCGCCATCGGTGGCGCCGGACTGATTTTCACCGAGATGACCTGCGTCGGCCGCGATGCCCGTATCACGCCAGGCTGCGCCGGGTTGTGGAACGACGCGCAGCAGGCCGCGTGGCGGCGCATCGTCGATTTCGTCCATGCCAATTCCGCGGCCAAGATCTGCCTGCAGCTCGGCCATGCCGGCCGCAAGGGCGCTACCAAGCTGATGTGGGACGGCATGGACCGACCGCTGGAGCAGGGTGGCTGGGACGTGCTGTCGGCATCGCCGATCCCATACTTTCCCGACAGTCAGGTGCCGCGCGAAATGGATCGCGCCGCGATGGACCGCGTCAAGGCCGAATTCGTCGCTGCCGCGCAGCGCGGCGATGCTTGCGGCTTCGACATGCTGGAGCTGCATTGCGCCCACGGCTATCTGCTCGCAAGCTTTATCTCCCCGCTGACCAACCAGCGCAGCGATGCCTATGGCGGCGCGCTGGAAAACCGGCTGCGCTACCCGCTGGAGATTTTTTCGGCGATGCGCGCGGCATGGCCGGCGCACAAGCCGATGTCGGTGCGGATTTCCGCGACCGACTGGGCGGAGGGCGGCATCACCGGCGACGACGCGGTGGCGGTCGCGCGGGCGTTCGGCGAAGCCGGGGTCGACCTGGTCGATGTCTCCACCGGGCAGACTGTTCGCGATGCCCAGCCGATCTATGGCCGCATGTTCCAGACGCCCTTTTCCGATCAGGTCCGCAACGAAGCCCGCGTCGCAACCATGTGCGTCGGCAACATCACCACTGCGGACCAGGTCAACACCATTCTCGCCGCCGGCCGCGCCGACCTGGTGGCGCTGGGACGGCCGCATCTGGTCGATCCGTCGTTCACCCTGAAGGCGGCAGCCTGGTACGGCGCGGACATTGCCTGTCCGCCGCAATACCTGCCGGGCAAGGAACAGATTTTCCGCAACAGCGTGCGCGACCGTCAGGATTTCGACGAGCTGAAGATCAAGGGCAAGCCGAAGACGCGGGCCGAGCTGCGGGCGGCGGCAAAACCGCTGGCGGCGGAATGACGGTGGGACGATGACAATCCTCGATTCCGAAACCAAGGCCGGCGAAACGCCCGAGGATCACGGCGACGAGCTGCGGCTGTGGCTGCGGCTGCTGACCTGCACCACGCTGATCGAGGGCGAGGTGCGCAGCCGCCTGCGCGAGCGCTTCGACGTGACGCTGCCGCGGTTCGACCTGATGGCGCAGCTCGACAAGGCGCCTGACGGCATGACGCTGTCGGATGTTTCCAAGCGGATGATGGTGTCGAACGGCAACGTCACCGGCCTTGTCGAGCGGCTCTGCGAATCCGGCCATCTCGACCGCCGCACCTCGGATCAGGACCGCCGCGTGCAGGTGATCCGGCTGACCAGGGCCGGCCGCGCCGAGTTCCGCAAGATGGCCGCGGAGCACGAGATCTGGATTGCCGACATGTTTTCCGATCTCGGCGAGAAGGACGTACGCGACCTGATGCGGCTGCTCGCCAAGACAAAATTGTCGGCGCGGAAGGCCGCAAGGAGCGGGAGCAATGGAAATGTCAGGTAGCGTTTCAGGCCCCGGTCCAGCTCTCGGCCCATCGGGCCATGTCGATGATTTTGCGCGACGAAATCTTCCGCCGTTCTCTGAGTGGCCGGAGTTGATCCTCGACCGTCCCGAATTCCAGTATCCCGAATATCTCAATGCCGCGGTCGAACTGACCGACCGGCTTGTCGAGAAGGGGCTCGGCGACAATATCGCGCTGATCGGCAACGGCCGCCAGCGGACCTACAAGGAACTGGCGGATTGGTCGAACCGGCTTGCACATGCGCTGGTCGAAAACTACGGCGTCAAGCCGGGCAACCGCGTTCTGATACGTTCGGGCAACAATCCGGCGCTGGTCGCCGCATGGCTGGGCGCGACGAAAGCGGGAGCCGTGGTCGTCAATACCATGCCGATGCTCCGTGCCGGTGAATTGACCAAGATCATCGACAAGGCCGAGATCGCGCTCGCGCTCACCGACAGCCGGATCGCCGACGAACTGGTCGCATGTGCTAAGACCAGCCGGTTCCTCAAGCAGGTCGTCAATTTCGACGGCACGTCGAATCACGATGCCGAACTCGACCGGATCGCGCTCAACAAGCCGGTCAAGTTCGATGCGGTCAGGACCGGCCGGGATGACGTTGCCCTGCTGGGATTCACCTCCGGCACCACCGGCGAGCCGAAGGCGACGATGCATTTTCATCGCGACCTCATGATCGTCGCGGACGGCTATGCGCGGGAAATCCTCAACGTCACGCCGGACGATGTCTTCGTAGGCTCCCCGCCGCTTGCCTTCACATTCGGGCTCGGGGGACTGGCGATCTTTCCGCTGCGGTTCGGTGCGACCGCGACGCTGCTGGAAAACGCGGCGCCGGCGGAAATGGTCAGGATCATCGAAACCTATAAGGCGACGATATGCTTTACCTCGCCCACCGCGTATCGGGCGATGATGGCCGCGATCGACGAGGGCGCGGACCTGTCGTCGCTGCGGCTCGCGGTCTCGGCAGGTGAGACCTTGCCGGCGCCGGTTTTCGAAAGCTGGATCCGCAAGACCGGCAAGCCGATTCTCGACGGCATCGGCAGCACCGAACTGCTCCACATCTTCATTTCCAACCGGGTTGGCGATGCGGTCGCCGGAACCACGGGGCTCCCGGTCTCCGGCTATGAGGCCAGAATCGTCGATGATGAGATGAACGAATTGCCTGCAGGCCGTGTCGGCAAGCTTGCGGTTCGCGGGCCGACCGGGTGCCGCTATCTCGCCGACTTGAGGCAGTCGAACTACGTGCGCGAGGGCTGGAATCTGACCGGCGATTCGTTTGTTCAGGGCGCGGACGGCCGTCTGTCGTTTGTCGCCCGCTCCGACGATATGATCGTGTCCTCCGGCTACAATATCGCGGGCCCGGAAATCGAAGCGACGTTGCTGACGCATCCCGCCGTTGCCGAATGCGGCGTGGTCGGCGCGCCGGACGAGGCGCGCGGCATGATCGTCAAGGCCTATGTGGTGCTGGCCGCGGGAATTGCCGGAGACGATGCGCTCACGGTCGAATTGCAGGATCACGTCAAGCGCGAGATCGCGCCTTACAAATATCCGCGCGCAATCGAGTTCGTTACCCAATTGCCGAAGACCGAAACCGGCAAGCTGAAGCGGTTCGCGTTGCGGCAGATGGCGCAAGGCGGCGCCGTAGCTGGAACAGCGGCGGAATGAATTTGTTGAATGCGACCGTGAAGGAGAATTGCCGGTGAGCCCGCAAGTGTTGCAGCCGAGCGGCTGGCCGGCGCCGAAAGGCTATGCCAACGGCATGGCCGCGGACGGGCTTATCGTCGTGACCGGCGGCGTGATCGGCTGGGATACAGCAGGACGTCTAGCCGACGGTTTCGTGGCCCAGGTGCGGCAGGCGCTGGAAAATATCGTCGCGATTCTTGCGGAAGCCGGCGCGAAGCCGGAGCATCTGGTGCGGCTCACCTGGTATGTCGTCGACATGGAAGAGTATCTGGCGAATCTGAAAGCGCTCGGCCAGGTCTACCGAGATGTCTTTGGCGCGCATTATCCGGCGATGGCGCTGGTGCAGGTGGTGCGCCTGGTCGAGAAAGCCGCGCGGGTCGAGATCGAAGCGACCGCGGTGGTGCCGAGATAAGAGTCGTCATGGCCGGGCTTGACCCGGCCATCCATCCACTTCGAAAGACTCTTGTGAAGATTGATGGATACGCGGGTCAAGCCCGCGCATGACGCCGTTGGCGTCACTTCTCCTCCGCAAACTCCGTCGGCGTCTTGCCGGTGACCTGCCGGAAGGCGTGGGAGAATGCCGGAAAGCTGGCGTAACCCAGATCGGCGGCGAGCTGTTTGACCGACAGATTCGGATACATCGACAATCGCTCGATCGCGGTCGCGATGCGTGCGCGCTGGCACCAGCTCTTGAAGCTCAATTGCGTTTCCGCCGAGAACAGCCGCGACAGCGTTCGCGCCGAGGTGCCGACCTCGCGGGCGAGATCGGCGATGTCGTGGGTTTCAGTCGGATCGGCCAGCACGAGTTCGGCGGCGCGGCGGCATCGCGGCTCGTGCGGCAGCGGAATGAAGGTGGCGGGGTCTTCGGCCTGGTGCAATTCCAGCATGGCGAGCCGGATCAACAGATCGGTGCGCCCCGGTTCGTCGCGGCCATCGAACAGCGCGAGAATGGATTCGTGCAGCAGCCGCGATACCCGCACCACGAATTCGGCTTCCAGACTCCGGCTGCGGTGCTCCCGCGCCAGCCACGCCAGATCGAAATACAGCGTGCGCATCTGGATATCCGCCAATACGTCGATGGAATGTTCCAGCCGCGCCGGCACCCACACCGCGCGGTCGGGCGGCACCAGCCAGCGTCCTTTCGGCGTGGTCACCTGCATCGTGCCCTTGGCGGCATAGACCAGTTGCGCCTCGCGGTGCATATGGGTGCCGAGCCGGACGCCTTTCCGGTAGTTGCGGGCGACCAGATGGATGCCGTCGCCGGTCGCAAAATGACTTGCGCGGATGGCAGCGATTGGCGTTTCGGCGATACTCATTGGCCACATCCCGTCAGCACAAGAACGTATAACCTGTTTTGAGGAAATTGCAGGAATTCGCTCAATGAACAGCCCGACCCAGGTGATCGGCTTCGTCAACGCCGCGCACTTCATCGACCATTATGCGATGCTGATCTTTGCCGCCGCCGTCATCGTGATGGGTCCGGCCCTCGGCATGGCCTATTCGGAGCTGTTGCCCTATGCCACGCCGGGCTTCGTCGCCTTCGGCGCGGGCTCGCTGCTGACCGGCTGGCTCGGCGACCGCTGGAGCCGGCGCCACATGATGGCGATCTTCTTTGCCGGCATCGGCCTGTCGATGATCGCGGTCGGCCTCGTGCAGACGCCGCTGCAGCTTGGCGCGGCGTTGCTGTCGATCGGCCTGTTCGCCTCGATCTATCATCCCGTCGGCACCGCGATGATCGTGTCCTATGCCGACAGGCTCGGCCGCGAGATGGGCCTCAACGGCGTCTGGGGCAATCTCGGCGTGGCGTCGTCGGCACTGGTCACCGGCGTGATCGGTCAGTTCCTCGGCTGGCGCTGGGCTTTCATCATGCCGGGCATCGTCACCATCCTGATCGGCGTGGCGTTCATGCGCATGGTGGTTCATGAGGATCGCTCGGGCTTCAAGCAGGCCGCGGCGCAGGCGCGGGTGGCGAAAAACGACATGTGGCGCGTGTTTTTGGCGCTGCTGATCGTGGTGATCGCCATATCGACCACCTTCAATGCAGTGACCATTTCGCTGCCGAAACTGTTCGCGGAGCGGCTGGCTGACCTGACCGGCAGCCCGGCGCTACTGGGCGTGATCGCAGCCTGCGTCTATGTATTCGGTGCGATGACGCAATACACCATTGGCAAGCTGATCGATCGCCATTCCTTGAAGGCTGTCATGCTGCCGCTGTCCTTCATGCTGGCGCCGTTCATGTATCTGGCGGCCACGTCGTCAAATCTTCTGCTGATCCTGGCTGCGATCGGCATCGTGATGGGCGCCTTCGGTCAGGTGACCGTCAACGACGCCATGATCGGCAAATACACCACCGAGCAATGGCGCTCGCGCGCCTACGCGGTGCGCTATTTCGTCGGCTTCACCGCGGCGGGCGCTTCGGTCGGCTTGGTAGCGTGGCTGTACGAGCGGGGCGGCTTCGTCACCATGCTGCATGCCTTCGCTGCACTGTGCCTGCTGGTGATCGCCGCGGCGATCATCCTGCCGTCGGAGATCAAGGTGCCGGCGGCGCAGGCGAACTAGGCGGGGCTCAACTATACGTGCTCCAAACCTTCAGCTACATTCCACCGTCATCCTGAGGTGCTCGCCGTTCTTCACGGCGAGCCTCGAAGGATGGGCCACAAGCGCCTGCGGCGATCCTTCGAGACGCCGCGCAAGATGCGCGGCTCCTTAGGATGACGAAGAGTATTAACGGACCGGGCAAACCCGGTGTGGAGGAAATCCAATGTTCAATCGCAATTTGCCGCGCGTCTGCGGCCTTGTTCTGGGTGTCTCAATGATGATGGCCGGTCCCGCAGGCGCCGATCCCTTGAAAGATGAGATCGCGCCGACCGGCAAGCTGCGGGTGGCGATCGCGATCAGCCCGGCGGGTGGCGCGTTCTGGTCGACCAAGACCGAGACCGGAGCTTATGCCGGCGTGCCGGTCGATCTCGGCAAGGAAATGGCGGCGCAGCTCGGCGTGCCCGTCGAATATGTCGCGCACCAGAATTCCGGACAGATCGTCGACGCCGCGTCGAAGGGCACCTGGGATGTCACGTTCCTGCCGAAAGATCCGGAGCGGGAAGGACGAATGTCGTTCGGACCGATCTATGAGGTCGCGGATGCCACCTACATCGTCAAGGCCGGCTCTCCCGCGACGAACTTCCAGACGCTCGATCAGCCCGGCACAAAAGTCGCGGCAGTCAACAACACCACCACCATGCGCGGCGCGATCGCGCATCTGAAAAACGCCAAGGTCACGGGCTACCAGACCTACGACGAGATTTTCGGGCTCTTGAAGAACGGCGAAGTCGATGCGTTTGCGCTGTCGCGCGACCAGCTCAACGCCATGGCCAAGAAGCTTCCGGGCACGCGAGTGCTGGATGAAACCTTCAAGCAGACCGTGACCGCGGTGGCGGTGCCGCCGAACCATCCGCTGGCGCTAGCCTTTGCGACCAAGTTCATGACCGATGCGACGACGAATGGCATGTTGCGGAAGGCCTACGATAACAACGGCCTGAAGGACAATCCGATCCGGGTTAAGTAGTCGCCGGCGTCATTGCGAGGAGCACTTGCGAGGAAGCAATCCAGTCTGAGCCCGGACTCTGGATTGCTTCGCGTCATCGGCGGCGGTTCGCGCCGACGTTGGCTCGCAATGACGGTGTTGGCCGCATCACTTCGCCCCGACGGTCGAGGCCGTGGCAATCGGCTCCATGCCGCTCTTGACGATCACCGGAGCCGCCGCCGGCGAGGCGAGAAACCTGATCAGCGCCTTGCCGGCGTCCGGCTCCTTCGACGCGCTGGCGATGCCTGCGGAGAACACGGTGATCTTCTGAACCTCGGGCGGCAGCTGCCCGACGATGTCGACGCCCGGCACTGGCAACAATTCGCTGATCTGCTGGAAGCCGATCTCGGCGTCGCCGCGCGCCACCACGCCGGCCACCGGCTCGGCCGGGATCGCGCGGTGCCTGCCTTTCACCTCATCGGCAATGCCGAGCTTCTGAAACAATTCGGTCGAGACATAGACGCCGCTGGCGCTATCGGAATAGGCGATCGATTTCGCCGCCAGCAGCGTGCGCTTCAGCGCGTCTACCGAACTGATATCCGGCTTCGGCGCGCCTGACCGCACCACCATGCCGATCGGCGATTTCACCAGATCGACGCGGCTGTCGGCGACGGCCTTGCCCTGCTTCACCAAATCTGCGAGCGCGTAGCCGACCATGATCAGTACGTCGGCGGCCTCGCCGCGCTCCAGCCGGACCGGGATTGCGTTTGCCGTGGTGCCCATCGAGGGACCGTGGACCGTAATGACCTTGTTGCCGGTGGCACGCTCGAATTCCGGGACCAATTCCTTGTAGGCCGCGGAGAGCCCGCCGGAGATCATCACCCGGACTTCGGCGGCGCTAACTGAACCTGCCAGCAACAGAACGCCGGCGATGCCGAAAACCAACGCGCGAAGACCGATCGAAATCGATTTCATGAGCACTTCTCCCTGATGAACGGCTCTTGTTCCGGCCGTCTTGGTTGCTTGCGGCGATGGTACTCCGCAGACGGATGTTAGCCCAGAGTTGATCGACCGGGTTTGAAAGGTTGTGTTGACGTTTCGACAACGGCAGCGCGCTCCCTCTCCCGTTGGGAGAGGGTTGGGGTGAGGGGTTACAATCTATCGTTAAGGCCGTAACCCCTCACCGGGATCGCAAGAGCGATCCGACCTCTCCCGATGGGAGAGGTGGGCTGAACTCGATGTCAGGCTGGGTCACGAATTGACGTGCACGAAATCGCGGAGCAGCGGGTAAATCTCGGTGTTCCAGCGCCGGCCGCTGAACACGCCGTAATGGCCGACGCCGGCCTGCATGTGATGCACCTTGCGGTAGGCGCGCACGCCGGTGCAGAGATCCTGCGCGGCCAGCGTTTGGCCGATCGCGCAGATGTCGTCCTTTTCGCCTTCCACCGTCATCAGGCCCATCCGCTTGATCGACGCGCAGTTCACCGGCCGGCCGCGCCAGGTCAGCTTGCCCAGCGGCAGCAGGTGTTCCTGGAACACATCGCGGATGGTTTCGATGTAAAACTCCGCAGGCAAATCCATCACCGCGAAATATTCGTCGTAGAAGGTTTTTATGATTTCGGCCTTCTCGGTTTCACCCTTGGCGAGAAGGTCGGCGAGTTCGACGTGCTGCTTGATATGGCGCTCCAGATTCATCGACACGAAGGCGGTGAGCTGCACGAAGCCCGGATAGACCTGCCGGAACGCGCCCTTGCACTGCAACGGCACGTAGTTGATCAGGTTGTCCGTAAACCATGTCAGCGGCTTGCTCTTGGCGAAATCGTTGACCTTGGTCGGCGCAATTCGCGTGTCGATCGGGCCCGCCATCAGGGTC
This sequence comes from Bradyrhizobium sp., assembly GCF_036009065.1. GTDB lineage: Bacteria > Pseudomonadota > Alphaproteobacteria > Rhizobiales > Xanthobacteraceae > Bradyrhizobium. The sequence continues at coordinate 9,050 of NZ_DASYMN010000228.1, read as the reverse complement.
AGGCTCGCGGGGCGCGCCGGATGATTGTCCTCCGACATGATCGCGGCGGCGGCCAGCGCCGACACCGAAGGCTGGCAGATCGCCACCATGTGCGAGCGCGGGCCGAGTTCGTTCATGAAGGTGATGAGGTGCTCGGTATATTCGTCGAGGCCGAATTTTCCTTCGGCCGGCGGGATGTCACGCGGATTGTGCCAGTCGGTGATGTAGACGTCGTGATCCTGCAGCAGCGTTTTCACGGTGCCACGCAGCAGCGTCGCGAAGTGGCCCGACATCGGCGCCACCAGCAGCATGCGTGGCTGCGCCGGGGAATTCTCCTTCCTGAAATGCAGCAGCGAGCCGAACGGCGTCGCGAACACGACTTCCTCGGTCACCTCCAGCTCCTGATTTCCAACCAGCACCTTGTCGATGCCGTAGGGCGGACGCGCGTAGGTCGGCGACGTCCGCGAGATCAGTTCGAGCGCGGCCGCGAGCCGGCCGAACAGCCTGTCGGAGACGCCCTGGGGCACGAGGTTGAGGTATTTCAGCGCCGATGCGGCCCCGGTCCGCCACGGCGCGGTCAGGTCCATGTGGTTCTGATAGGCCTGATACATCACCGACATCATGCGTCTCTTTTCCGGTTTTTGGATGCCATGCAATATCGAAGCCAGCGCCGGCCGGATGGCCTCCCAAACTGGCACGTCGCTTGCTGCACAAAATGCGCGAAAGCGCAGGCATTGCGCGTTTGGCGGCTGAGCGCTCGGGCAGAGCGGCGGTCGCACGTCCCATCACGCGTTGAGGCGCAGGAAAACCATGGCCAAGGCGACACTGACCATCAGCAGCAAGAACTATTCGTCATGGTCGCTGCGCGGCTGGCTGCTGACCAAATTCTCTCGCCTGGAATTCGACGAGATCGTCACCGAACCGGACGACGCCTCGGCGAAGGCCGAAATCCTGTTGTTGTCGTCATCGATCCTGGTGCCGTGCCTGCGCCACGAGGGGGCGACGGTGTGGGATACGCTGGCGATTGCCGAATACCTCAACGAGGTCATGCCTGATGCGGGTCTGTTGCCCGCGGACCGGGTGCTGCGGGCGCATTGCCGCTCGATCTGCGGGGAAATCCATTCCGGCTTCACCACCCTAAGGGCGTCGTTGCCGGTCAATCTGAAGGGCCATTTTCCCGGCTTCAAGATCTGGACCCGCGCGCAAGGCGACATCGATCGCATCTGCTCGATCTGGCGCGAATGCCTGGCGAAATCCGGCGGGCCGTTCCTGTTCGGCGAGCGCACCATGGCGGACGCGATGTATGCCCCGGTGGTGACCCGCTTCATGACCTATGACGTGAAGCTGGACAAGACGCTGACGGCCTATGCCGGTATGGTGATGGCGATGCCGGAGATGCAGGAATGGATCGAAGCCGCCAAGGCCGAGCCCGCCGACATCGAGGAGCTTGAGGTCGAATATTAGGCAGCCCGCGCTCCGGATTGCCCGTTTGACGGGCTCAAGGAGCGGGCATGCTCAACTTCGTGCCAAGAATCATTCGGAGAGGGTTGAGCGCCGCGTCTCCGCCGCGCCGGCAGGCGATCCGGTCAAATCAATTCCGGCCTGCCTGCAGCAGCTTCGCGTCCTCAAGCGTCGCCGTCGCTGAAATCGCTGCAGCGCACCGCGGCTGGCGCGATTTTCGCATAGCACCATGAAGCTGCGAACACGGCGATTCACGAGCTGCCAAAAAATTGGACGCTCCCCGAATCTCGTCACGCGAACTGAAACAGTGGAGGCCTTCCGATGAATCAGCACGCTGTCGTCAACAAATTTTCCCACAACAAGCCCGGCGATACCGAATTCACCGGGGGAGGCCTGCGCGATTTCTTTCTCTACCGCGACCTCGGCATTGCGGACGCGACCGGCGGACAGGTGATCTGCCATCTGGTCAAGGCCAACCCCGAAATGCCCCCGGAAGACGGCACCGGCTGGCACCGTCACGATTGCGATTTCCAGATCGTGATCATGACCAAGGGCTGGGCGCGGTTCATGTATGAGGACAAGCCGACCTTGGTGCAGGCCGGCGACGTGGTGCACCAGCGGCCGGGGATCGTGCATTACCTGTACGACTACTCGCCGGACATGGAATATCTCGAAATCGTAAGTCCGGCCGACTTCAAGACCGTCGAGATGCCGCCGGCCACCGACAAGGTGCCGCCGGTGACGCGCTGGAAATGACGGCGGCCTTGGCGGGGCGCCCAGCGGCCGGGACCGGTTAACGATGGGGGTTACGACAAATCAAGATCGCCGCAGCCGTCGCACTGCATGTTGTGTGGTGCCGATCGGCTTTCTCGACATCTGGCAATGAGCCGAACGGAGCAACTGTCGGCCGCCGATTCGGGCGCGTTTCGTTCCGGGCGCGTTCCAAACCTTAAGACTTCGGCGATACCCAGTCGCATTGTGGCACAGTTCCGCCTCGTCCAGGCCGCCGCAGCCTCTAAAAGCGCGGCAGCCGCCAGCCGACCACCGTTGCCTGCACCGCGCTGCCGGATTCGCTGTTGCGCCATTGGCCGTCGACCCACCGGCACGCGAACGGCAATTGATACGTGCCGCTTTGATCCTCGCACAGCACCTGCACCGGCTGATCCGGTGGCGGCTCGCCGTTGCCGTTGAATTCAGCCAGACGTCGTTCGCGCGTTGCCATGACATGGTTCTCCCTGCACCGAAAGGTGCTTGCATCGGTGGCCGTTCCGCAAGCCTGCTGGTATCACGGCCCTGTGAGCCGCGATCGTTGGCAAATCTCAGCGCGCGAATGAGGTTGCAGTATGTTCTCCTCGGCATTTCGCGCCGGCCCGTTGACACGGCGTGGAAAGCGCCGCTTGGCTGTTTCAGGCATTTTGGCGCAATCGATGAGGGCCCCGATGATCGGCCGATTGGTTTTGGTGACGTCTTTATCGCTGCTGGCCGGCGTGCTGGCATCCGGCAGCGCGGACGCCCAGGACGTTCCCGGCATCGAAATCTGCACGGTCGAGAAGACCATGGAACGCAGAACCAGCTGCCTTCAGAGCAATGTGGATTTTCTGATGAAGACGATCACGAAACTCGGCGGGGATCACCGGCAGAAACTCGATGCCGCGAACCGGCAGATCGAAGGTCTGAAGAGCACCGTCGTCGGCCTGCAAAAGACCGTTGAGGAATTGCAGTCGGCGCAGAAAAATGACAAAGAGCAAAAAGCGCCGCCGCCTGCAAAAGACGGTGCATCACCGGCGAAGGATAGCGCGAAATAAATTGCGCGGCCGCGGGTGCAGATTGCGCGCCGGATTAAAGGGGCGCCGCGATAGCACGACAATCTTTCGTGCGCGCGTTGACATCTCTTGGTTGATTAAAGCTCAAGCGCAATGATAGGATGCTGCCCACGAGCCCGAAATGCGGGCGCGGGCCGTTAAACTTTTATGACGTTTGCTCGCTCGTGCCGTGCCGCAACCAACCCGTACATTCCCGCAGCTACCTTGAACAGGAGGAAGACCCAATGAAATTGGCAGCATTCGGCTTGGCGGCATGTTTCGCCGTCGGCATTTCAAGCACATGCTGGGCGCAAGGTTTGAACGCGCCGCAGAAATTCACCGACACCGAGATCGTGTTCGATATCACGGGCCCCTACAGCAACCTCACGCTGACCATTTCCGGCCCAAATGGCCTCAACGCCAGTGCCCACCACAGGACAGGCTCGCCGGTGATCGACCTGCGCAAGCTCGGCACCATCGATGACGGCGACTACCTGTATCAGTTGACCGCCGCCACCGACGAAAAGCTCCCGGTGAGGACCGCGCTGGACAACGGGCGCGACGGAGGTCCGACCACCTCGATACTCAAGAGCGTATCCACGAGCGGCCAGTTCCAGGTCAAGGGCGGCACCATCGTGAAATACGACCCGTCCGCGCGTGAAGAAGCCAAGCGTCAGAAATAAGGGAGGTCATCATGATTAAGCACAAGGCATTTGCGAGCACGCGCGTCGTCGCCCTCATGCTTGGCGCGACGTTGATCGCAAGCGGCAAGGCGAGGGCCGACTTCGTCATTGCGGACGATCTTATCGTGCAGGGCAGCGCCTGCGTTGGGCTGGATTGCGTCGATGGCGAAGCCTTCGGCTTCGATACGATCAGGCTGAAGGAGAACAACACCCGGATCAAGTTCGACGATACCAGCACGGGGGCGGGCTTTCCCAACAATGACTGGCAGCTCACCGCCAACGATTCGGCGTCCGGCGGGCTGAACAAGTTTTCCATCGAGAACATAACGACGTCGACAGTGCCGTTCACTATCGTCGGAGCCGCGCCGACCAACTCGTTGTTCGTCGACAATGCCGGCAGGCTGGGCATCAAGACCGCGGTACCCGGGCTCAATATCCACATCGCTACCGGCGACACTCCCGCGCAGCGGTTCGAACAGACCACCGCCAGCGGCTTTACCGCGCAGACCTGGGATATCGGCGCCAACGAGGCGAACTTCTTCGTCCGCGACCTCACCGGCGGCAGCCGGTTGCCGTTCCGCATCCGGCCCGGGGCGCCCACCAGCAGCATCGATATCAATGCTGCCGGCAATGTCGGCATCGGTACGGCGAGCCCCGGGCTCGGCAGTGCGTTCGCGACCCATATCCTGACGGTGCACGGTGGGACTACGCGCGGTTTGCTTGAACTGGTGAGTTCCAAGGCCGACGCGGCTGCAAACACCGCGGGGCACCTGGGGTTCTTCGCCACTGCCAATACCGGCGCACCAAATGCCAATCAGGTCGCGGCTATCCTCGCGGACACAGCGGGGGCTACCGCGCTTGACCGGGGCGGCAACCTGCGCATGTGGACGAAAGCAAATGCCGGAGCCCTTACGGAGAGAATGCGGATTGACGAAAACGGCGCCGTTAACTTGTTCGCGCTAACAGGCTGCGGCGCCGGCATTAAGAGCGACGGCGCCGGACTTCTGTCGTGCATCGTCTCCTCGCGGCAGTTCAAGAATATTACGGGCGAACTTCCGTCGAACGTGGCGCTCGCCAACATCATGGCGCTGCGGCCGCAAACCGGCTCCTACAAGGCGACCCCCGATGTTCCCGAGCACTGGCTGATCGCCGAAGAAGTCGCGGCGGTCGATCCGGCCCTGGTCGGTCTCAACGACGGCAAGCCTCACGTCGTCAAGACGCAGAATGTCGTGGCCGATCTCGTCGTGGTGGTCCAGCGTCAGGTTGCGCTGCTCGAAGCGCAGCAGCAGCGGATCGATGCGCTGGAGCGACAGCTTTCGGCAAAATAATCCGCTCGCAGCTTCCTTACCTCTCCCTGCGGGGAGAGGTGAGCTGGACTTTTCAGGATTTCTCGCCGCTCATCAGCGGTCCGAACAACTCCCAGCTCTCGGCGGCCGCCCGGCATTTACTTGGGCTTCGGGTTCGATCTAACATCGCGCCAACGTGTTGCGCGCGCGGAAACCCGCCGGCAAACAGAAAAGCCGGGAGGTTCCGATGTCCAATGTTCGTGTTCTGGCCACCGACCTCGAATTTCCCGAGGGGCCGGTGGCGATGCCCGATGGATCGGTGGTGCTGGTCGAGATTCGCGGGCGACGGCTGACGCGGGTCTGGCCGGACGGCCGCAAGGAAGTCGTGGCCGAAATTCCCGGCGGCCCCAACGGCGCCGCGATCGGGCCGGACGGCAAATGCTACATCTGCAACAATGGTGGATTCGGCTGGATGCCCTCACGCGGCACCATGATGCCCGGTCCGCCCAGCCCAGCGGAATATATCGGCGGCTCGATCCAGCGCATCGATCTCGCCTCAGGCCAGGTCGAAACCCTGTTCGACAGATGCGGCGAGCATCCGCTGAAGGGACCGAACGATCTGGTGTTCGACAGCCATGGCGGGCTGTGGTTCACCGATCTCGGCAAGCGGCGCGCCCGCGACATGGATGTCGGCGCGGTCTATTACATGAAGCCCGGCGCAACCGAGCTGACGGAGCAGGTGTTCGGCATGCTTCCGGCCAACGGCATCGGCCTGTCGCCCGATGAAAACACCGTCTATGTCGCGGAGACGCCGACCGCGCGGCTGTGGGCGTTCGATCTGTCCGCCCCCGGCGAAGTAAAACCGCGCGACGTGATCTATCGCGGCGAGCGCGGCAAGCCGATCGCCGGGCTCGGCGGCTATCAGATGTTCGATTCGCTCGCGGTGGAAGCCGGCGGCGATGTCTGCGTCGCGACGCTGGTCTCCGGCTGCATCTCGGTGATCGCGCCCGACGGCGCCATCGTCGAGCAAGTGCCGACCGGCGACCGCGTCACCACCAACATCGCCTTCGGCGGGCCCGAGCTCAAGACCGCCTATATCACGCTGTCCGGCAAAGGCGAACTCATCGCGATGGACTGGGCGCGTCCCGGCCTGCCGCTCAATTTTCTCAACAAGTGATGATGTCGACCCGCAACCGTAACCGTCATCCTGAAGAGCGCGCTCTTGGGCGCGTCTCGAAGGATGGCCGCGGGCGCATGTGGCGATCCTTCGAGACGCCGCGCTTCACGCGGCTCCTCAGGATGACGAAGGGACTTGTTTGTTGATGCCTTGGCTTGAACCGGTAATCCTGCAAGGCCCGCATGCGCGGCTCGAGCCGCTGTCGCACGAGCATCAGGACGGGCTGACCGAAGCGGTGAAAGACGGCGAGCTGTGGAAGCTGTGGTACACGTTGGTGCCGAAGCCCGACGACATGCGCAAGGAAATCGACCGCCGTCTCGGCCTGCAGCAATCAGGCTCCATGCTGCCGTGGACGGTGTTCGATGGCGACGGGAAAATCGCGGGCATGACCACCTACATGAATGTCGATGCATCCAACCGCCGCGTCGAGATCGGCTCGACCTGGTACGCTAAACGCGTCCAGCGCAGCGCGCTCAACACCCAGTGCAAGCTGCTGCTGCTCACGCATGCATTCGAAAAGCTGGATTGCATCGCGGTGGAATTCCGCACGCATTTCTTCAATCATCAGAGCCGGCGCGGCATCGAGCGGCTTGGCGCGAAACAGGACGGCATCCTGCGCAACCACATGATCGCGCCGAACGGCACGCTGCGCGACACCGTGGTCTACAGCATCATCGCCGGCGAATGGCCGACGGTAAAGGCGCATCTCGACTATCAACTGAACGAAAAGGCGCGGTAGGGCATGGACACATTCGATTATGTGATCGTGGGCGCGGGCTCGGCCGGCTGCGTGCTCACCAACCGGCTGAGCGAGGATGCCGGCACCAGCGTCTGCGTGCTCGAAGCCGGGCCCCGCGATTGGCATCCCTACATCCATCTGCCGGCCGGTTTCATCAAGACGTTTCATATGAAGGGCATCAACTGGGCCTACCAGCAGGAGCCCGGTCCCTGGACCGGCGGCCGGAGTATTTATGCGCCGCGTGGAAAAACGCTCGGCGGCTCCTCCTCGATCAATGGCCACATCTACAATCGCGGCCAGCGCCAGGATTTTGATACCTGGGCACAGCTCGGCAACCGCGGCTGGGGCTATCCGGACGTGCTGCCGTATTTCAAGCGGCTGGAGCGGCGCATCGGCGAGGGCGAGGATACATTTCGCGGACGCGAGGGCAGCCTGACCGTCTCGACGATGGAGTGGCGGGATCCGCTCTGCGAGGCGTTCATGGCGGGCGCGATGAGCCTCGGCATTCCGCGCAACCCCGATTACAACGGCGCGATCCAGGAGGGCGTCTCCTACGCCCAGCGCACGATTGAGAACGGGCGGCGCGTCAGCGCCGCGACCGCGTTTCTGCATCCTGCGAGGAAACGGTCCAACGTACATGTGCGCACCCATGCGCATGCGACGGAGATCGTGTTCGACGGCAAGCGCGCGATCGGCGTGCGTTACATCAAAGGCGGCAAGGGCGGCCAACCCGTCGAGGTGCGCGCCAACAAGGAAGTGATCCTCGCCGGCGGCACCTACAACTCGCCGCAACTGCTGCAATTGTCCGGCGTCGGATCGCCGGAGCTGCTGGCTTCGCTCGGCATCGCGGTGCGCCACGCGCTGCCCGGCGTCGGCGAGGGCTTGCAGGACCACTACGCGCCGCGTTCGGTCGCGCGCGTAAAGAACATCAAGACCATCAACGAGCTCAGGCGCGGCCTCAGCCTGTGGGTCGAGGCTCTGAAATGGGCCACCACGCGGCGCGGCCTGCTGTCGCTGTCGCCGACCATGGTCTATTGCTTCTGGCACTCCGGCGAGACCACCGAGAGCTCCGACCTGCAGCTGACATTCACGCCCGCGAGCTACAAGGAGGGCGTGCAGGGACAGCTCGAGGACCAGCCCGGCATGACGGTGGCGTCGTGGCAGCAGCGGCCGGAAAGCCGCGGCTACGTCCGCGCCCGCTCGGCCGATCCGTTCGCGCCGCCGATCATCCAGACCAATTATCTGGTCGCCGAGCTCGATCGCCGCGTGGTCGTCGCCGGCATGAAGCTGGCGCGGCGGCTGCTCGCGTCCAAACCGCTCGCGCCCTATTACGATCACGAGGATTTTCCGGGGCCCGATGTGCAGACCGACGATGAATTCCTCGCGGCGGCAACGCAGCGCGGCACCACCACGTTCCATCCGGGCTGCAGCTGCCGGATGGGACCGGCCGACAGTTCATGGGCTGTCGTCGACGACCAGCTGCGCGTGCACGGCCTGCAGAACCTGCGCGTGGTCGATGCTTCGATCATGCCGCGGATGATCTCGGCCAATCTCAACGCCTCGACCCTGATGATCGCCGACAAGGCGTCGGATCTGATCCGCGGCCGCAAGCCGCTGGAGGCGGCGGAACTGCAAGATATCAGACCGTCATCCTGAGGGCCGCGCGTCAGCGCGGCGTCTCGAAAGAATTTTTGCCGGCTCAACCAAAAGTTTATGGTTGACACCATTCCTATAAGAACATATCATGAACAAATCCTGTCCGAGGACGGAGCGCTTCTAGAGGCGATCCTTCAGCGGACAGAGCGAGAGCTGGCCGGACCGGGGCCCCGGAACGGTCGATGGCCTGGTTGGTGGAGCGCCGGGAGGCGCTGCGCCTAGCCTTGGGCGCGCGCGGTGCCTTGCCGCGCGAGGTGGGTACGTTAA
>NZ_DASYMN010000227.1:0-2474 GCF_036009065.1 Bradyrhizobium sp. | reverse complement strand
GCAACTGGATCAGGCGTTCGATTTCGGGACCGGCGACGGCAGTGGGCATGTTTGCTAGCCGAGACCCAGCCCCGGCGGCAATTGCAGGCCGCCGGTCAGCGCCTGCATCTTCTCCTGCATCGCGGCTTCCGCCTTGCGGCGCGCGTCGCCCAGCGCGGTGACCAGCAGGTCCTCGAGGATTTCGCGCTCCTCCGGCTTGATCAGCGAGGGGTCGATCTTGACCGCCTTCACTTCCATCTTCGCGGTCATGCGCACGGTGACGAGGCCGCCGCCCGACATGCCCTCGACCTCGACGCGGTCGAGCTCTTCCTGCATCGCCTGCATCTTCGATTGCAGCTGCGCTGCCTGTTTCATCATGCCGAGAAAATCAGCCATGAAATTTTCCTTTGAAGGTCATCGTTCCTTTGATGGTTATTGGTCGTCGCTGTCTGAAAACTCGGCGGGGTCTTCACCGTTGGCATCGGATTCCGGCGGCTCGGGGGCAAGTCTTCGCACCTCGACCACTTTCGCGCCGGGGAACCTCGCCAGCACTTCCTTCACCCGCGGATCGGATTCTGCGGCGCGCTCGCGCTGGTTCTGCTGCAACAGCGCCTGTGAGCGCAGCGTCGGCTGCCCCAGCTCATTGGAAACGATCACGGTCCAGCGCCGGCCGGTCCATTGCTCCAGTTTTCGCGACAGTTCGTTGACCAGCGTACGTGCCGCGCTGTGTTCCAGCGCGACTTCAAGCCGGCCGTCTTCCATTCTGACAAGGCGGATATCGGCCTCGAGCGCCGCCTTGGTCATCAGATCGCGCTTTTCCGCGGCGAGCGCGATCAGTTCGGCAAAGCTGTTCAATTTCAGCGCCGGCGCCGCGTGCGCTTCCGCCATCGGCTCGCTCATCTGCGGACGAGCCGAGGCCTCGGCGCTGCCGCGCGGGGCGGATGATGCGCGCGGCTGGGATTGCATGGATGACGATGGCGCGGCCGCCGCGCTGCGTGGAGCAGTGCTGCCGATCACCGGCGAAGCGCCGCCGTTCTGCTCGAGCATCCTGATCGCCTCGTCCGGCGTCGGCAGGTCGGCGACATAGGCGATCCGCACCAGCACCATTTCGGCGGCCGCCGCGGGCCTTGTGGCGGCCTGCACCTCGGCGATGCCCTTGAGCAGCATCTGCCACATCCGCGACAGCACCCGCATCGACAGTTTTGCGGCGAAATCGCGGGCGCGCAGGCGCTCGGTCTCGCCGAACGCAACATTGTCCGCGGTCGCCGGCACGATCTTTACGCGAGTGACGAAATTGACGAATTCGGCGAGGTCGCTGAGCACCACGATCGGATCGGCGCCGGTATCGTATTGCTCGCGAAATTCCGTAAACGCGCTGGCGATGTCGCCACGCGCCAATGAATCGAACAGGTCGATCACCCTTGTGCGGTCGGCAAGCCCGAGCATCTGCCGCACCGCATCGGCGCGCACCACGCCTGCGGCATGCGCGATCGCCTGATCGAACAGCGAGAGCGAATCGCGCACCGAGCCTTCCGCGGCGCGGGCGATGATGCCGAGCGCCTCTGGCTCCGCCTCGACGTTTTCCTTTTTGGCGATGTTGGCGAGGTGCGCCATCAGCACGTCGGCGTCGACCCGGCGCAGGTCAAAGCGCTGGCAGCGCGACAGCACCGTCACCGGCACTTTTCGGATTTCGGTGGTGGCGAACACGAATTTGGCGTGCTCGGGCGGCTCTTCCAGCGTCTTCAGGAAGGCGTTGAAGGCCGCGGTCGAGAGCATGTGGACTTCGTCGATGATGTAGACCTTGTAGCGGGCGCTGGCGGGCGCGTAGCGCACGCTGTCGTTGATCTGGCGCACGTCATCGACGCCGGTGTGCGACGCGGCGTCCATTTCCAGCACGTCCATGTGCCGGCTTTCCATGATCGCCTGGCAGTGCACGCCGAGCGTTGGCATGTGGATGGTCGGGCTCTTGATCGAGCCGTCCGGCAGTTCGTAGTTCAGCGCGCGGGCGAGAATCCGCGCCGTGGTGGTCTTGCCGACCCCGCGCACGCCGGTCAGGATCCACGCCTGCGGAATGCGCCCGGTCTCGAACGCATTGGAGACGGTGCGGACCACGGCTTCCTGGCCGATCAGGTCGTCGAAGCTGGCGGGGCGGTATTTGCGCGCCAGCACGCGGTAATGCGCGCCGGGGCTGGGCGGCGTCTGGTTGGCGCCGAGATCGAAGCCGCCCTGATGGGCGTCCTGGTCGGCTGAGGGTGCTACGGGAATGCCAGCGTCGGTCATCGATCGATCCGCAAATGATTGTCTCTCGAAGCCGGCTTGCGGAACTCGGAGCGAATCCAAGCGCAAAACCACGTTCCGTTTTGCGCGATTCGCCCGAAAAAACAGGTAGGAGACTGACGAGCGACCCGATCCGGACCTCGTTAGGGCTGCTTCCTTCCGGACCTGACCCGGTTGGCGAGTGGCTCGTCCACCGCCAATCTCCCGGCCCTTATTTG
>NZ_DASYMN010000226.1:0-18074 GCF_036009065.1 Bradyrhizobium sp. | reverse complement strand
GATTGTACTTCCGCATAGCAGATCGCGGCGTCAGGATGGCGCAAGGCAGCCTCGACCAGGTCGGCGACATAGGTTGGCGACACCTGATCGTCGTGCTGTTGAAAAATGTAGAAGGCACCGCGGCGTTCGCGCATGGTCCAGTCGGTATTTCCCGCCCATCCCAGCCGCTGCGGCTGAAGTTGCATGCGGAAGCGCGGATCGGCGCGCAGAAACGGTTCGCACGCCTCAGCGCTTGTCCGGTCCGCGGCATCCACCGAGATGAGAACGTCAAGGTTGGCGTAGGTTTGCGTCCGCAGACACTCCAGCGTGATCGGCAGGTCGTCCTGTCCCTGAAAGACGGGCACGCCGATGGTTACCAGCGGGCCGCTCATCGGACGATGTCCTGCAGGATACGGCCGGCGCAAACCTCGGCGAAATACGGAGCCATCGTGAGCTTGCCGGGATCCACGGAATGAAAGCGGCCTCTCGAAGTGACACCAATTTCAAACCGGCGATGCAGCTCGCTCCGGGGATCATAGATGTCGGTTTCTCCCCATGCGACGATCACGCCGCCCTTTACGGTCACCTCCTCCAGCCCGCCGGGATCGAGGCCGCGAAGGCAAGGCACGAACTGCGCCATCGCCTTCAAGGTCCCCTGCAGCAGATCCGAGCGCAGCGGCTCGGCCGGATAAGTCGGCCATTCCGGCGGCGTAACGTCGGTCGAGATGCCTTGCAGGCAGACCGGATACCAGGTGAGGTAAGTCAGGCCATCGGCGTAGCTTACCACCTCGCCGAACGGGCCGGACACGAAGGTTGCGCTGGGAGGCAGGCTCGTGCCGCGCGGCAGCCTGAAGCTGACGCCATATTTCAGCCGATGCAGCCAAGGGCGATCGGGGCGCAGCCCGCGCGTTTCATTGATGGCAAACCTGCCGTCCCACAATGCATTGACGACATGATCGAAGCGCTCCCGGAGGATTCCGCACCGCGCCTGCAGGACGACGTCGAAGCCATCAGCGTCGTCAACGGATGTGACCTGATGTTGCAGCCGGACATCGATCCGGGGATCGGCCTCTATCCGGCTCCGCACGGCACCCGCCAGCGCCGCGGGATCAATGGCGACCTCCGCGGTATCGAAGGCCGCCAGCGCGATTTGCGGATCGAACTCAGCCTCTCGTTCTGCTTCCGACCACATCCGCGGCGCGGTTGTAAGGTCGCGGCCAAAATAGGCATCGCCTCGCCGCCCGCTCGCTTCGCGGATCAAGCCATGAACGGTTTTGAGATACTGCGAAACCTGGCCGGGCGACCGCTGGCTGTCACGATGCACCACGTAAGCCGCGGGACGGGAAATCGAGAGCGAATCCTGGGACGATCCGAGGTGCCGCGCAAAAAACGGTGCGAAGGCCAGCGCTCCCTGCATCATCATGCGCGCCGTCGAATAGCTGACGTCATTGGCATACATGTAGCCGAGATGGATTTTCCCTTCATTCGCGACCGCAGCGCGGCTCAGCAGTTGGTCGTTGCGGTCGAATATGGCGGCATCGATGCCACGTTCCGCCAGCGCCAGCGCCACGCAACACCCCTGAAGGCCCCCTCCCAAGACCGCGACACGCATATTCCCGAACTCTCAGTTTCAACCCTGTGCCGGGCATTGCAACTTCGCCTGCTGGACGCGCGTTCCGGCACGTTGAATCCATTCTGGTAACCCGGCTCGACCCCGTGCGAAAGCCATTGCGACGACGATTTACGGGCATTAGAAGGTCTTGGTGCGGGCCCCACGGACCTGGTGGACCCCGCGCTCGAAATGACGGGATTCGAGCCCCTCTTTCGGCACCATTTTTGATCGCGTGCGTTGATGGGCATGAAGGCAACACGATGACCAGATTTCTGCTCGCCATCCCTTTAGTCCTGATCGCCGCCGCGGCCTCGGCGCAAAGCGGACGGCCCGATCCGGGCTGCGCACGGGATGTGTCGCGGTTTTGCCGGGCTCTGATGGACCAGGGCGATATGGTCGTTTTGGGGTGTCTCAAGCAGAACCGCGCCCGGCTCAGCAAGACCTGCGCGAAGGTGCTGACGGATCACGGGCAGTAACCAACAGCCGTCATTCCGGTGCGCTACGTGCTGCTCCCCGCCGGGGTCGCCGCGGGCAGCACTTCGTTTGCGGCGCTATCCGGGGTGTCCTCCTTCCAGCGCACCGAGCCGAACGGCCGCTCCAGCATGCGGCGGACCCGGACCGGCTCGATGCCGATGTGGAACGCCATCGCGCGCTGATGCAGTGCGCGCTCGGACTGCGTCGAGCGGTTACGCTGGCGCAAATAGTCGAGCCAGGTCGGGCAATGATAGCGCTCGGTCCATAGTTCGGGCTCGGCGATGTCGCGGGCGATCGACCAGCCATAGGCGCCGTTGCGCTGGCGCGACAGCTGCACCTCCTGCATCAGGCCGTGGAAGACCCGGGCGCTGCCGGGATCGACGCGATATTCGATCTCCACCACCAGCGGTCCGCTGCGGCCGGTGAGCGGAAGCCGCACCTCGGGATCGGCCAGCAAATCCGCGGCCTCGTTGCGCGCGCCGATCGGCGGCATTTCTAGCCACAGCCCGAGCAGCGGCGAGACGAACATCGCCGCCGCCGAGACCAGCAGCGCCGTCTCCACGCCGACCAGGTCGGTGAGATGGCCCCAGCACCAGCTTCCGATCGCGATGCCGCCGGCAATCGCGGCCTGGAACGCCGCCAAGGAACGTCCCGCGACCCAGCGCGGCGCCGACAGTTGCACGCCGATATTGAACAGCGCAACCGCCAGCATCCACACCGATCCCGCCAGCACCAGCGCCGCGGCGGTAATCACCGGCTGCTTGCTGATCGCGATCACGGCAATCGCCAGGCCCATGGTGATGGCGCAGACGCGGATCGAGGCCTCGCCGCTCAGTCGTTTGCGCACTTCGGCGATGTTCAGCGCGCCGATCACCGCGCCCATGCCGAAGGCGCCGAGCATGATGCCGTAGGTCTGCGCGCCGCCGTGCAGCAAATCGCGCGCCACCAGCGGCATCAGCGCCGACACCGATCCGCCGAGCAGGCCGGTGACCAGGGTGCGCGTCAGCACGATGCGGATCGATGGCGAGTTGGCGATATAGCGCACCCCCGAGACGATGGCGCGGCTGAGTTTTTCACGCGGCAATCGTGAAGGTTCGGTGGCGCGGCGCCACAGGAACAGCACGATCAGCAACGGGATATAGAGCATGGCGTTGGCGGCAAACGCCGCGACCGCGCCGGCGGTGGCGACGATGACGCCGCCGATCGCCGGCCCAAAGCTTCGCGCGATGTTGTAGCTGATGCCGTTCAGCGCCACCGCGGACGGCAGCGTTTCCGGCGGCACCTGCTCGCTGACCGAAGCCTGCCAGGCCGGCCCAAACAGCGCCATGCCGCAGCCGACGATGAAGCAGAACGCCAGCAGGATATTCGGCGTGACCAGGCCGAGCCAGGCCATTACCGCCAGCGCGATCGCACCGGCCAGCGAGATCGACAGCGAGACGAGCGCCACGATGCGGCGGTCGTACATGTCGGCGATGGCGCCCGCCGGCATCGAGATCAGCATGATCGGCAGCATCAATGCGGTCTGTACCAGCGCCACCTTGTCGGCCGACGAGGTCATCAGCGTCATCGCCCATGCGGCGCCGACGCCCTGGATCAATAGCCCGAGGTTGGAGAGCAGGCTGGCCAGCCAGATTCGCCGGAATACCGAATGCCGCAACGGCGCCGCAATGCTGTCGGCGGAAAAAATCGATCGCTTCGGCAATTCGGTCATAACGGTACCATCGCCTGCGGGGCCCTCTGATTCCCTGGAAAATCTCCAAATTGATGCCCGCGAAGCTCTATGGATGTCCAGTGCCCAGGCCGCTATGATTTCGCTCGCGAACGTCGTCACCCCGGCGAATTCCGTCGATTTGCCCCTGATGGCGCTGGGATTGTGGACTATATGAGGGCCGGACGCCGTTCTGGCGCCCTTCGATTGCGAGGCCGCCCGTGAGCATTGCCGAGGTTTTTGACATTCCGGCCGCGCGACCGCCGCTGGTGCCGCCAAGTCCGCCGCGCAGGACCATGAACCTGTTGCGCCGGATCCTGGCGATGCGAAAAAACGCCATCGATACCTGGGGCCCGCGTTCCTACGAAGAGGACATCATCCAGACCCGGTTTTTCGGCCGCAACAATTTTATCGTCAACGCGCCGGATGCGATCCGGCATGTGCTGGTCGACAATTATGAGAACTACGTCCGCACCCCGGCCGCCATCCGGGTGCTGAAGCCGATGCTCGGCGATGGGTTGCTGATCGCCGAAGGCCGCGCCTGGAAGCATCAGCGCCGCACGCTGGCGCCGGCGTTTACGCCCCGCGCCGTAGGCACGCTGGTCCCGCACATGATCGCGGCGACCGATGACACGATCGTAAAACTCCAGGCGGCCTGCGGCGGGCCGGTGGATTTGCGCGAGGCGATGCAGCGGATGACGCTGGAGATTGCCGGGCGCACCATGTTCTCGTTCGGGATGGACCGCCATGGCGCGGCGTTGCGCGACTTCGTGATGGAGTACGGCACGACGCTGGCGCGGCCGCATGTTCTCGATCTGCTGTTGCCGCTGAACTGGCCGAGCCCGCAGGATATTTCGCGCAGGTTCTTCCGCAAGCGCTGGACCCGCTTTGTCGCGATGCTGATGGCGGAACGCCGCGCCGCCGGCAAGAATACGGACGCGCCGCCGCGCGATTTGTTCGACCTGATGGGCGCGGCGCGCGATCCCGAAACCGGCGCCGCATTTTCGGACGAGCAACTCGGCGATGAAGTCGCGACCATGATCCTCGCCGGGCATGAGACCACGGCGACCGCGTTGTTCTGGGCGCTGTATCTGCTCGCGCTCGATCCGGCGACGCAGGAGGAACTGGCGAGCGAAGTGAAAGGCGCGGCCGTGAACGGCGCGCTTGACGTTGAAAAGCTGAAATTCACCCGCGCCGTGATCGACGAGACCATGCGGCTGTATCCGCCGGCGTTTCTGATCGCGCGTGCCGCCGGCGGTGCGGACACCATCGCCGGCCTGCCGGTCAGGAAAAACGACATCGTTCTGATCGCGCCATGGCTGCTGCACCGGCATGAAAAATTGTGGCAGGATCCGAACGCCTTCATTCCGGCGCGCTTCATGCCGGGCACGCCGCCGCCCGACCGCTTCGCCTATCTGCCGTTCGGTGTCGGCGCCCGGGTCTGCGTCGGCGCGCATTTCGCGCTGGTCGAGGCTGTGCTGGCGCTGGCGAAAATCATCGGCACGTTCCGCGTCGAGCTGCTCGACAAGGAGCCGGTGCTGCCGGTCGGCGTGGTGACGACGCAGCCGGATCGCTCGCCACTGTTCCGCATCATCCCCCGTTGAGTGCTTTTCGCCATGGCTGAAACCGGCGCGCTGTTCGCAGTACTGAGGCAGACCACCGATCCGCAGGTGGCCGACGCCATCCAGCGGCTGATCGACAATGGCGAGGATCGCGACCTCAACCGCATCAATCTGCTGGATTTCTCGAAGCAGACGGGGCTCGACGAGGAGCGGGTGATTGCCGGCTTCCTCCATGCCTCGCGGCTGGGGCTGTTCGATCTCACCTGGAACGTGCTGTGCCCGGGCTGCAGCGGCGTGCTCGACGCTCACACCACGCTGAAATCGCTGCGCCATGACGACTACAATTGCGCATTGTGCGCGGCCGGTTACGAGGCCTCGGTCGACGAGATGGTCGAGGTCGCTTTCACGGTCAGCCCCCGGGTGCGGCGCATCGCGGCGCATGACCCCAATACGCTGCCGATCTGGGAATATCTCCGGCAGATTTTCTGGAGCTCGGGAATTGACATCGACTGGGATGACTTTCCACGCCTCAAGGACGAAGCGACGCTGGAAGCCCTCGAAATACCTGCGGGCGAGAAGGCCGTGGTGTCGCTGCAACTGCCGAACCAGTTCGTCATCGTATTCGAGCCGGTAACCCACTCGGCGCAGTTCCTCGCCATCAGCGGTGAGCCGACCCGCGAGCGGCAGCAGCTCTCCATCGTCTTCAACAAGCTGCACGCGCCGACCGGAACCACGGAATTGCGCCCCGGGCCGCTGCGCCTCACGCTGGAAAACCAGTCCGACGTGCGCGTGCTTCCGGGGCTCTGGATCGCCGGCGATGCGCTGCACGAAATGCTCGGCAAGCGCAAGCCGATCCTGACCGCCAAGCGGATGCTGACCAACCAGACCTTCCGCGATGTCTACAAGGCGGACAATCTCAACATCGACCAGCGGCTCAAGATCACCTCGCTGACATTCCTGTTCACCGACCTCAAGGGCTCCACCGCTTTATACGAGCGCGTCGGCGACCTTGCCGCATTCGACCTGGTCCGCGCGCATTTTCACGCACTGCTGGAGATCATCTCCGCGGAAAAAGGCGCCGTGGTGAAGACCATCGGCGATGCCGTGATGGCGACGTTCATCAAGCCCGAGCAGGCGCTCGCCGCGGGCCTGCGGATGCGCGCGGCCATGGACAAGCTCAACAAGGAGCGCGGCAGGGAGGATCTGATCATCAAGGTCGGCATTCACGAAGGGCCGTGCCTTGCCGTCATGCTCAACGAGCGGCAGGATTATTTCGGCCAGACCGTCAATATCGCCGCGCGCGTGCAGGGGCTGTCGGTGTCACATGCCATGCATGTAACAGGACCCGTGATCGAAGCTCCTGCGGTCGCCGACCTCCTGCACAAGGCCTCCATCGCGCCTATTCAAAAGGAAGCGGCGCTGCGCGGCATCGCCGACAAGATCGTCGTCTATGAAATCCCGTGATGCCGCTTTTTAGCTCGTCATGCCCGGCCTTGTGCCGGCATCCACGTCTTGCCGGCCTCTAAACAGGAAAGATGTGGATGGCCGGGACAAGCCCGGCATGACGGCTGCTTTTTCTAAATCAGCCGGCGGATTGCCGAAACGTAACACACCGCCGGTTCCCTGCCGATTGCAGGCGCTGCGGTTTTAACCCATATATCCCTGACTGCCGCCGAAAACGGCGGCCGCAACCTCGCACATTTCGTTGGAAGACAGATGCTGGACACCTTACGCCAATTCATTGCCGATCTTGCTTCGCCCACGGCCAGCCAATCCCGCGCCTTCGATGACAGCGACTATCGCCTGGCAGCGACCGCGCTGTTGGTTCACGTCATATCGCTCGACGGCGCGCCGTCCGAGGTCGAAAAGCGCAAGCTGCATAGTTTGCTGGAGACGAGGTTCAAGCTCGATCCCGGCTCCGCGGACCAATTGATCGCGTCGGCGACCCTGGTCGAGGGCGAGGCCGTCGATCTTTATCATTTCACCAGCGTGATCATGCGCTCGGTCGATGAGCAGGGTCGGCTTCGCATCGTCGAGATGATGTGGGAGCTGGTCTATGTCGACGGCCAGGTCACCGAGTTCGAGGATAATGTGGTCTGGCGGGCGGCAGACCTGCTTGGCGTGTCGTCGCGCGACCGCATCGAGCTCAAGCATCGCGTTGCGGCGGCTAATCAGCCTGCGGTCGCCGGCGCCTGATTCCGCCGCTCGCTCCCCGACATGACGAAATATTGATGTGCGCGGCAACCCGCCGTATCGCCACCACAAGGCTAAACTGATGCAAGGCGGGCTCAATTTGACAGCATGCGCATTTGACCATGGCGATATACTTGCGGATGGCTTGCATCCCGCATAAGGCGTATGGTCTTCTGCAAATGTCGGCGACCGCATATCGTGCAAATAATTTCAAGAGCATTGAATCGTGACTGAGCGCGTGACGCTGATCACCGGTGCCTCGTCGGGAATAGGCGCCGAACTGGCGCGCCTGTTTGCGTTGAAAGGTCATCGGGTTGCCCTGACGGCGCGGCGTGCCGATCGCCTCGAAATGCTGGCCGGCGAGATCGTCGCCGCAGGCGGCGCGGCGCCTATCATCATACCCTGCGATCTCCAGCAACCCGACGGCTGCGACAGGATTGCGGCGGCGCTCGCTGCGGAAAACGTCGAGGTCGAATATGTCGTCAACAACGCAGGCTACGGCATTTTCGGCCACGCCACCAAACGCGACCGCGCCGAGCAACTCGGTATTATTGCCGTCAACATCCGGGCATTGACGGATCTGTCGCTGCGATTTTCCGATCAGTTGATCCGCCATCGCGGCGGCATTCTCAATGTCGCTTCGATCGCCGGCTTCCTGCCGGGGCCGGGCATGGCGGTTTATTACGCGTCCAAGGCCTATGTGCTGTCGTTCACCGAAGCATTGCGCGGAGAACTGGGCCCACGCGGCGTGCGGGTGACGGCGTTGTGTCCTGGACCGGTGCCGTCTGAATTTCAGGCGCGCGCCGGATTCAAACCCGGATTCGACTCGACGGTTCTCAACGTCTCCGCCGCCAATGTTGCCCTTGCCGGCTACCGTGGCCTGATGGCCAACAAGCGCGCGGTAATGCCCGGCCTCGGCATCAAGACGGTTCCGTTCCTGCTGCGGCTGTTCCCGCGCGGCTTCATCCTGGCGGCGGTCGGCAGATTGCAGCTGAAGCGCTGAGCAGGGTTCGGGCACTATCTGGCCCGCGATTTGCTTGAAAATCATTTCGTTAACCAATCAACGGCATGATTCCAGGCGTTATGAGACACCAACCAGCCTGCTTTCCGAACGCCAAGCCGCTGCTGCCGGTGCTGATCGTCCTGCACCAGGAAACCTCGACGCCGGGCCGCGTCGGCAATGCGTTGCGCGCGCTGGGGTATCCGCTGGACATCAGGCGACCGCGCTTCGGCGATGCCTTGCCGGACACGCTGGAAGGCCACGCCGGCGCGGTGATTTTCGGCGGCCCGATGAGCGCGAACGACAGGGATGATTTCGTGCCGGGAGATCGACTGGATCTCCGTGCCGCTCCGGGAGCGGCGGCCGTTCCTGGGGATCTGCCTCGGCGCGCAGATGCTGGCCATGCAGCTCGGCGCGCGGGTGGCGCCGCATCCGGAAGGTCGCGCGCAGATCGGATATTATCCGATCCATCCCACTGCCGCCGGCCGGGCCATCTGCCCGGACTGGCCGGATCACGTCTATCACTGGCACCGCGAGGGGTTTGAACTGCCCGAGGGAAGCGAATTGCTCGCGCAAGGAAGCGACTTCCCGATCGAAGCGTTCCGCTACGACCATTCGTTCGGCTTTCAGTTTCATCCCGACGTGACCTACGCGATGATGCATCGCTGGACCGCGCGCGGCCACGACCGTCTCGCTCTGCCGGGCGCCCGGGAGCGCCACCATCACTTCGCCGATCGCGCGGTCCATGACGTGACCGAACGAGCCTGGCTGAAGGCATTCCTCGATGGCTGGCTGGCGCGGACGCCGCTGTTTGCCGGTTTCGACATCGCCATGGCGCAGGCGGCGGAATAGTTCTGCCCCGTCATTGCCGGGCGCCTGCCACACATCCAGTCGTCATCCTGAGAAGCCGCGCGCTTGCGCGGCGTCTCGAAGGATGGCCGCAGGCGCTTGTGGCCATCCTTCGAGGCTCGCCGAAGCCGGCGAGCACCTCAGGATGACGGCAATGCAGATTGGATGTGATAGTGTCGTCCCCTCAGCTTGCGGCTCGGCAACCGGCAGGCATCACGGGATGGCGACATGACCGGCGAGGATTTCGCGCAGCTGTTGAATGAGTTCACGCACTCGGCGGAATCCGGCGATGGCGCACGCTTCGCAAGGCATTTCACCGCGGACGCCGTCTACTACGACTACATCTATGGGCCGCACCAAGGCCGCGCCGACATCGCGCATATGATGCAGGAGCTTTTCCATCGCGATGCGGCGGATTATCGCTGGGAAATGTTCGACCCCGTGTTCGACGGGACAAAAGGCTATGCGTGGTCGCTGTCGAGCTTCACCTCGAAAATCCCGCAGTTCCAGGGCAAGCATGTCGTGATCGATGGCATGAGCCGCTTCATCCTGCGCGACGGGCTGATCGCGGAGTACCGCGAATCTGTCAACGGCGGCGTTGCAATGACGCAGCTCGGCGTTGAGTCTGATCGCATGACGAAAGTGTTCACGCGCTGGACCGGCTGGCTTCGGGAGCGGCCGGAGACGGTCGACTATCTGACGCGGCCGAAGGGTTCGCGGAAGGCCGGGCAGTAAAACAATTCATTCTTCAAGCAACAGCATATCGTCGCGCAAGACGACAATGACCACTTAAGGAGACCGCCGTGACCTATCAGCATATCCTCTATGAGGTGGACCGGAAGATCGCGACCGTCACGCTCAACCGGCCCGATCGCATGAACGCGTGGACGCCGATCATGGAGCGCGACGTGCGCCACGCCATGGAGGCCGCGGCAACGGATGACGGGGTGCGCGTCATCGTGCTCACCGGCGCCGGCCGCGCGTTCTGCGCCGGCGCCGACATGGACGCGCTGAAGGAGCTCGATCCCAATGACGTCAGGCGCGCCGACAGCGCGCCGCCGTTCGACATGAACCGGCGGCCGGACTGGCAGACGCGCTACGCATACTATCCATCGATTGCAAAACCCGTTATCGGCATGCTCAACGGCGCCACCGCCGGCATCGCCCTGGTGCACGCGCTGTATTGCGATCTTCGCTTCGCCGCCGACAACACCGTGTTCACCACCGCGTTCGCGCGCCGCGGCCTGATCGCCGAGCACGGCATCAGCTGGATGCTGCCGCGCATCGTTGGCCACGCCAACGCGCTCGATCTATTGATGTCCGCGCGCCGCGTCTTGAGCGACGAGGCGCTGCGCATCGGTCTGGTCAACCGGCTCTATCCGCCCGAGCAGCTGCGCGAGCAGACCTACGCCTATGCGCGCGATCTTGCGGATTTCGTCTCGCCATCCTCGATCGCCGTGATCAAGCGGCAGCTTTACGACGTGCCGTTCCAGACGCTGGCCGAAGCCACCATCGACGCCAACCGGGAGATGGGGATCGCGTTGCGCGGCAGCGATTTCCGCGAGGGGGTCGCGAGCTTCATGGAGAAGCGACCGCCGAGGTTTACGGGGGAGTAGAATTTCGAAAGGGTGTTCAGCCCGTCTTCGCCCAAGAGGGCTACGACGAGGCAGCCTTCGCTTGCTTCGCTACGATAGGTGGGTGCCGGCTTGCCTAGCCGTAGCTTGCGAAGCAAGCGAAGGCTGGTGGAGCCAGGCGGGATCGAACCGCCGACCTCGTCATTGCGAACGACGCGCTCTCCCAGCTGAGCTATGGCCCCGTCGCGGGTGCGCCGATGTCAATCGGCGGCCAGCAATCGCCGCCATTTAAGTCTCCCTCCGGATCAAGTCAAGAACGCCGAAATCGCCGCTTTCCCGGCCATTTGGCGGAACTTCCCTTGTTTGAGCGGGAATGAACCGATATCTAGCGGGCAGCCACACCCCGCGAGCCCATCCGCCATGCGCGCCATTCTCGACATCGTCCTTATCGTCCTCGATCTCTATGTCTGGCTGCTGATCGCCTCGGCGATCCTGTCCTGGCTGATCGCGTTCAATGTCGTCAACACGCGCAACCAGTTCGTGGCGTCGGTGGCGGAATTCCTCTACCGCATCACCGAGCCGGCGCTGGCGCCGATCCGCCGGATGCTGCCGAGCTTCGGCGGTCTCGATATCTCGCCGATCATCCTGATCCTGATCATCATGTTCATCCAGCGGGTCATCACCTATTACATCTATCCCAGTGTATTCTGATCGCGTGCATTTGATGCGCCCCGTATGACCGCGCGGATCATCGATGGAAAGCTCATTGCCGCCGAGCTTCGCGCCCGTGTCGCCGATGAGGTCGCGCGCGTCCAGCACGCGCATCGACTGACGCCCGGCCTCGCAGTGGTGCTGGTCGGTAGCGATCCCGCCAGCGAAGTGTATGTCCGCAGCAAGCACAAGCAGACGCAAGGCGCCGGCATGGCCTCGTTCGAGCACGTGCTGCCCGCCGATGTCGAGCAGATCGAATTGCTGGCGTTGATCGCAAGACTCAACCGCGATCCGGCCGTGCACGGCATTCTTGTGCAACTGCCGTTGCCGAAATCGCTCGATACCGAAAAAGTCATCAACGCCATCGATCCGGCCAAGGACGTCGATGGATTGCACCCGAGCAATGCCGGGCGCCTCGCCGCCGGGTTGCCCGCGCTGTCGCCGTGCACCCCGCTCGGCTGCATCATTCTGACCAAAAGTGTGCACGCCTCGCTGCAAGGCCTGAACGCCATCGTGATCGGCCGCTCCAATCTGGTCGGCCGGCCTTTGCTGCAATTGCTGCTCAACGAAAACGCCACGGTGACAATAGCGCATTCGCGTTCGCGCGATCTTGCGCAACTCTGCGCGCGCGCCGATCTGGTTTATGCCGCGGTCGGAAAGGCGGAAATGGTGCGCGGCAACTGGATCAAGCCCGGCGCCACCGTAATCGATGTCGGCATCAACCGCCTGCCCGGCATCGACGGCAAGGCCCGTCTGGTCGGCGACGTGGCCTTTCAGGAGGCGCTGAATGTCGCGGGCGCGATCACGCCGGTGCCCGGCGGCGTCGGGCAGATGACGGTGGCGTGCCTGCTGGTCAATACGCTGCGCGCCGCCTGCGCCATTCACGGCCTGCCGCCGCCGAAGGTTTAACAAGCCGGCCGCTGCGCTTCCGTCATTCCTGGGAGCACTTGCGACGAAGCAATCCAGTCCTTGCTCGTGGCTTTCTGGATTGCTTCGCTTCGCTCACAATGACGTAACATTCACAAGCTCTCAGGATAACGGCTGAAAGGTGTGGCGATCCGAACTAGACCTGCAACCAAAGCTCCCCTACGATTTGGCAAGGCGGCAAAGCCAATCCGAATCTCGATCGGCAAAACGGCCGCGCTATACCGGGAGGAAAGCCGATGAATCTGACCCGCCGAGGTGCATTCGCTGCGGCAGGGGCCGTGGCCGCCGCGATCACCCTGCCACGAGGCGCCGGCGCGCAGTCCTTTGAGTTCAAGCCGAACCAGCGTTATCCCGATGCTTCGGTGGAGATACTCGATCCGAGCTTTGCCAAGCATCGCATCTTCTCCAGCTCCGTCGAACAACTCGCCAGCGGAATGCGGTGGGCGGAGGGGCCGGTCTGGTTCGGCGACGGCCGTTATGTGCTGGTCAGCGACATCCCCAACAACCGCATCATGCGCTATGATGAAGCGGGTGGCAGCTGGGGCGTGTTTCGGCAGCCGTCGAATTTCGCCAATGGTCACGCGCGCGACCGCCAGGGACGGCTCCTGAGTTGCGAACATCTGACCCGCCGCGTCACCCGCACCGAATATGACGGCAAGATCACGGTGCTGGCCGACGGTTTTGAGGGCAAGCGGTTCAACTCGCCGAACGACATCGTCTGCAAGTCCGACGGCTCGATCTGGTTCACCGATCCGCCGTTCGGCATCGGCGGCGAGTGGGAGGGCGACAAGGCGGCGCCGGAATTGCCGCATTCGGTCTATCGCATCGCGCCTGACGGCAAACTCGGGCTGGTCACCGCGGAGCTTAACGGCCCCAACGGGCTGGCGTTCTCACCGGACGAGAAAAAACTCTACGTCGTCGAATCGCGCGCGCAGCCGAACCGCGTGATCTGGGCCTGGGACGTCGGCGCGGACGGAGCCACCGTCTCCAACAAGACCAAATTCATCGACGCCAACGGGCCCGGCGCACTCGACGGGTTCAAGGTCGATACCGAGGGCAACCTCTGGTGCGGCTGGGGCAGCAACGGCTCGGCATCGGCCAAGCCCGAGGATCTCGACGGCGTCATGGTGTTCAATCCTTCGGGCAAGGCGATCGGCTTCATCCGCCTTCCCGAACGCTGCGCCAACCTGACTTTCGGGGGGCCGAAGAAAAACCGCCTGTTCATGGCCAGCTGCCATTCGCTCTACGCATTGTATGTCGAAGCGAGGGGGGCGGTGTAGCTCTCGTGTCGCGGACGCGGTGCGGCATTCTTCATGCCGCTCCGCAGAGCCAGGACCCCGGTTAAGCCGTCGCGCTGTAACCGGGGCCCCGGCTCTGCAGCGCACCGCTTCGCGAAGAGCTATGCGCTGCGCTGCGTCCGGGGCACGGATAAAGTTACGCAGCCCGCGCCGCATTCCGGCTGAGCCACTCCATGTAACGGGTGGTGCCAAGGCGCGCGCTGGCATCCGGGGTGAGCGATCGATCGTCGATCTCCACAGCGGAATAGCGCGCGAGGACATCCGGAATGACCTGCCGTGCGTCCCCGGTAACTCTAAGGAAATCCGCCACCAGGTCGGTGATGCGGACCGCCTCGGGACCGGCCACCTCGACCATGCCGTTCAGCGGCGCGGCGACGGCGACGTCGGCCAGTGCCGCGGCCACGTCATCCGACGAGATCGGCTGAAACAGCGCGGGCGGCAGGCGAACCGTTTGTCCGATGGTGCCGGACTGGGCGATCCAGCCGACGAACTCGAAGAACTGCGTGGCGCGGAGGATGGTGTAGGGAATCCCGGAGGCCTTGATCAGGTTCTCCTGCGCCATCTTGGCGCGGAAATATCCGCTTTCGAGCAGGCGTTCGGTCCCGACCACCGACAAGGCGACGTGGTGCCGGACGCCGGCGGCCGCTTCCGCCGCAAGAAGATTGCGCCCCGAGGTGTCGAAGAATTCCAGAACGGCCTTGTCTTCGAACGACGGCGAGTTTGCCACATCCACGACAACCTGAGCATCTGAGAGCGCCTCGGCCAGTCCCTCGCGGGTGAGGGTGTTGACGCCTGATTTGGGCGATGCCGCCACAACCTCGTGGCCACCCTGACGAAGCCTGTCCACAAGCTTTGATCCAATGAGGCCGCTGCCTCCGATAACGACGATCTTCATGGCTGTTCTCCTTAGTTGTTGGCCCGCCATCGGGCTGGTGGCTGGAGAATGCCTCCTTGCCGGCCGCAAGACCTTGGATTGCGCTTGAGTTTGTCTTGGTTATTCGTCCAAGCGGCTTCCCCGTGGCCAAAGCACTCCCGCCGTGGCCGGCGATAACCGTGCTATAAATGGCCGGCACGGACTGACGATGTCAGCCCGCCCCCCGGTCACCTGCCGCTTAAGGGTTGTGGAGCGTACACGTGCAATTCTTGTTCGGAGACTGCGTTCTCGACGCTGAGCGACGCGAACTCACGAGGGCGTCGGAGGTGATTGCGACCGGGCCGCAAGTCTTCGACCTCCTGCTCTATCTGATCCGGAATCGCGAGCGCGTGGTCAGCAAGGACGACGTGCTGGATTCGGTGTGGAGCGGGCGGACCGTTTCGGAGTCGACACTGACCAGCCATATCAACGCGGTGCGCAAGGCGGTGGGCGACAGCGGCGAGCAGCAGCGGCTGATCCGGACCATCGCCCGCAAGGGATTTAGATTCGTCGGCGAGGTCAGGGAAATGCAGCCGCCGGATGGCGCCAACTCGCCAAGGACCGAGCCCGAAACGCCGGCGCTTCCCGACAAGCCATCGATCGCAGCTTTAGCGTTCCAGAACCTAAGCGGCGATCCCGAACAGGAATACTTCGCCGACGGCGTGGTGGAGGACATCATCACCGCGCAGTCGCGGATCCGCTGGCTGTTCGTGATCGCGCGCAATTCGAGTTTTACCTACAAGGGCCGCGCCGTGGACATAAAACAGATCGGCCGCGAACTCGGCGTGCGCTATGTGCTGGAAGGCAGCGTACGCAAGTCCGCCAATCGGGTGCGCATCACCGGGCAACTGATCGACGCGACCACCGGCGCGCATCTGTGGGCGGACCGTTTCGAGGGCACGCTCGACGACATTTTCGAACTGCAGGACCAGATCGCGACCAGCGTGGTCGGCGCCATCGCGCCGCAGATGGAGCGCGCGGAGATCGATCGCGCCAAGCGCAAGCCGACCGAAAATCTCAACGCGCATGATTATTATCTGCGCGGCATGGCGAACCTGCATCTGGGAACGCGCGAGGCCATCGACGAGGCGCTGCCTCTGTTTGAAAACGCGGTAAAACTCGATCCGGATTTTGCCCCAGCCTACGCCATTGCCGCGTGGTGTCATGTCTGGCGCAAGGTCAACGGCTGGATGATTGACGCCCCGCGAGAGATCGCCGAGGGCGCCCGCCTGGCCCGCCGCGCCGTCGAACTCGGCAGGGACGACGCGGTCGCGCTCACCAGAGCGGGCCACGCGCTCGCCCATCTCGGTGGCGATCTCGATGGCGGCATCGCGTTGCTGGACAGGGCCGTGATGCTCAATCCGAACCATGCGGCCGCCTGGTTCCTCGGTGGATATTTGCGGGTCTGGAACGGCGAACATGACAACGCCGTCGAGCATTTTTCGCGTGCCATGCGTCTCAGTCCGCTCGATCCGGAGAGCTATCGAATGCAGGCCGGGATGGCGATGGCGCATATGTTCGAAGGCCGTCTCGACGCGGCCGCGTCATGGGCCGACAAGGCATCGCGGGATTTGCCGAGCTTCCTGCTGGTCGCCGCCATCGTCGCGGCAAGCCATGCGCTGACTGGGCGAACGGAGGAGGGGCGGCGGGCGATGGATCATCTGCGCCAACTCGATCCCGCGCTTCGGATCTCCAATCTCAGAGAGTGGCTTCCGATCCGCCGCGCGGAAGATCTCGCCACGTTTGCCGACGGCCTGCGAAAGGCCGGGCTGCCGGAGTGACGACGATGTTAGTCTAGTGCGGCCCGGCAATGCCATGCGCCGTGCCCACCGCACCACCCTTTGCTCGCGTTGATCGAGATTGGTGGGCACGGCGCTTCGCGCCTTTTGCCCATCCTACGATACTGCACCTGCGTCCGGGGCACGACACTCAAATTACTGCAACCCGGTATCGCCCGAGGTGCGCTTCTTGGCGAGATCCATTTCGGTGACCGCGATCAAAATTTCCGCGCGGGTCTTCAGGTCCGGCGCTTCCAGCATCGCCTGCTTTTCCGGCGCACCGTAGGGCGACATCATCGCCAGCGCGTTGACCAGGGCTTCGTTGGGGGCGCTCTCGACGCCTTCCCAGTCGACCTTCAGGTTGTTGGCGTTGAGGAAATCCGTCAGCACCGCGAGCAGCGCTTCGCGGTCGACCTCCTCCTCGCCCTTGCGCGCGGTGAAATCGTCGAGATAGGGGAAGTAGTCCACCTTGCACTGGCGGTAGGCGGTCAGCGCCGCGATTTCCTCCTTCACCTTGAAGCGCGCGATGCCGGTGAGCTCGAGGATGTAGCGGCCGTCGCCGGCCTCGGCAAGCTGGGTGATGCGGCCGACGCAGCCGACGCGAAACAGCGTCGGCCGGTCCTCGTTTCTGGTATGCGCGGCGTCGGGCTGGATCATGCCGATCAGGCGATGGCCGTCGCGCAGCGAATCGTCGACCATCGCAAGATAGCGCGGCTCGAAGATGTTGAGCGGCATCTGGCCGCGCGGCAGCAGCAACGCGCCCGGCAGCGGAAATACCGGGATGATTTCGGGAAGTTCAGCGGGCCCGCGATAGTCGGCATTGATCGGCATGGGCGTTCCGATGCTGCGGTGGTTGGCGCCTTGTCGCGCGCTATGAAAACAGGATCGTCGACAGCCGCTTGCGGCCGTCCACGGTGGCCTCGTCGGTCGGCCCCCACGCTTCGAAGAAATTCACCAGCTGCTTGCGCGCGCCGTCATCGTTCCATTTGCGGTCGCGCTTGACGATTTCCAAGAGCTGGTTGGTGGCGTCAGTGCGGTTGCCTTGCGCGTTGAGCGCGGTGGCGAGGTCGAACCGCGCCTGATGATCGAGCGGGTTCGCGGCGACCTTGGCTTCCAGTTCGGTCAGCGGGCCCAGCGCCTCGGCCTGCTCGGCAAGATCGATCGCCGCCTGCACCGCCTTGACCGCCGCATCCTCGCGCTTGGATTCCGGGACCATCGCCAGCGTCTGCTTGGCCTGCTCGACGGCGTTGGTCGCCATGTAGGATTTTGCAAGTCCGGCGAGCGCAGCGATATTGGTGGCATCGATGCCGAGCACCTCGGCATAGACCGAAGCCGCGGTGGCGGCATCACCCTCGGCCAGCAGCGTTTCGGCCTCTTTGAGGATTTCCGCGATATTGGGCTCGCCCGCAACGGGCACGCCGGCGGTCAGCTTGTCGATGAATTCGGTGACCTTGCTTTCCGGCACCGCGCCCATGAAACCGTCGGCGGGCTGGCCG
>NZ_DASYMN010000225.1:0-6093 GCF_036009065.1 Bradyrhizobium sp. | reverse complement strand
AGGTCCGGCGAGGGATGCGGCTCCCACGGCGCGGTGTGATGCTCGCCGACCCAGGCTTCGCGGTAGCCGAGTTCGTCGAGCCAGCGCATCACCTGCAGATCCCAGTCGTGGCCTTCCTTCAATCCGCACTCCGGCGGGTGCGACGGCATCGTGAAATATCCGATCTCCATGGCGTGTCCTCTCCGCGTTTGACGTTCCAACGCGTCTTGCTGCGCGTTCGCCGCCACGCGGCGGCATGATAAGGCTAACACAACCGGTCTCGCCGGGAAGCGCACAAAACCGCGAGCCGCCGCGCGGGGCCGGATCGGGTCCGTCGTTCAATATTTCTCTAAAGATTGCCGCATTGCCTCAGCGCCGCTTTCGAAGCCAGAGTCCGCCATTGCCGCCGCAGCAGCGGCTCGACATTCGCGCGCGCCGCCTTCGACAGCCGGATCAGCACCATCGGATAATCACGATAGTGATCGGTGAAGTAAAAAATCGTCGGCGCGCGCTCGATCAGCATGTCGCGCTCGTCCTGCGGCACGCCCGGCATCACCAGGCTGTCGCCGTCTTCCCTGAGCCGCACCAGCAGCTTCTTGCGCACCTTCAGCGCCGGCGTGCCGTAAGACGTGCCGTCCTCGACTTCGGGCCACGCCAGCGCAGTTTTCCGGATGTCGTCGAAGGTCATTTCGTTGCTTCGATTTCCACCGGCGACACCACCGTCAATTCCGGCCACAGCGAAAGCCAGCGCGCGGTCTTTTTTCGATAAGCGGCGGCTGAAAAGCTCGGCGTGAAATTAGGCCGCACCGTCATGCTTTCCAGTTCGTCAAATCCGGATGGTGCGTAGACATGGTCGCCGGTGCCGCCGCGCTGGAGGCCGACCTGCGTGCATCGCGTGAGAAAGCGATCGATGCCTTCTGCCGAATTCCGCAGCGGCGGATAAAAAGTGCCGTGCTTCTGCTGGTACCACAGATGAACGCGCGCCTGATTGCGCACCTCGATGCGGACACCGAGCCGCGTCGAGGTTTCGCGCAAGCGGCCGATCGCGCGGTCTTCGGCCTCCCACGACAGGTCGGGATCGAAATAAAACACGTCGTAATCGTTGATGCCGTAGTCGATCGCGCGCCGGGTGCGAATATTCCAGATGGTCTGCGTCAGGCAGCCGGAGACGATCCAGGCGTCCGGCAAGTCAAGCCGCATCACCTCGTCGAGCAGCGCGTCATTGACGAGATTACACAGCACAAGCTTGCGAAATTCGTCCCCATTCATCCGAAGCAACCCCGGGAGACACCGTCATGGCCGGGCTCGTCCCGGCCATCCACGTCTCCTAGCTGTCGGCCTTAAAGACGTGGATGCCCGCGACGAGCGCGGGCATGACCAATTAATGTACCGACGTGAAAAACCGCGCGACGCGGAAACCGGACGGCCAGGTCCACACCGGCTGGCTTTTCGTGGCGAAATCCCAGGAACCTACGATCGCGTCCACCCGGCCGACCAGATTGTCTGATGGCAGCAGCCCGACACCGCCCTCGGCGACCGGGACGCGGCTGTCGGCGGAGTTGTCGCGGTTGTCGCCCATCACGAACAGGCGGTCCTTCGGCACCGTCACTTCGGGCGTGTTGTCGAGCCGGCCCTGATCGAGCGTCTTGAAAATGGTGTGGCTGACGCCGCCGGGCAGCGTCTCGATATAACGGCGCGCCGGTTCGTTTCCGCCGTTGTCGTCTTCGGCTTGGCCGATGCCATCAGCTTTCAGCGCCACCGGTTGGCTGTTGATATAAAGCACGCCCTGCCGCATCTGCACGCGGTCGCCGGGCAGTCCGACGACGCGCTTCACCCAGGCCTGCGAGCGGTCGCCGGGCCAGCGGAACACCACGACATCGCCGCGCTTCGGCATCGCGCCGAACACCCGTCCGGTCTCCGGAAAGGCGATGTGGATCGGCAGCGACGCCGCGCCGTAGCCATAGGGATATTTCGAGGCCAGCATTGCGTCGCCGATCAGGAGCGTCGGCTCCATCGAGGGCGAGGGCACATAGAACGGCTCGGCGACCGCCGCCTTGCCGAGAAAAACGATTGCCACGATCGCCGCGACCTGGACGAGTTGTCCGCGCAAGCCTAGCGCCGTCGATGCTTCCGGTGCCGTCTTCGCGCTCATCCTGTGCCTCCTACCGTGATCCGCTCCATCCGCAACGTCGGCTGGCCGACGCCGACCGGCACGCCCTGGCCGTTCTTGCCGCAGGTACCGATGCCGGAATCCAGCGCCAGATCGTTGCCGATCATGGTGATGCGATGCAAATCGGTCGGGCCGTTGCCGATCAGCATCGCGCCCTTCAGCGGCGCGCCGATCCTGCCGTTCTCGATTTTGTAGGCCTCGGTACACTGGAACACGTATTTGCCCGAGGTGATGTCGACCTGGCCGCCGCCGAAATTGGCGGCGAAGATTCCGTTCTTCACGGACTTAAGGATTTCCGCCGGATCGTGCCGGCCGGCGAGCATGTAGGTGTTGGTCATGCGCGGCATCGGCACATGGGCGTGGCTCTGGCGGCGGCCGTTGCCGGTCGGCTTCATGTTCATCAGCCGCGCGTTCTGGCGGTCCTGCATGTAGCCGACCAGGATGCCGTCCTCGATCAGCACGGTGCGGTTGGTCGGCGTGCCCTCGTCGTCGATCGACAGCGAACCGCGCCGCGACGCGATGGTGCCGTCATCAACCACGGTGACGCCTTTTGCAGCGACCTGCTGGCCCATCAACCCCGCGAAAGCCGAGGTCTGCTTGCGGTTGAAATCGCCTTCCAATCCGTGGCCGACCGCCTCATGCAGCATCACGCCGGGCCAGCCTGGGCCGAGCACCACGTCCATTTCGCCCGCGGGCGCCGGCACCGATTCGAGATTGACCACGGCTTCGCGGATCGCGCCATCGGCGGCCTCGCGCCACGCCTTGGTTTCGACGAAGCGCGCGTAAGGTTCGCGGCCGCCATAGCCCTTGCTGCCGCTTTCCTGCCGGTCGCCCTGTCCGGCCACGACGGAGACGTTGAGCCGCACCAGCGGCCGGATGTCGCGATAGCTCTCGCCGTCAGGCCGGAGGATTTCCACCATTTGCCAGGTCGCGGCGACGCTGACCGACACCTGCCGCACCCGCGGATCCTTGTCCCGGACATAGGCGTCGATCTCGGCCAGCAGCTTTACTTTTGCTTCGAAACCCGGCGCGTCGAGCGGATTGTCGTCGCCATAGAGCCGCACATTGGTATGCGCGGGAGCCGCAGCAAAACTGCCGCTATAGCCGCCGCGCACCGCCGCGACCGCATCCGCGGCGCGCATCAGCGCCGGCAGCGACACATCGGACGAATGCGCGTATCCGACCGCATCGTCTTTTACCGCGCGCAGGCCGAAACCCTGGCTGGTATCGTAGGTGGCCTGCTTGAGCCGGCCGTTGTCGAACATCAGCATTTCGGACTGGGCGTATTCCAGGAACAGCTCGCCGTCGTCGGCGCCCGCTAAGCCACGCGCGACTTCGTGGCGCACGGCATCGCGGTCGAGGTTGGCGCGGTCGAGCAGGGAGGAGGTCGCGAGGTTGGTCATGGGATGTTCCGTTTGCGGGCAGTATTTGCGTCAAGATAGTATTCCGATCGCCGACTTGCGAGGGGCAAACGCTGGCGCGCTCGCGCGAAAACGATGCTAGATTGGTACCATGGATTATCGGCATGTCATTACGATCGAACCGGGGAAGCGCGGCGGCCGGCCTTGCATCCGCCACATGCGGATTGCCGTCGCTGATGTGCTTGGCTGGCTCGCGGCCGGCCGGACACATGAGCAAATCCTAAGCGACTTCCCTGAATTGACCGAGGACGACATCCGGGCATGCCTTGCCCAAGCGGCTGCCTAAATAATCTGGTCGCGCGTCGGAAATCAGTCGACTGCGAAGCTAGCGTGGGTGAAGTCCCTCACGGCAGCTTGTCATACCCCTCGCCGATCCCGTTCAGGCTGAGCGGAAACCCGATCCCCTCCTCAGGCGTCTCGAAAATGATGAACGTCGCGGTCTTGGCCGTCCGCAATTGCCCGAGCAGCTTGTCATCCATCACGACTTCGGCAACGCAGCCGTTGGGCAGGCAGCGCACAAAACCGGCGCGGCCGACGTCGACATTGTCGAGTTTCAGGCCAAGCCCGGACGGCAGCAGCACGCCCAGCGGCGCCACCACCCGCATCAGCTTGCTCTTCTGATCGGCGGTTTTCAGCACGATCACCGTAAGGCCGGCATTGGAGCGGTCTTCCGCCACCACGCTCTGGATCAGGGCGCATTGCTCGCCCTGCGCGCCCGGCGGGGTGTCGCAGCGGATCTGCCAGTCGCCATGCACCGAGCGGACCGCGCCCTGGGCGCCGGCGGCGGCGGTTAGGCCGAAAAACAGCGCGGCGGCAAGGGCGCCGGCCGCAATCTGGGTTTTTGCCTGCTGTCTCGAAAACCCCATCCGGGTCGATCCCTTAAAGAGTCTGGCAAACGGGTTCAAACAGTGGACTGATCGGCAATGACGGCGCCTTGAAGGCGGCCGGAACAGGCCGCTCCGCTCAAGCGAATCAGGTTGCTGTGGAGCGGCCTCCCTGTGCCTACATCGGACAATCCGCCTGTCAAGCGGCGCCGCGCTGTAAATGTGGGTGATTCTCCCTATTTATCAGGAAAATGCGGCGCCGGGCGGCGAGGCACGAATGCATCGCTCCACGCCCTACTACTGCATTGCGACAGGCTGCGAATTATGGTTTGAGAGGCTGGATTTCGACGCGTTCCAACGTTTCGGCCCGGGTGCTCGTAAAGTTCATCTCAAGGCCGTTGGCGGGGCGCAGATCGTGCAGCATTCTCAAGCCGTTGGCTGACTTGCTGAGGGGATTTAGTGACAAGGAGCGCGAGCGGCATGAAGATGTCGAAGGGCCAGAGTGGCCGCCGGTTGCTGGGGTTGGCCGTTGTCGGAGCCGCGCTTGCTTTTGGCGGCGCGGCGTTCGCCGAATTGGGTCAGCCCAGGCCGTGGGAAATGACGCTGCAGGAATCTGCCAGTCCGGTAATGGACAACATCACCTGGTTCCACAATTTCCTGTTCTGGCTGATCACCATCATCACCCTGTTCGTGCTGGCGCTTCTCGTCATCGTGATGGTGAAGTTCAACGCCAAGGCCAACCCGGTCCCCTCCAAGACCACGCACAACACCCTGATCGAAGTGGCCTGGACCATCATCCCGGTGCTGATCCTGGTCGGCATCGCGGTGCCGTCGTTCCGCCTGCTGTTCCAGCAGCTCGACATTCCCAAAGCCGATCTCACCATCAAGGCCACCGGCAAGCAGTGGTACTGGAGCTATTCCTATCCCGATCACGGCAAGTTCGAATTCGATTCGCTGCTGGCCCAGGACAAGAAGCCCCGCCTGCTCGGTGTCGACAACGAAATGGTGGTGCCGGTCAACAAGGTGGTCCGGATCCAGACCACCGGCGCCGACGTGATCCACGCCTTCGCGGTGCCCGCGTTCGGCATCAAGATCGACTCGGTGCCCGGCCGTCTCAACGAGACCTGGTTCAAGGCCACCAAGGAAGGCATGTTCTACGGCCAGTGCTCGGAGCTGTGCGGCAAGGATCACGCCTTCATGCCGATCGCGGTGCGGGTGGTGAACGATCAGGAATTCGCAAGCTGGGTCGAAGGCGCGAAGAAGAAATTCGCGAGCAATCCTGCGAACTCGTTCGCATCGGCTGGCGCGGCGGCGCAGTAAGCGGGCCGCGCGCGCGGCAACCCACAAGGGCGACGGGCCGCATGGTCCGGAGAGACTGCAAGATTAGGATTTGAAAATGGCAACAGCAACACCGGCTCACGACGCTCACGGCCACGCGCACGACGATCACGCGCACGACCATCCGACCGGCTGGCGGCGCTTCGTCTATTCGACCAACCACAAGGACATCGGCACGATGTACCTGGTGTTCGCGATCATCGCCGGCGTCATCGGCGCGGCGATGTCGATCGCGATCCGCATCGAGCTGATGTATCCCGGCGTGCAGCTGTTCCACGAAACCCATACCTACAACGTGTT
Organism: Bradyrhizobium sp.; assembly: GCF_036009065.1. Classification (GTDB taxonomy): domain Bacteria; phylum Pseudomonadota; class Alphaproteobacteria; order Rhizobiales; family Xanthobacteraceae; genus Bradyrhizobium. Next base: position 61 of record NZ_DASYMN010000225.1, on the reverse strand, counting down.
CGTCACCTCGCACGGCCTGATCATGATCTTCTTCATGGTGATGCCGGCGATGATCGGCGGC
>NZ_DASYMN010000224.1:0-5156 GCF_036009065.1 Bradyrhizobium sp. | reverse complement strand
CGACATCGGCGCCGCGCCGCCAGTCGCCCGGCACAAAATCGACGTCCAGCTTGAATTTTTCGGCGATGCCGAGCCACAGCACGGCGAACTGGCCGGTCTCGGCCATCAGCACCTTGTCGCCGGGGACAAGCGTATTGACGATCGCGGCTTCCCATGCCCCCGTCCCCGACGACGGATAGATCAGTACCGGCTGCTTGGTGCGGAACACGCGCTGCGCGGCCGCCATTACCGCAAAGCCAAGCTCGGCGAATTCGGCGCTGCGATGATCCATGCCGGGCATGTCCATGGCCCGCAGCACCCGGTCGGGGATGTTGGTCGGTCCTGGAATCTGTAGAAAATGCCTTCCGGTATGCAGGGTCATCTAGCGTCCTTCCCGCGAATTTCGACGTTTTGGCAGGGCTCGAATATCACTATTTGCCGGGCTTGTCCCCTGCCCGGCCGGAACCGTCAATGCCTAACAGGGCGAGGCTCCTTCTCACCTCTCCCCGAGGGGAGAGAGCCTGCCCCCGACTTGATCGGGGGTCGAAGCCGTAGCGTAGCGCAGGCTTCGGGTGAGGGGTCTCTCCACGCACTCCGACTCGCGGATAGGCCCCTCACCCGGATCGCATCTGACGATGCGATCCGACCTCTCCCCTGCGGGGAGAGGTGAGCGCTAGGTCTTGACCACCTTCAGATGCGCGGGGGAATTTGCCTCGTTGCGCCCTTCCAGGAATTTCATCGCCGCATCGACGCCGCCGGCGCGGTGCGGCACGCCTGCGGCCGCAAGACCCATCTCGACGCCCGACAGCGCGCCCATCAGAGTAAGCTCGTTGCACTCGCCGAGGTGGCCGATGCGAAACACCTTGCCTGCGACCTTGCTGAGACCGGAGCCGAGCGACATGTTGTAGTTTTCGAGCACGGTCTTGCGGAACTTGTCGGCATCGTGGCCCGGCGGCATCAGCACGGCGGTCAGAACCGGTGAAAATTCGGCCGGTTCGAGACACAGCACCTCAAGGCCCCAATGCGCGACCGCGGCGCGCGTGGCGGCCGCGAGGCGCTTATGGCGGGCGAATACCGCATCCAGCCCTTCCTCGAGCAGCATCGCGATGGCTTCGCGCAGGCCGTAGAGCAGGTTGGTAGCCGGCGTATAGGGAAAGAAGCCGGCCGCATTCGGCTTCAGCATTTCTTCCCAGTCCCAATACGACCGCGGCATCTTGTTGGTTTTCGCCGCCGCGCGGGCCTTCTCCGAGATGGCGTTGAAGCCCAGCCCCGGCGGCAGCATAAATCCCTTTTGCGAACAACTGACGGTGACGTCGACCTTCCACTCGTCGTGCCGGTAATCCACCGAGCCGAGCGAGGAGATCGTATCCACCAGCAGCAGCGCGGGATGCCCGACCCTTTCCATCGCGGCACGGATGTCGCCGATGCGGCTGGTGGCGCCGGTCGACGTTTCATTGTGCACCACCATCACCGCCTTGATGGCATGCGCCGAATCCTGCGCGAGTTTTGCTTCGATTGCCGCGGGATCGGCGCCGCGGCGCCAGTCGCCGGGAATCAAATCGACATCGATGCCCCAGCGCGCCGCCATCTGCTGCCACATCATGGCGAAGTGGCCGGTCTCCACCATGATCACTTTGTCGCCCGGCGACAGCGTATTGACGATGGCCGCCTCCCAGGCGCCGGTGCCCGACGAAGGGAAGATGATGACCTGGCCGGCTGTCTGGAAGATTTTCTGGCAGCCGTCGAATACCGTCTTGGCGAGTTCGGCAAACTGCGCGCTGCGATGGTCGATGACCGGCATGTCCATGGCGCGGAGCACGCGGTCGGGCACCGGGCTCGGACCGGGAATTTGCAAAAAATGACGTCCCTGATGCTGTGTCATGGCTTCCTCGTCCGCCTGGAAGCCCGCATATTGCATTCAATTTTTCAACCTACAACTAACAAATAGTTTGCATTTTTTGATCGACGGCTTCCCCGCCGAAGGCCTATGTTCCCCACCATGAAAGCTCTCATTCGTAACCCTCAATGACGCTTGAAGAGCAGCTGGCCCGAGAAATCACCGGCGACGTTTTGTTCGACCGCTTCAACCGCGGCCGCTACGCCACCGATGCCTCGTTTTACCAGATCATGCCGGCGGGTGTGGTGGTGCCCCGCACCATGGACGAGGCGCTGCGGGCGCTGGCGATTGCGCGCGAGGCGGGGCGGATCGTTACCCCGCGCGGCGGCGGGACTTCGCAATGCGGCCAGACCGTCAATGACGGCATCGTCATCGATTTCTCAAAGCACCTGACCCGCATCCTGTCGCTCGACGTCGCAAACCGCTCTTGCGTGGTCGAGCCGGGCATCGTGCTGGACGATCTCAACCGGCAGCTCAAAAAGCACGGCCTGTGGTTTCCGGTGGACGTCTCCACCGCATCGCGCGCCACCATCGGCGGCATGGCCGGCAACAATTCCTGCGGCGGACGTTCGCTGCGCTACGGCACCATGCGCGACAACACGCTATCGATGCAAGCGGCGCTCGCCGACGGGCAGTTGCTGCGTTTCGGTGAAGTCGCGCGTGACGATAGCGGGTCCGATCTGTTTCGCGATATGCTGGCGCTGGGTGAGCGTGAGGCCGCCGAGATCGCCGACAAATTCCCAAAAGTGCAGCGCCGGGTCGGCGGCTACAATCTCGATGCGCTGGTACCGCGCAACGCCCCCAACAACATGGCCCATCTGCTGGTCGGCTCGGAAGGCACCCTCGCCTTCACCACCCAGGTCGAACTGAAACTGTGGCCGGTGATCCGCAACAAGGTGCTCGGCGTCTGCCATTTCGGGAGTTTTTATGAGGCGATGGATGCCGCGCAGCATCTGGTAAAACTTCGCCCGATCGCGGTGGAGCTGGTCGACCGCACCATGCTGTCGCTCGGCCGCGAGATCGTGATGTTCCAGCCGATCATCGCCACCGCGGTGCGCGGCGATCCCGATGCGGTGCTGATCGTCGAATTCGCGGAGGAGGATCAGGCCGAGAATGTCAGGCGGCTAAAACAGCTCGGCGAGTTGATGGCCGATCTCGGCTTCGGCTGGGACCAGCCCATGCGTAAATGGGGCGGCGTGGTCGAGATATCAGACCCGGCGCTGCAGACCGGCATCGCCGAGTTCCGCGCCGCCGGCCTCAATGTGATGATGTCGATGAAGCAGGAAGGCAAGCCGGTCTCGTTCGTCGAGGACTGCGCGGTGCCGCTGCCGCATCTTGCCGACTACACGGCGCAGCTCAACGATATTTTCGCAAAACACGGCACCCGCGGCACCATGTATGCGCATGCCTCGGAAGGCTGTCTGCACGTGCGGCCGGTGCTCAATCTAAAATTGGAGAAGGACGTCCAGGCGATGCGCGCCATCGCCGAAGAAACCTTTGCAATGGTGCGCGACTACAAGGGCTCGCATTCCGGCGAGCACGGCGACGGCCTCGTGCGCTCGGAATTTCACGAGGCGATGTTCGGGGAGCGCATCATCGCCGATTTCCGGGAGGTCAAGCATCGCTTCGATCCGGACAATGTGCTCAACCCCGGCAAGATCGTCGATCCACCCCGGATGGATGACCGTTCGCTGTTTCGTTATCCGCCGGATTATCGGATCGGTGAATTGAAGACCGTGCTCGACTGGTCGGCGTATCCTGGCGCCGGCGGCGGTTTCCAGGGCGCGGTCGAGATGTGCAACAACAACGGCGCCTGCCGAAAACTCGAGGGCGGCGTGATGTGTCCGTCCTATCGCGCCACCCGCGACGAGAAGAATGTTACGCGAGGGCGCGCCAATACGCTGCGGCTGGCGATCTCGGGACAACTTGGGCCCGATGCGCTGGCGTCGGACGAGATGATGGACACGCTAAAACTTTGCGTCTCCTGCAAGGCCTGCCGCCACGAATGCCCTGTTGGCGTCGATATGGCGAAGATGAAGATCGAGGTGCTGGCCGCGCGGGTTGCGAAGCATGGGCTCTCGCTACGCGACCGTCTGGTCGGCTACCTGCCGCATTATGCGGCGCTGGCGTCGCGCCTCGCTCCGTTGGCCAATTTGCGCAACAGAAGTCCGCTGTTGCGGAAACTGCTCGAACAATTCACGGGGATCAGCGCACATCGCGCCTTGCCGCAATGGCGGCGCGATTTGTTTGCGCCTGCGGGCGAAGCTTTCGGCCCCGCCGATGGACACGAGGTCGTGTTGTTCGCAGACACTTTCAACCGCGTCTACGAGCGCGAAAATCTCGACGCCGCGCTACGCGTACTGGTCGAGGGCGGCTATCGCGTGCATCTGCCAAAGCCTGTCGATGCAAAACGTCCGTTATGCTGCGGCCGGACCTTCCTCTCCGCGGGGCTTGTCGATAATGCCCGCGCCGAACTCGATCGGCTGGTGATGACCTATGCGCCGTTCGCCGCGCGCGGCGTGCCCATTGTCGGCCTTGAGCCGAGCTGCCTGCTGACGCTCCGCGATGAATTGCTGTCGCTGCGCAATGACGCTGCCGCGAAGAGCGTCAGCGCGCACGCATTTCTGCTCGAGGAGTTTCTGGTCCGCGAGGCCGAGGCCGGCCGCTTGCGTTTGCCGCTTCGTCCCATCGCGGACAAGGCGCTGGTGCACGGCCATTGCCACCAGAAATCCTTCGGCGCGTTCAAGCCGGTCGAGCAGGTGCTGCGGCTGATCCCCGGCCTCCAGGTCGAAACCATCGAATCGAGCTGTTGCGGCATGGCCGGCGCGTTCGGCTATGGCGCCGATACTTACGCGGTCTCGATGCAAATGGCCGAGGCCTCGTTGCTTCCGGCGATACGCCGCACGGATGCAAAAACCCTGGTTGTGGCCGACGGCACCTCGTGCCGCCACCAGATCGCCGATGGCACGAACCGTGCAGCGCTTCACGTCGCGCGCGTGCTGGCGATGAGCCTCGACGGCGCTCATAACAACAGCCCGTCATTCCGGGGCGCGCGAAGCGCGAGCCCGGAATCCATCACCACGATCGAGAGTATGGATTCCGGGCCTGCGCCAAGGGGCGCATCCCGGAATGACGAGCGTTGGGAGATTCCCTATCGCTTCGAGGACTTCTCGTTTCTTGCGCGCGGCTTCCTAGCCACGGGCTTCTTCGCCAGAGCTTTTTTCGCAACCGGCTTCGCTGCCTTCTTCGCCCTAGGGCGCTTGCGCAACGCCGCGCGTTG
>NZ_DASYMN010000223.1:0-27506 GCF_036009065.1 Bradyrhizobium sp. | reverse complement strand
TGCGGAAGTGGGTCCGCAGGCCGCGGACTTCGAGCAACGGCGCCATGTCAGAACGAATAGTCCAGGCCCTTGTAGAAGGTGTTCTGGTAGAGCATGTGCGGCCGCACGCCCTTCAGTTTCTTGAGGCTGGTGGTGTACATGGCGACATTCATCACCGGCATCCAGAGATGCTCTTCGGTGACCCGCTGCTGGGCCAGCGCATAGTATTTGGTGCGATCGACGTCGGTCAGCGCGGCGCGGCCCATCTTCAGATACTCGTCGGTCTTGGCGTCATTCCAGTTCATCCGGTTGGGCGCCGGCATGTTCCTGGAATCGAAATAAAAGTTCAGCAGGTCGCCCGCCGAGATGTAGGGAAACGTCACCGTCCACAACTCATAATCCTGCTTGGCCATCTCGGCGGGCGCGATCGTGGAGTCGAAGCCTGTGATCTTCCAGTCGATACCGATCTTGCGCATGTAGCCCTGGATCGCTTCGGAGACGCGCCCGAAATAGGCGACCTGCGTGAACAGCACTTTTGGCGCGAGCTTGACGCCGTCCTTCTCGCGAATGCCGTCCGCGCCGACCTTCCAGCCGGCGTCGTCGAGCAATTGCTTGGCGCGCTCGACATCCTCCTTGATGAGCCCCTTGGTGGAATCGGCGAAGTCGAGCGCCTTGGGGTCGATGAAGGTGTAGGCCGGCTCGGCATTGCCGAGCATGATGCCCTTGACGATGTCGGCGCGGTTGATGGCGATGTTCATCGCCTCGCGCACGCGCTTGTCGGCGACCATCGGCCGCGTGGTCTTGTAGCCGTAATACATCAGCTGGAAGTTCGGCAGCGCCTCCTGGACATTGAGGGTGGGCGCGGCCTTGACCTGCTGGATGAACGCAATCGGAATCTGGTGCGTGATGTCGAACTGCCCGCCCAGCATGGCGGCGACGCGGCTGGAGTCCTCGGGCACGATCTTGATGCTGAGCTTCTCGAATTTGACCGGCCCCTTGTTCGCGTACATCGAGGGGCCCCATTTGTAGGCGTCGTGGCGCTTCAGCACGATCTCGGTGCGCGGCTGCCAGCTCTCGAAGCACCACGGCCCGGTGCCGTCGATCGCCTTGATGCCGTAATCCTTGCCGAGCGCCTCGACGCTCTCCTGGTTGTGAATCGCGGTGGTGAACATCGTGAGCTGGAGCAACAGGTCGGCGAACGGTTCGTTCAGTTCGTATTCGACGGTGTAGGGATCGGGCGCGCGCAGTTCCTTGATGTTGCCGGCGCGCCAGGCCAGCGGCGCCTTGAGCTCGGGGCTGAGCAGGCGCTTGAACGAATAGATCACGTCGGCGGAGGTGAATTTCTTGCCGGAGCAGAATTGCACGTCGTCGCGCAGCTTGAAGATGTAGGTCTTGCCGTCCTCGCTGATCGTCCACGACTTTGCGAGGTAGGGGATCGCCGTTTTGCCGTCCCAGTCCATCGCCACCAGCGTATCCTGGAACATGTTGACGATGTCCGAGCTTGGCGACCATGTGGTGCGCTGGCCATCGTAATGCGGTGCGTCGAGCGCCTTCATCATCTTCAAGGTCTGCGCCCCGGCCGCCGAGGACGCTCCGACCACTCCCAGCAGCGCCACAGCCGTCGCGAAAATGCCACGCATCGTCGTTTGCTCCCTTGGTTGATTGTTTAAAGCGACGCGTCCAGACCCTTGTAGAACGTGTTCTGGTAGATCATGTGCGGCCGCGCTCCCTTGATCTTCTTGTTGGCCACCTGGTGCATGTTGATCTTGAGAACCGGGATGGTGAGTGTCTGCGCCGATGCGGGGGCCGCAATGCCTAGCGCCAATGCACCACTCAGGACGGTTCTGATCATGTCTGCAGCCTCGGATCGAGGACGTCGCGGAAGGCGTCGCCCAGAAGGTTGGCGGCCAGCACGATCACGAAGATCGCACAGCTCGGGACCGTCGCGATATGCGGCGCCATGAACAGGAAGTCGCGGCCCTGCGCCGCCATCATGCCGAGTTCGGCGGTGGGCGGTTGCGCGCCCATGCCAAGGAAGCCCAGCGCCGAGCCGATCAGGATGATCTGGCCGAAGCGCAAGGTCAGGAACACGAAGATCGTCGAAATGCAGTTCAGCGTCAGGTAGCGCCAGATCAGCGCGCCGTCCGTCACTCCGACCGCGCGGCCGGCTTCCATGAATTCCTGGCCCATGACGCCGACCGCGGCGCCCCGCGCCACCCGCGCGACGTCGGGCACGGTGGCGACCACCAGCGCAATGACCACGGCGGCGAGCCCGGCGCCGAAGATCGCGGCCACCGCAAGCCCGATCAGGATCGCCGGAAACGCCAGCATCACGTCGACCAGCCGCATGATCCAGCCGTCGAGCCGGCGGTAGTAGGCGGCGAGGATGCCCAATATGCCGCCGATCAGGCCGCCGACGGTCACGCCCACCAGCCCGAGCATCAGGGTGTTGCGCGTGCCGAAGATCACCCGGCTCAGGATGTCGCGGCCGGTGTTGTCGGTGCCGAACCAGTGCTCGACGCCGGGCGGCTGCATCACCTTGGTAAGGTCAGTGAAGTAGGGATCGTACGGCGCGATCCACGGCGCCAGCAGCGCCGCCAGCACGATTCCCGTAAGCGTCAACGCGGCTGCGGCCGCCACCCGGTCGCGTGACAGGCGGCGCATCACGCCGGCGCGGACGAAGGCCGCGGGTTCGGGCTCGGCGACAAAAGCGGAATCCAGAACCTCGACGCTCATCGGCGCTGCACCCTGGGATCGAGATAGACGTAGGCCACGTCGACAAGGAGGTTGATCGACAGGAAGGCGATGGCGAGGATCATGATCGCGCCCTGCGCGGTCGGAAAATCGCTGGAGACGATGGCGCCGACCGCCAGCCGGCCGACGCCGGGCCAGGAAAACATCGTTTCGGTGACCACGGCCCCGCCGAGCAGGAAGGCCGCCTGCAACCCGATCAAGGTGACGACGGGGATCATGGCATTGCGCAGCGCGTGATGGACGATCACCGCCGTCTCGCGCAGTCCCTTGGCGCGCGCCGTGCGGACGAAGTCGGCGCCCAGCACTTCCAGCACGGCGGTACGCGTGAGCCGCGCGATCGGACCGATCAGCACCAGCCCCAAGGTGGTGGCGGGCAGGATCAGGCTCGGCAATCCACCGTCCCATACCGGCCCGGTGCGGCCGGTGAACGGCAACAATGCCCATTTGAAGCCGACATACTGGATCAGGATCAGGCCGATGAAGAACACCGGCATGGAAACCCCGGCCACCGAGCAAGCCATGATGACGCGATCGGCGAGCCGGCCGCGATTGACCGCCGCCAGCGTTCCCAGAGCCAGCCCGCTGGGCACCGCGATCAGCATCGCGCCCAGCATCAGTTCGACGGTCGGGCCGATGGTCATCGCCAGTTCTTCGCTCACCATGCGGTTCGAAATGATCGAGCGGCCGAGATCGCCGCGCAGAACCCGCAGGATGTATTCGAAGAACTGCACCGGGATCGAGCGGTCGAGGCCAAGCTCGAGGCGGATGGCGGCGATGGTCTCGGCCCTGGCGTCGGGCCCGGCGATGATCATCGCCGGATCCGCCGGCACCACCAGCAACAGACAAAAACAGAGGAACAGAACCCCGAGCAGAGCGGGGAACGAAATCAGCAGACGATGGACAATCTGTTGTCCCATGCGACGCCAACGGACCGTTAGGCCAAAGGAAAGCGTCGCCGCCTGCGCGGACGTTGGGCAGTTCCCTCCCTGGCAGCCGCGCTTCGTCCGACGTGCGCGAGCTTTGATTATGCCGGGATACTGGCATGCACCGGACGCGGCGTCACGCCGATTTTGTCAAACCGTCTCCAACTGCGCTCCCTTGTCGCGTGCAACCACGATGACTTCTCGCGGAGAAGCGCGCGCAGCATCCGCTGGAACGAGGCCCGGCGCTATATCCCGGCAAACGGAATTGCACTTCACTTACCCTGTGGTAGCCAATCCGCCATCGACCACCACGGTCGATCCGCACACGAAACCGCTGGCGCGCGAGGCCAGATACAGTGCCGCGCCCGCCATGTCTTCCGGGCGGCCCCAGCGCCGCATAGGTGTATTGCCTTCGATCACGTCGCTTTCCTCGTCCGGGATAGCGTCTGTCATCTTCGACGGAAAATAACCGGGCGCGATGGCGTTGACCGCGATGTTACTTTTCGCGAGATACTTCGCCATCATGCGGGTCACATGCAGTATCGCGGCCTTGGACGCAGCATATGAATAGGCTTCGAGATGCGAGGTCCGCATGCCTTCGATCGATCCAATGTTGATGACACGCGCATAGTCGTCCTTTGAGCCCGCTGCTTGCAGCAACTTGAAGAGCCGCTGGGTCATGAAGAAAGCCGATTTGACGTTCAGGTCCATGACCTTGTCCCATCCGGATTCCGGGAACGTCGAGAAATCAGCTCCCCAGCTGGCGCCGGCATTATTGACCAGAATGTCGAGCTTGTGCTCGCGCTTTTCGATTTCCGCGCCGAGGCGATCGATTTCATCCATGCGGGAAATATCGCCGGGGATCGAGATGCATTCACCGGATTTCGAGAGCTCGCTGGCAAGTGCGTCGCAAGCGTCCGCCTTGCGCGCGGTGATGTAAACCTTGACGCCGTTCTCGACATAAGCGCGCGCAATCATCTCACCGATACCGCGGCTTCCGCCGGTCACCAGCGCCACCTTGCCCCGCACGCTGAACAGCTCTTCGATTTTCATGGTCATCTCCCAAGGTGATCACCGGACGGCCGGCGTCGTCGGTTATGCGACCGCGCCGTCCGCGCGAAGCTTTACGATCGTGGCGGCGTCATAACCGGCTTCGCGCAACACTTCGTCGGTGTGCTGGCCGACATCGGGCGGGCGGCGCGGCGTCACCTTGTCCTGGCCCTCAACGGAGATCGGACTGGCGACGGTCAGGACGGTCTCGTTATCGAATGGCACCAGGATTTCGTTGGCCAAAATCTGCTTGTCATTTGGGATGTCCTGCGCGGAAGCCACGACGTCGAATACGATTCCGCCCGCGGAAAGAATATCCCGCCATTCCGAACGATCCCTGGTCGCAAACGTCTTGTCGAGAACCGCGGTCAACTCTACAGCGTGCGTCATTCGATCCCGACTCGTTGCAAAACGCGGGTCGTTCTGCAGGTCTTCCCGTCCAAGGCACTTGATGAAAACCGGCCACTGCCGTGCCTCGTTGAGAATCGTGAGGATCAACCAGCGCCCGTCGCGGCATTGATAGTAGTTGGTGAAGGCGTTCAGAGCCTGCTCGCGCGGCGGGCGATCGATGAACTGGGCGCCGCACAAGGCCGCCTGTGCCATCACGCCATTGCACCAGATCCCGTTGGCCAGCAGCGATGTTCCAACATGCGCGCCTTTGCCGGTAAGCTGCCGCTGATACAACCCCATGACAATGCTTGCGTAGAGCGAGATTCCGGATGGATGATCGCCCATGCCGGTCAGCGACCGCGCCGGCGGTGCGGTTGCTTGCGTTCGCACGCCATCCATCAATCCTGACCGCGCCCACCACGCGGTGATGTCGAAGCCGGGCTTTGCCGCCTCCTCGCCGTGCTCGCCATAACCGGTAAATGAGGCGTAGATCAGCCGGTCATTGAGAGGGGCGAGATCCCCGTATCGAAGACCGAGCTTCTTGCGCACGACGGCCGGGAAGTTGGTGATGAATATGTCGGCCTGGGCGACCAGGCGGCGCGCCACTTCCTGCGCCACCGGCATTGCGAGGTTGAGGGCAAGCCCGCGCTTGTTGCGCGATGCAAGCATCCAGGCGTAATTTTCTTTGGCTTGCGGCATGGTCGGCAGCGAGGGAACGGCCCTATAGGGGTCACCCGCGCCAGGCGGCTCAATCTTGATCACGTCGGCGCCGAAATCGGAGAGAATTGTCGCGGCCGCGGGCGCGGCGATAAAACTGCTGCAATCCAGAACCTTGAGGCCTTTGAACATCAATTGCGACATTCGCGTATTCCCAATTCAGCGTGCCAAGAATCGTACCGTCGATAGTCACCCGTTGGCTTTTACGGAAGCGAGGGCCTTGAGGATTGCGAGCTGCTTGGCGTCGCGTTCACCTTCGAGCTTCTCAGGTGGAGTAGCCGCGAATGACGCCTGCGCCTGATCAATAATGGTCTGCTGGGATTTCGCGTCCAGCGTCACCGCGGCCTGACTTTTCCATGCTGCTTCCATTCCAGGCGCGAATTGCCTGAAAAACGAGACGAAGCCCCCGGGTCCTCCGCCAAGATGAAAAGAACGGAATGGCCCGTCCGCAGCCCAGCGCAGGCCAATCGAGCTGGTCACGATATCGTCGAGTTCGTCCACCGTGACGACACCCTCCAGCACCAGATGACAGCACTCGCGAAAAATCGCGCGCTGCAGCCGGTTGGCGACAAATCCCTGGATTTCCTTGCGAAGGACGCGCGGAACTTTGCCAACCGCGGTGTAAAAAGCCACGGCGTCCGCAACGGCGCCCGGTTCGGTTTGCTCGCCCGGAACGATTTCCACCAACGGAATGAGATGCGGCGGATTGAACGGATGGCCGATCAAGAGGCGGCCCGGATTCTTCATTTTGAGAGATTGTTCGGTGGCGGTCTTGGCTGAGCTGGACGACAGCAGCAAGGCATGCAGGGAGACGTGCTGCTCGATGCGGGCCCACAGATCTTGTTTGAATTCCACGCGTTCGGGGCCGTTCTCCTGGACGAGATCGACGTCCGATACGGCGGAATCGAGGTTCGCCTCGAAACGAAGCTTTCTCGTCAGATCCTGGGTGGGCAAGCCCAATGCTTTGAGCGTCGGGGTGGCTTTGCGAATGTAACCGTCTACGACCGCCTCGACGTCATCGCGCGGATCGTTGACCACGACGGTGAGACCGTGCGCAAGAAAAACCGCTGTCCACGACGCTCCGATTACCCCGGCGCCGATGATGGCGACTTTCGAATAGCGTTCCAGAATGTCCGAAGGTTTATTTTCATTCATGGCACGCCCGCTCATTTTGCTTCGCCGGGTTGGTCGTTCTGCTCGGCAAGGTAATCGTATACAATTGTCGCCGGCGCCAACGTCAGGTCGGTCAGGATGTGGCTGGCGGAAATGATCTCCCGGACCGGCAAATCGGCAAATGGCGCCAGCGCGTGCTCGAAGAACTGCAGCCGGGCAGGCCCGATCCATGCACCTTTGACAGTCACATTGGTAATCTGGGTGCGCACCAGTTCGCAGATTCGCGGCCGTCCTGAGTAGCCCGGCAAAATCTTGAGCATGAATGTCGGAACACCGACTTCCTGCTTGGCTTTCTCCAGATCGAGCGGCTTGTGCTTGTAGCCCATGGTGGCGGTGGCAACCCTTAAGGTGCCGTAGTCCAGAGTGCCTACCAATGTATCGGAGTCGACGAAGAGTTTCGCCGAGCCCAATTTCTTCGGAAAAGCGCTGAGTTCGCGGCCGGCGGCGATCGCCGGAAGGTTATCCAGATACATTCCCAGCAGAAATTCTCCCTGCTCCTGGTCCATGCGCACGACCGCGGCGTGACCGCATTCGACATAGGCGCCATACCCGGTCGTGTCGGGCATTTTCATCACTTCGAACCGAACCAGCGGTTGATCGATTTCGAGCGGTTCGGGCACCAGTTTCTCGAGCGCCTCACGGTCGGTTCGGTAGGTGATGTTCAGGTATTCTCGCCGCCTGAACCGATGCGGACCTTGCACGAAGGCCGGCGCGCCGATCGGCGTCGTATACTGCTTGAGAACATCTGCTTTCTTCATCGTCCGCTCGCTCTTCGTTCCATGCGCGTGAACGCCCGGGGTCAACGACACCGAGCCGTTGAACCCGCCGGTCAACCGATCGACTATGACGTTGCAATCTTCCTGCTATTGCTGATCTTCAAATTTGAACGATACCTTGACCTTGGCGCGGAACGCTTCGATCTTGCCATCGGTGATTTGCATGTCGAGTTCGACAACCTCGGCGACGCGAAGGTCTCTCAAACTCTGTGAAGCACGTTCCACTGCGCTACGCGCTGCCTCTTCCCAGGACGTGGTGCTGGTACCCACCAATTCGATAACTTTATAAACCGCCATGGCTCGATCCTCCTGTGATTGCCCAACTTCAAATTTCTCGCGGGCGGGCCGGACGTTCGCCGGCGCGCCCCCTTAATCCACCTTCGCCCCCGCGAACTTCACCACCTTGCCCCATTTCTCCGTCTCATCCGCCAGCAGTTTGCCGAAGTCGGCGGCCGAGCCCGGCAGCAGGATTGCGCCGAGTTCTCCGAAGCGCGTTTTGGCCGCGGGATCGGCGAGCACGGCGTTGGTCGCCTTGTTCAGCGTATCGATCACTTCGGCAGGCGTGTTCTTCGGCGCCACAAAACCGTACCAGGCGCTGGCCTCGTAGCCGGGCAGGAAATCGGCCAGCACCGGCAGGTCCGGCAACACCTCGGACCGCGTCGTTGAGGTGACCGCGAGACCACGCAGCTTGCCTGACTTGACGTGCTCGGCGCAGGTCGGGATGTTGTCGAACATCACCTGCACCTGTCCGGAGATCATGTCGGTGAGTGCCGGCGCTCCGCCGCGGTAGGGCACGTGGACCATGTCGGTGCCGGTCAGCATCTTGAACAGTTCGCCGGACATGTGGATGGTCGAGCCGTTGCCGGAGGACGCCATGTTGAGCTTGCCGGGATTTGCCTTGGCATAGGCGATCAGTTCGGGAATTGTTTTCACCGGAACCTGCGGATTCACTACCACCACATTCGGAAAACGAATGATGCCCGCCACCGGCTCGACATCGCGCAAAAAATTGAAATTGAGCTTGTCCTTGTCGTAGAGCGTGGCGTTGATGGCGTTGGCAGGGGCCGCGAGCAGCAAGGTGTAGCCGTCGGGCGGCGCGCGCACCACCGCTTCGGTTGCGATATTGGTGCCGCCGCCCGGCCGGTTCTCGATCACGAAGGGCTGGCCGAGCCGCTCCGACAGCCACTGCCCCATCAGCCGCGCGGTCAGGTCCGCCGAGCCGCCGGGGGTATAGCCGATGATCAGCCGAACCGGCCGCGCCGGCCAGCTTTGCGCTTTGGCGATGGTCGAGACGGCCGGCAGCACGGCGGCGCCGGCGGCGAGCTGCAAAACGCGGCGGCGCGGAAATTTCATGAGGCCTCCAGGTTGGACTGTCATCGCAGCATGCGATCTACTTGGCGATTTTCTCGGCGGGCTCGGCGTCAGAACCAGCAACCTTTATTTTGACGGTTCGCTTGGCGCCGGCAGAGGGTTTCTTGCCGGCAGCCCGCTTCAGCGTTTCGAATTCTTGCCTGAGCATGTCGGCCATGTTCTGGATATCGGGGACGGCGCCGCGGCAGCCGATCAGTCCGAAGTCGAGATTGTCCATGTAGCTCTGCACGGTGATGTTCAATGCGCCGCCATGCGATGGAATCGATACCGGGAAATAGTGCTCCAATCGGGCGCCGGCGCAATACATCGGCTTGCGAGGTCCGGGCACGTTGGAAATCAGCACATTCATCATGGCCGGCAACTGATCGGCGGCCTTGGTGCGTCCCATCCACTCCGCAAGGCCGGTCATCACAACCGGCGCGCCGAGGATGGAAATGTCTGATGGCAGTGCGCCCTTGACGTCGCCGAGGCGCGCCTTGGAATCCTGGCTGGACGCCACGATGGCCGCGAGGCGCGGCAGCGGATCGGCGATGTCGGTCGACAGGCTGCACAGCATCATCGTCACCTGATTGTTCATGTCGGTGTTGCCGGGCTCGCGCAGCGACACCGGCAAGGCCGCGATCAGGGATTCCCTGGGCAATGCCGAGCGTTCCAGCAGATAGTGGCGCAACGCCCCGGCGCACACCGCCATCACGACGTCGTTGACTTTCGCGTCCGTGGCGCTGCCGATCGCCTTCACTTCCGACAGCGAGATGGTCGTGGTGCCGAAACTTCGCTGTTTCGATACAGCCACGTTAAAGATGGTTTTTGGTGCAAGGGTGACTGTGTTCGGCCGGCCAAGATCCTCGATCAGGCGGCGCCCGACATTCGCGAGCGCCTTGCCCATGTCGGGCAACGCCTCCAGCATGCGGCGCTGCTGGGCCCAAAAATCCTCATAGGTCTTGCCGACGAGTTCCAGCAGCGTGGGCTCCGCCGCGCCGGATTTTTTTGCGGGCGGCGGAGCGACTGCAGTGGGCTCCGGCGAAGCACCGAAAATGATATCCAGCGCCGCCATGCCGGCGCCGCCGTCGATGCCGGAATGGTGCATCTTGACATAAACGGCGAAACCGCCGCCCTGGAGGCCTTCGATCACGTAGTATTGCCAAAGCGGCCGCGAGCGATCGAGCAGGATCATGTGCAGCCGCGCAACGAGCGTGCGCAGCTGCTCCATTGAGCCTGGGCGCGGCAGCGCCATTTGCCTTATGTGATAGTCGAGATCGACGCTCGCCTCATGGATCCAGACCGGGTTATCGACGGACGCAGGAATCGCATTCAGCCTGCGCTCGAAGAAAGGCAACAGATGCAGTCTCGCCGCGATATGGTCGTGAAAGCTCTTGAAGACGTCGGCTCCGGCGGGGGGTGGCGCAAAGATCCCGAGGCCGGCCACATGCATCGGCGTCTCCGGGGTTTCCATGTAGAGGAAACTGGCATCGAGTGTTGAAAGCCGCTCCATGGTATCCTCCCTGCGCGTGGTCTCCATCGCTTCTTGTTTGCGCCATCAAAAACGAATTCGGGTCCGCGCGCAATGAGATGTTGACACGACCAATCCCTCACCCAATGATCGGCGGATGACAGCGCCCGCACGCTGGCTCTCCGGATGACGTGATCCACCCCATCATGACCACGAGGGCGGACACCCGGTCAGACTCCATGACGTAAATCAAAGTCGTTTTTTCCCGCATGCGGCACGCCGCGACCGGCTTTTGAAAGCCGCCAGCCGGCCGCAATGCCGATAGCGTCGACGATGGAGACAGCCATGAGCACAGCCGAGACGGCCATTTCTCGAACGCAGCCTTTGCCGCCAAACGTCGGTGCAAGCGAGGCGGTGTATTCGAAGGTCAACTGGCGGATCATTCCGTTGTTGCTGATCGCCTACATGATCGCCTACCTCGACCGCATCAATATCGGCTACGCGCAGCTGCAGATGAAGCAGACCCTCCCCTTTGGCGATGCGGTCTACGGAATTGGCGCCGGCATCTTCTTCCTCGGCTATTTCCTGTTCGAAGTTCCGAGCAACCTGCTGCTGGAGAGGATCGGGGCGCGCAAGACGCTGCTGCGTATCATGGTGCTGTGGGGGCTTACTGCAGCTGCGATGATGTTCGTTTCAACGCCGACGCAATTCTATATTGCCCGCTTCCTGCTCGGCGTGTTCGAGGCAGGGTTCTTCCCGGGCGTCATCCTTTACTTCACCTATTGGTATCCGTCGGTACGCCGCGGCCAGGTCATTGCGATCTTCATGTCCGCCACCACGATCATCAGCGTGCTTGCCGGGCCGCTATGCGGCGCCACCCTTAAATACTTTGACGGCGTCAATGGCTGGGCCGGCTGGCAATGGCTGTTTCTGGTGCAGGGCTTGCCGGCCGCGGTGTTGGGCGTGATCATCTATTTCTACTTGCAGGACAAGCCGGCCGACGCGGACTGGCTGACGCCGGCGGAAAAGAACCTGCTGCGTCACAATCTGGAGCATGATCAGAAGGATATCGTCGGCGAGGCCGAGGCCAGCCTTGGACAGATGTTCCGCGACCCAAAAGTCTATCTGCTGTCGCTGGTTTATTTCCTGCTGGTGGGAGCGACCTACACCATGGTGTTCTGGCTGCCGACGCTGATCCAGAGCTGGGGCGTCAAGGACATGCTGCTGATCGGCATCTATGCCGCAATCCCGAATGCGGTCGGTGTGATCGGAATGATCCTGGTCGGCCGCAGTTCCGACAAGCTCCATGAGCGCCGTTGGCACTTTGCCGCTTGCGTGGCCATCGCGGCGCTCGGCCTCGGGATTACCACGCTGATGCAGGGACACCTGGTGGGATCGATCCTGGCGCTATCGTTCGCGGTGATCGGTATAGCGGCCGCGACGCCGATCTTCTTCACCCTCATCACCGAGTATCTGTCGGTGGCGGCGGCCGCGGGCGGCATCGCGCTGATCAGTAGCCTGGGCAATCTGGGCCCGGCCGTGAGCCCGTCGCTCAACGGGCTGATCACGCAGTGGACCGGCAGCACCGCCTACAGCATGTACCTGGTGATGGCGATGTATGTGCTGGCCGGGGTGCTTCTTCTGGCGACGGTGCGCGCAGCCAGGACGACGGAAAGCAAAGCTGCTATGATCGCTTGAGGTGCATTGCAACGGAGCATCAATATGGACGCCATGACGCCAAAAGCCTCTCAGACCGCCGAAACGCATTCCCACCTCGTTCGTCCCGAAAGCATGGAGTGGCAGAAGACGCGTTTCCCCGGCTGCGAGGCCAAGACGCTGCTGTTCGATCGCGCGACCGGGCTGATGACCGCGCTGATGCGGTTTGCGCCGGGCGCGGTGCTGCCCGACCACGAGCATGTCAACATCGAGCAGACCTACGTTCTGGAGGGCAGCCTGGTCGACAAGGAGGGCCCGGCGCAGGGCATCGAATGCAAGGCCGGCGAGTTCATCTGGCGTGAGCAGGGCAGCCGCCACGTCGCATGGTGTCCGCAAGGCGGGTTGATGCTCGCGATCTTCCAGGTCCCCAACAAGTTCTTCGAGGCCGACGGCCGCGTCGTCGATGCCGCGGGCCAGGACTGGGACGAAACCTGGGGCCACGCCGGCAGGGACTGACGCGCACACCGCTCATCGTGAACGCCCGGTTAAGAATACCGTTCAAATTGCCCGGCGAAACCAACGCTATCTTCGAGATTTTCCCATAGCGTCCCGCCCGTGAAAGCGATTGAGCGGACGGCGCCGCACGGGGTCGGCAAGCCTCCCATCCATCGCGCAGGGGATTGGGGACGTGGTCGAAATCGTAAATCCAGCAGCCGTCCGGCGCGCGTCGACGCGAGATGCGGTTGCTCGGCATTCGCCGGCCGCTGCATCGCCCGATAGCGGCGCGCTCACGCCGCTGGCGGCCATTTCTGCCGATCGATGGCGCGCGCTTGCCGATCGCGCCGTCGAGCCGAACGGCTACTATCTGCCCGATTGGGCGCTCGCGATCGACGCCACCGCGCGCAGCCGCACCAACCTCTCCGCGCTCGGCGCATGGAGCGAGGCGACGGCGGAGCCCGGCGCGGCATGCCTGATCGGCCTGATGCCGGCGATCTCGCTGTGGCGCGCGTACAGAATGCCCCTCCCCGCGCTGGTCAGCGGCGATCCCTACGGCACGTTGTGCACGCCCCTGCTCGACCGCGAGATGCCCGACCAGGCGGCCAGCCGGCTGATGGGCCAAGCCCGCGACGCCGGCGCGCATGCCTTGATCCTGCGCGATGTGGCGCTCGACGGCGCCGCCATGAAAGCGTTCACGCGCGTTCTTGAACGCGGCGGCGTGCGCCCACGCCTGCTGCAATCCCATGCGCGCGCCTGCCTCGACGCCAGGCGCGACGCCGACGAACTGCTGCGCGAGGCCCTCGGCGCGAAGAAGCTGAAGGAGTTGCGCCGCCAGCGCCATCGGCTGGCCGAGCACGGCGAGGTCGGCTTCGAGGTGGCGCGGACGCCCGGCGAGGTCGCGCGCGCGCTCGAAATATTCCTCACACTCGAAGCCAGCGGCTGGAAGGCCGAACGCGGCACCGCGCTCGCGCAGGACGCCGGCGACGCCGCCTTCATCCGCCGTGCCGCCGTGGGATTGGCCGAACATGGCCAGTGCGAGATTGCGACTCTGCGCGCGGGCGAGGCGCCGGTCGCCGCCGCGATCGTACTGCGGCACCTGGACTGCGCATTCTATTTCAAGCTCGGCGTCGACGAGCGTTTTGCGAAATTTTCGCCCGGCGTACAGCTGACGCTGGAGGTCACCCGGCGTCTCTGCGCCGACCCAGCCATTGCGATGGTCGACTCCATGGCGGCTCCGGATCATCCGATGATCAACCCGATCTGGCGCGGCCGGCTCGCGATCGGCGATGTGCTGATTCCGCTTGGGCGCTACGATCCGATGGTCACGCTGATCCACGCGGCGATGCATTTTCGACAACGCATCCGCGAGCCCGCGCGCCGCGCCGTCCAATTGATCCGTAAACTCAAGGAGAAACGCACATGAATGCGGCCACCGAAATCGCGCCGGTGATATCAGCTGATAACGAGGCACTGCGGCGCGACTTTCCATTAAAACCGTTCGCGATCCGTCACAAGCTGGCGGGACATCCGCTCTTGAGCCTGCCGCGCATCGCGCAGCTCGCCTCCGAGCTGCCGCGCGACCTGATCGAATATAATTCCGGCAAGGTCGCGATCAGCCAGGACCCGGATGCCATTCCCTCGGTCGATCTCGACCCCGTCGAGGTGGTCAAGCGCATCGAGACCGCCGGCGCCTGGATGGTGCTGAAGCGCGTGGAGAACTCGCCCGCATACCGCAAGCTGCTGGAAGACGCGCTGCTGTCGGTCGCGCGTGCGCGCGGCTTCAACAGCCTGCTCGACGCCGGCTTCGAGCAGGTCGAGGGCTTTGTGTTCGTGTCCTCGCCGAATTCGACCACGCCGTTTCATCTCGACAGCGAGGACAATTTCTTCGTCCATATCCACGGCGAAAAGTTTTTCACCATTTTCGACAACAACGATCGCGCCATCGTCTCCGACGACGAGATCGAGCGCTCGATGACCAAGCACCGCAACCTGAAATACGACGAGAGTTTTGCAGCCCGGGGCACCGAATTTCACCTGTTCGCGGGGGACGGCTGCTACGTGCCGTATCAGTGGCCGCATTGGGTGCGTACCGCCGGCTCCTATTCGATCTCGCTGGCGATCACCTGGAAGACCCGCGAGGTCCGCCGCCTCAACGACCTGCATTTCTTCAATTCGATGCTGCGCGGCATCGGCCTGCCGCAGCCGCCGCCGGGCGCGCAGCCCGCGCGCGACGCACTCAAGCTGGCGTTCTATCGCAGCGTGACCACCGCGATCAAACCGCTGCGCGCCTCACTGGCGATGCGCCGCGTGCTGCGCCGCATCGCGCTCGGCAAGCGCGCGAATTATTATTTGAAGGGGGCGTGAGGACTATCCCACCTTCTTCTTGCGTACGGCGCTCTGCCGGCTGACATGGCGTTTGAGAACATCGCCGATGCGCGACTGGTATCCCGCGCCGGTGCGCTTGAACCAGCGCAGCACCTCGGCATCGAGCCGCAGCGAAACAAGTTGCTTGGGATCATCGGATTTGGGGCGCCCGCGCTGAACGAGCTTGCCGCCGCGATAATGATCGGCGCGCTCGAAAAAATCGTCGGTCAATTCAGGAATCTCGTCATACTCGTGGGGCTGGATGACATGGCGGTCAATCTTTTTCAAATCGCTTCCCAAAACGCGCTTTTTCGCGGGCATTTGCTTTCCTCATCGAGAACACATGCCGTGCATTTCCGCGCGGCGTCCAGACCATGATCACCATGCGTCCGCGGAGATGGCCGACCGTGAGGATGCGCAATTCACCGTAGTCCCGGCGTAGGTCGGGAAAATCGAGCGTACCATCCCGAAAAACCTCGGCGGCATCTTCAAAATCAAGTCCCCGGTCCGCAAGCGTAACGGCGCGCTTGACCGGATCGTAGGTGATCTTCATCGAATTATTGTAGCTACAAATAAGAAATTATCAAGGCGGCGATGGTCGTTCCGCCGGCCTATTCCGCCGCCTGCGCGTTGATCTCCGCCGACACCTGCCGGATGGCGCGGGCGAGTTGCTCGGCGGGCTGGGCGCCGGAGACGGCATATTTGCCGGCGAACACGAAGGTCGGCACGCCGGATATGCCCTTGTCGGAGGCGTCCTTGGCCTGCGCCGAGATCAGTTCGACGTCCTCGTCGGTGGCGAGGCGTTTGCGCACGCTGTCCGCAACCATGCCGATATCGGCCGCGGCCTTCACCAGCACATCGACATCGGTGAGGTCGCCGCCTTCCCTGAAATACAGCTCCATCAGCCGCTGCTTCATCGCGGCGGATTTGTCGCCGGAGGAATCGTGCTCGGCCCAGTGGATCAGGCGATGGCAATCGGTGGTGTTGGGCTGGCGCTTGACCAGGTCGGGCCGGTACAGCAGGCCCTCTTCGCCGGCGGCGGCGACCACCCGGCCCGCAATGCCCTTATAGGCTTCGACCGAGCCGAACTTCGTGGTGAGGTATTGGTCGCGGCTGATGCCCTCGCGCGGCACCCAGGGATTGAGAAAGAACGGCCGCCAGTGGATCTCGACCGGCACCTCGCCCGCCAGCGCCAGCGCGTTCTCGATCCGGCGCTTGCCGATGTAGCACCACGGGCACACCACGTCGGAGATGATATCGATCTGCAGCGGTTTTGGGGTGCTCATTGGAGCGTCCTTTCGAAAGGTGCCCGCGAAAATAAGCCGAACGGGGGCTAAGGCAAGTGCGCCGGCAGCATGGCTGACAACATAACCTCCGCGGTTATTGTGTAAACCGGTCCGGACCAGCGCGGCATAGGCGACCAGAAACGCCTTGCTGTTCAGCGGAGCGGTAACGCCAAAGCTGCTCGGCGGGGCGCTTGTGGCAATGCAGGCGATTGCGGTCGGCGTGTTTGCCGAACTGCAATATCTCGGCGTGCGCCGGAGCGGTGTCGCGCTGCCGGCCTAAGCCGAGGCGCGCCGCGCCTTATTCCCGGATTTGGCCGTCGCGAAAATCGTCGATTTCGCGGCGGCCATTTTCTTAACTGCAGATTTTCCGCCGTGGCCGTTCAGCAGCTTGCCGTTGGCCGCATGGCCGTTCAGCGCGGCCTTGGCTTTCGCCGCTTTCCTCTCGGCCCGCGCCTTGGCGCGTTTTTTCTTCTCGCGCTGCTCGGCGCGCAATTTTTTGCGTTTTTTCTCGCAGGAAGCGCATTTGCAGCCGATCGGCTTCAGGTAGGCCTTGAAGTAATCGGTGCCGTAATCGTAGTTGATCTCTTCGCCCGGCTCGATGTTCTTGATGGCGCGGATCACCACCTTGCGCTTGCGGGCGCTGACATCGGATTCGGCATTCGGCCTGCAGGCGTGGTTGATGTAGCGCGCGACGTTCTTGCGCACCGAACCGTCGATGGTCCAGCGGCCGTTGAGCTCGAACAGGTATTTGTTCTCGATATCTTCGTGCTTCTTGTTCCTGGAATCGAGCAGTGGGCCAAAATACCTGACGATTTTGGCGCCCTTCTTGATCGGTTTGGTGGCGAAGAGGCCAAGCCCGGTGCGGGAACGGCCGACGCGATAAGGCTTGTTCGACGAAATGGCAGGCATGATTGATACGAAACTGGCACGCTAGGTTTAGTGGCGGGGGTCGCGGCGGCTGTTCTAAAACGATTCCGCTGAAATGTCAGGTGTTTCGCGCACCGGCGTCGAACTTTCCCGGATTGCAATAAGCCGGACAGATGGGACCGGTTCGCACCGCTGCCCTACTGAGGCCCCGTCATTGCCGGGCTTGACCCGGCAATCCATCTTCTTCGCAGGACTCTTGCGAAAAATCGGTGGATGCGCAGGCCTTCGCCTCGCCGAAGGGGCTTCGGCCCCGCAGGCGGGTCAAGCCCGCGAATGACGGAGCTAGGGCGGCGCCGGCCGCGCCACGGTCGATCGTAGCATCGCATCCAGCAATTTCTCGGCGTCGGTACCCTCCGGCAACCGGCGCAGGATGTCGGTGAGGCGGCCGTCGAGCAGCAGCATGGTAAAGCCGTGGACCAGCGACCATGCCCGCGCGATCGCGGCGGCCTGATCCAGCGACAGCGCTTCGGCGGCGATGTGCTCCTGGCGACTGGCGCCGATCGCGCCAGCGAGACCGGCAAACGAGGCGCGGGCGGCCGCGTGCAGCGCCGGCCGGGTCATGTCCAGCCGTTCGGTGCGAAACATCAGCCCGTACATCCCCGGATGCGCTTGCGCATAGGCGACATAGGCTTTTGCTCTGGCCATGGCCTTGTCGAGCGGCGAGGGACCGGCGGAATCCGCCGCGGCCATCGCGGCGTTGAACTGGCGAAACCCGATCGCGGCGAGCTCGCTGACCAGGCCGGTCAAATCGCCGAAATGATGCGTTGGCGCCGCATGCGACACCCCGGCTTCGCGCGCCACCGCGCGCAGGGTCAGCCCCTGCAAGCCGTCGCGCTCCAGCACCTTTTCGGCCGCCTTGAGCAGCGCCTCGTGCAGCGCGCCGTGATGATACGGGGCTTCCTCGACCGGCTTCCCCTTCGGAGCGGACCGCCTGGACACGACAGCCTTCGCAGCCTTGCGGCTCGCCGGATGGGTACGGCGGATTCTCGATTGTCTAGCCATTCGCGCTTATAAGCCGTGATTTTTACACTGTAAAGATTTCGCTTGACCGGCGTCGCTGCAGGGGATACTTGATCTTTACGATGTAAAGATTAGCGCGGGAGCGACTGATGCGGCAGGAGACCACCAAGCCGGCGCGGACCAATCTGGCGCCGATCCCGTTGGAGGGCGACGCCCCGTTTCTGAAGATCGAGGGCGAACTGCCACGCGGCCTCAGCGGCACGCTTTATCGCAACGGCCCCAATCCGCAATTCGACGCGCCGGGCGCGCACTGGTTTGTCGGCGACGGCATGCTGCACGCCTTCCATCTGCAGAACGGCCGCGCCGGCTATCGCAACCGCTGGGTCCGCACGGCGAAATGGCAGGCCGAGCACGACGCCGGCCGCGCGCTGTTCGGCGGTTTTGGCGGCCGGAAACTGCCGGATGCGCCGCCGACCGACGTCAAGGATACCGGCGTCGCCAACACCAATATCATCTTTCACGGCGGACGCCTGCTTGCGCTGGAAGAAGGCCATTTGCCCACCGCACGCTGAACACCCGCGGCACCTGCAACTACGACGGCCGCATCGCCGGCCCCTTCACCGCCCATCCCAAGATCGACCCCGTCACCGGCGAGATGATATTCTTCGGCTATAACGCCGGCGGTCCGTTCAGCCCCCTGCTCTCGTTCGGATCGGTCGATACAACGGGCGTCGTGACGAGATTCGATCGCTTTGAGGCGCCCTATGCCAGCATGGTGCACGATTTCATCGTCACCGAACGCCATTTGCTGTTTCCGATCCTGCCCATCACCGGCAGCATGGAGCGCGCGATGGGCGGCCGGCCGCCCTATGCCTGGGAGCCCGACAAGGGCGGCTATGTCGGCGTCATGAAGCGCAATGGTGCCGCCGGCGATATCGTCTGGTTCCGAGCCGAGAGCTGCTACGTGTTTCATGTGATGAATGCCTGGGAAGACGGCGACCGGATCATCGCCGACGTCATGCAGTTCGAGGAACCGCCGCTGTTCACCCGTCCCGACGGTTCGCCGCCGGATCCAGCGAAATCGCGCGCACGCTTGTGCCGCTGGACCTTCGACCTTGGCGGCAATACCGACTGCTTCACGCAAACCTATCTCGACGACGTCACCGGCGAATTCCCGCGCATCGACGACCGCCGCGCGGGCCTTGCCAATAAGCATGGCTGGTACGCCTGCGCCAATGCCAACCTGCCGGCGTTCGGCGCGCTGTCCGGCGTGGTGCACGTCGATGGCACGGGATCGCGGCGCGGGCAGTACCTGCTGCCCGCAGGCGACACCATTTCCGAGCCGGTTTTCGTCCCGCGCGGGCCTGGCGCCGACGAGGGTGACGGCTGGCTGCTGGCGGTGGTGTGGCGCGCCCGGGAAAACCGCAGCGACCTTGCGGTATTCAACGCCGCCGACATCGAGACCGGTCCTGCGGCACTGGTGCAGCTCGGCCACCGCGTCCCCGACGGCTTTCACGGCAACTGGGTGGGCGCGGCTTAACTCTTCATGCCCGGGCTTGTCCCGGGCATCCACGTCCTTCTTCCTTATCAGCGGTCAAGACGTGGATGGCCGGGACAAGCCCGGCCATGACGAGCTTTGCCGCCACCAGCTTGATTTATAGGCCAAACCGCCTTCTCCTCACTTTAATTTTGACAGTGTAAAGATTTCGGTTGACCGGTCTCCGATTGCGGCCTAGATGTATCTTTACGACGTAAAGATTAGCCCGCGAGGCATGCTATGACGATATTCCTGATCCTTGCCCCGTTCGGCGCCTTTTCGATGCTGATGCTGCTGACGTCGGCCGCGGTGAGCCTGTTTGCCTCCACCGCGATTTGCCTTGCCGTGATCGGTTATGACCTCGCTCGCGGACGATCGGTAAAGATGCTCGGCGCGGGCTCGGTGATCCTGTTCGGCGCGCTGGGCGGCTATATTATCCTGGTCGACCCCGGCATGGCCAGCTCCGCCGTAAAACTCGCCGTCGATGCCGGCGTGCTGGCAATCGCGCTGCTGTCGCTGGCGATGCGCCGGCCCTTCACGCTGCAATACGCGCGCGAAGTGGTCGATGCCGATACCGCAAGGCTGCCCGGCTTCATGACCGCGAACTACATCATCACCTGGGCTTGGACCGCCGCCTTCCTGCTGATGATGGTGACCAACGTCCTGATGATTTACGTGCCCGGCCTGCCGCTGTGGGCCGGCCTCGCCATCGTGTTTGCCGCCCGCAACAGCGCGGTCTACTTCACCAAATGGTATCCGCAGCACCGCCGTGCAAAATATGGTGCTCCTCCCGCCAGCGCGCTGGTTTCACCATCCTGATCCGTCATTGCAAGGAACACGACGATGAAAGACATATTTGCGAGACTGGGCTCCGACTTCCTCTCCACCATCGTCTTCCTCGTGATCTTTCTTGCGACCGACAACGTCATTCTAGCGACCTCGGTGGCGATTGCAGGCGCGATCGGCCAGGTGATCTACTCCCGCGTCAAGGGCGCGAGCCTCGGCTACATGACCTGGGCAAGCCTTGGCCTCGTCATCGTGCTCGGCGGCGCGACGCTGCTCACTCACGATCCGCGCTTTGTGCTGGCAAAACCCGCGATCGGGCATTTCGCGATCGGCGCAATCATGCTGAAGCGCGGCTGGATGCTGCGCTACATGCCGCCGATCGTCACCGACACCGTACCGGAATACGTCACCATCGCCGGCTATGTCTGGGCAGCGCTGATGTTTGCGCTCGGCGTGGGCGTGATCGCGGTGGCTTCCACCGGCGACATCAAGCTGTGGGCGTTCTACATCTCGGTGGTGGCGATCGGCGCCAAAGTCGCGGCGTTCGCCGTGCAGTATGTCGCGTTCCGCATTCTGGTGACCAACCGGATTCGCGCCGCGCGGGCGTGATCGGAACTGCGCCGCGGCGCCTCGCCTCTTGCGCAGCAGGCTCGTGCTGTGACATGCCTATGCCAGAAGCAACAACGATCACCGAAGGGAAACACGATGTCGGTCGATGGAAACTGGAAAATCACCATGAGCACGCCGATGGGCGAGCGCAACGCGGATCTGACGCTGAAGAGTTCCGGCGGCACGCTGACCGGCACGCAGGGCGCCGACGGCCAGTCCGGCCCGATCTTCGACGGCACCGTCAACGGCGACGACGTCGCCTGGAAAATCTCGATCACCAACCCGATGCCGCTGACGCTGGCCTTCACCGGCAAGGTCGAAGGCGACAGCATCAGCGGCGACATGGGCATCGGCCCGATGGGCAGCTTTCCGTTCAAGGGCGTGCGGGCGTAATCACGAATCTGTCCACGAGTCGTCCCCGCGAAGGCGGGGACCCATAACCCCCGGCGTCGGTGGTGGCGCACGGCAGGCCAACAAGGATACTGGCGGCATCCAGAACATCGGCGGCACGGCGTATGGGTCCCCGCCTTCGCGGGGACGACTCGGGAGATGTAGTCGCGGAAATTGACCCCTCATCCCAAACTCAATTCCTTTGTTAGTCGATACCGCTTGAATAATTTACAACCGATGATAGCATTTGACCGATAGTTGAATTTATTTATCGTCGGCGAATGCAATGGGCCGAGCAAAACTTCTTCCGACAGCGGTTTTCATTCTGGCCGCTATTGCAACTTTTATCGGCGAATGCCGTGCCGCCGACCCTACCGGGTTGTGGCTTTCGGAAAGCGGCAAGTCCCGCTATCGTGTAACCCAATGCGGGACCGGAATTTGCGTGCAGATTGCATGGATTGTCGAGGGACCTAAAGTAACGGACGAAATGAATCCCGACCCGGCCAAACGGCGCCGCCGTGTAACGGGCATCGATGTTGCATCCGACTTCAGAGCCGATGGCGCCGATCGCTGGAAAGGCAGCCTTTACAATTTCAAGAACGGAAAGACCTATCAGGGCCGCGCGGAAATGCACGGCGTCAACCAGCTTAAACTCGCCGGGTGTGTGCTCGGCGGCATTCTATGTCTTAGCCAAACCCTCTCGCGTCTGGAATAGGCGGCGGCACTTATGACGCCGCACCTCTTGACCTGAACTTGATACCATCTTAACGTGTTATTCATTTCGAATACTCCTGCGTTTACGTGCTGCCGGACTGCATCACCTAAAAGCAGCGGCTGTGCATTTCATCCGATAGTCAGGGGACAGCACCCGATTGTGCTGTTGGGGACAGAGTTGTCCGATTCAGAAAGCGACAATTCGGCGCCGCCGAAAGCCGTCAGCTACGGTGAGGTTTGGATTCGCCTCAGGCAGACCGAAAATATCTCGGATTTTCACCAGGTTCTGCTGCTGTTTTCGGCGGCTCTGGGCGCGGACCTCGCGCGCATACCGGGCTTCAACGGGCTGTCCCGATTTGTTGGCAATCTGCTTCACTATTCGGTGGCCTACATTTCACCCGACCTGAGATTCGACTTTCGCCGCACCATCAAGGAATACAATATTGTTCCCATTCTTTCGCTGGGATTTTTTGCGGGACTTATCGTTTCGCTTGGCTATCCGATGTTTTTTGCATGGTGGTCAAACACGCTTTGGCCAGCCTTCTCGACAGCGGCACCACAACGCGTGAGCTTTTTCCAGGATGGAAAAAATCTGCAAATCTATACGCTTGTCTCACCTGCCTATCTCGCTCTTAGCCTGACGATCATCATTACCGCTTTTCGCGGCTGGTTGTTCCTTCCACAAACCTCGGCAACCGGTAATGCGCCGGTGTTGGCGTCGATGTCGCTGGGCGAACCCATTCCGACCCATCGCCTTCTCCACGCGATGTGCATGTTGCTGTTTGTCACACTGATCCCTGTGTGGGTCAATGTGAACCAGTTCCAGTCGATCATGCGAGTGGATCCCTACAAAGACGGATTGTACTGGTTTGTCGACCTGTCCGAGCACGGCGACGTCCGGCTGAACAAGGCCGGTGTCGCATATTCCGTCGTCAATTCCGTCAAATTCATGATCATTTGCGCCGCGGCAGCCTGCTATTTCGCCTCTGCCGCCGAGATGCTGCGGATCGCCTCGTCGGCACAAAGGATTTATCAATCCGGCGAGGAAGCACTTGAAAGCTGGCGTGAGCGGTTGCGCCATTACGCGCTTATCGAACTGCTGGCCAAAGGTCTTATTCTGGTGCTGGCTGTGCACACCTCGATTTTTTCAAAACAGCCATGGCAGCCGCAGGCTAACGGACTGTTGCAGGCGTTGGCCATCCTGGTCGTCGGACTGGGATTGATACCTTTTCCGCGCTATTATTTCGAGCTGCGATGGCTGATGGAGGATCGAAGGCACAGCTCTCGGGACAAATGGCCGGATCTGCGACCTCGGGATTTGAGAGTGTTTTTTGTGTTGCTGTCGACGGTACTGTATTCCAGCGTAGCATTCTTCGCCGTCTGGCTCGACATGAAAGTCGAGCCGTTTGCGCTGCTTTTGGAAACTATAAAAAGGATATGGGGCGGCTGATCGACAGTGCAATCGCCCGGCCGTGCCCCTCACCCCAGATTCAATTCCTTGAAGAAATCGTTGCCCTTGTCGTCGATGATGATGAAGGCCGGAAAATCCTCGACCTCGATGCGCCAGATCGCTTCCATGCCGAGTTCGGGATATTCGACGACCTCGACCTTCTTGATGCAGTGCTCGGCGAGGTTGGCCGCGGCCCCACCGATCGAGCCGAGATAGAAGCCGCCGTGCTTCTTGCAGGCCTCGCGCACCGCGACCGCGCGGTTGCCCTTGGCGACCATCACCATCGATCCGCCCGCGGCCTGAAACTGGTCGACAAAGGAATCCATCCGCCCCGCGGTGGTCGGCCCGAACGCGCCGGAGGCGTAACCGTCCGGCGTCTTGGCGGGGCCGGCGTAATAGACCGGATGGTTCTTGAAATAATCCGGCAGCGGCTCGCCCTGCTCCAGCCGCTCGCGCAGCTTGGCGTGCGCGGAATCCCGCGCGACGATCATGGTGCCCGATAGCGACAGCCTTGTCTTGATCGGATGCTTTGACAGCGTCGCGAGAATTTCCTTCATCGGCTGGTTGAGATCGATCTTCACCACCTCGCCGCCGAGCGCCTGTTCGACCTGCGGCAGGTATTGCGCAGGGTTGTGCTCGAGCTCTTCGAGATAGACACCATCCCTGGTGATCTTGCCCAGCACCTGGCGATCCGCCGAGCACGACACGCCGAGCCCGATCGGCAAGGACGCGCCATGGCGCGGCAGGCGGATCACCCGCACGTCATGGCAAAAATACTTGCCGCCGAACTGCGCGCCGACGCCGAGCGACTGCGTCATCTTCAGGATTTCCTGCTCCATTTCGAGATCGCGGAACGCGTTGCCGTCGGCCGAGCCATGGGTCGGCAGCGCGTCGAGATAACGCGCCGAGGCGAGTTTCACGGTCTTCATGCAGAGTTCGGCCGAGGTGCCGCCGATCGCGATCGCGAGGTGATAGGGCGGGCACGCCGCGGTGCCCAGCGTCAGCACTTTTTCCTTCAGGAACGCCAGCAGCCGGTCGCGCGTCAGCACCGACGGGGTGGCCTGGAACAAAAAGCTCTTGTTGGCCGAGCCGCCGCCCTTGGCCATGAACATGAACTTGTAGGCGTCATCGCCTTCGGCATAGATCTCGCACTGCGCCGGCATGTTATTGGCGGTATTTTTTTCCTCATACATCGACAGCGGCGCCACCTGCGAATAGCGCAGATTGCGCCGCAGATAAGCATCGCGCGCGCCTTCGCTCAGCGCCGCCTCGTCGTCGCCGTCGGAGAGGACGTTAAAACCTTTCTTGCCCATGATGATGGCAGTGCCGGTGTCCTGGCACATCGGCAGCACCCCGCCGGCGGCGATGTTGGCGTTTTTCAGAAAGTCGAACGCGACGAACTTGTCGTTGTCGCTGGCCTCCGCGTCATCGAGGATGTTGCGCAACTGTTTCAGATGCCCCGGCCTGAGGTAGTGATTGATGTCACCAAACGCCGCCTCCGACAGCGCCCGCAACGCCTCGCGCGACACCACCAGCATGTCGCGGCCGAGCACCTTTTCGACGCGAACGCCGTCGGTGGTGATCTTTTTGTAGGGCGTGGTGTCGGCGCCGAGCGGGAATAGCGGGGTGTGGCGATAGGGCGGGACGGGGGTGGCGGCGGACGGGATGGGGGTTGGGGCGTTCATCCGAGATGGCCTTAAATGTTGGACAGAATGGTCTATCTTCTAAGCTCTTTTTTTGGCCCTTTGAAGCGTTCAAAATGCTTCAACCATCGGAATCGAACCCCCCGGCGGTTATGAAACCGAAATCATCTGCAAGTTTTAGAACAGCCGCCGATTGATGAAAAAAATCTAACCTCATCGAGCTCTAAACTCTCTGCTTTGCTGCATCATGCAGTTCCTTGAACAACGCGGCGAGACTACTTTCAAGGGCGCGCTCCACCTTGTATGTGGCGTTCTTCAGATCGCGCAACCGTCCTGCAAGTTGGGGCCAGTGAGCCGACCATCCGGTTGCAGGGATATGTGTGATTTCATGATCGATTTTCTCGATGACCGACCTTAATTCGGTAATAGCCGCATGAACTTCGGGCACGATATCGTATTGTGTATAGAAAAATGCACCGGAAAAGAAATCCGTTGCCGCTCCCCGAATTAAGTCACGAAGTTCGCTCTCCAGATGAGTGGCTTCGCCGATTTCAATTCTTCCCTTAAGAAGATATGGTTCAAAAAACTCTAACCGCTTCTCCCAAACAGGAATCAAACGATCCAATTGCATGCAGCGCTGGAGTTGTTCCGCCAAACCCTCAAATCTCTCTCTTAACTTGGCAATTGCCTTTTCCTGCTCTCCTGAATTTCTTTTGAAGAGTCCGCTACTTGCTTTGCCTACATCCAATAAATTTTTGAGAATCGATACAAGCGCTCCGATCTCGGTAATCATGTGGCTCTCCTTCTGGAGGGCGGAACCGCCCGTCTACACGTTAGCGGGCATGGCCCGGAACAGCCAAATGCAATCTGAGCGATTAGTGCTTAAAAGTATACGTCCGGATTTCGGCCCGAGTGTCGTAGACGACTTTCATACGCCTTGCTGCGAGTGAAGCCGCGCGATGGCCGGGAACTGCCGGCGCTTGTCGCGGGACATCCACATCTTTCTTTGATGCGACCGAAGACGTGGATGGCCGGGACAAGCCCGGCCATGACGCGGGGCTATGACGCTGACGACAATATTCGTCGTTACCGGACTTGACCCGGCAATCCATCTTCCTGAAGAGTCCTTTTTTGATGGATGCGCGGGTCCGGCCCGCGCATGACGAGCGCGCGGGACATTCCACGATGAAATCAATACGAAACGGCGGATGGACCATTTGGGCGATAGCCTTCGCATTGCTCGCAGCCATCGCCCTCGTCTCCCCCGCTTACGCCGACCGCTGCGAGGATATCGCGGGCCAGCTCAAGAACCAGATCGACGGCCTCAAGGTCGGCATCACGGCGGCACGGGTGATCTATCTGTCGCACCCGGACGCCAGGGAGTTGTCGTTGGGCTGCCGCGGCCGCGATTACAGCAATGAACTCTATGCCAAGGCCGACAGCCGCAAGCCGAAGCCGGCGTTTTACGAACTGGTGGCGAGCGCGGCGGCGATCGTGTTCACGGTGACCAAGGACGATACGCTGAGAGGCGCGACCCGCTGCATCAAGCGGATGGGCATTTTGCGCGGCGACAATGTGAAGATGCGCTATCGCCGCCTCGACATGGTGTGCAACCGCACCAGGACCGAGGCTGCGATCGCGATCTCGCGCGGCAAGGACGAGTGAGGATCCTGCGTCCCGGGCGCGACGCGGTGCGAAGTGCCGCTTCGCAGAACCCGGACCCTACCGAACACCGTGCCTTGTGCGGCCCCGGCTCTGCAGCGCACCGCTCGGCCAAGTGCTACGCGCTGCGCTGCGTCCGGGGCACGAAATCTGCCCGTTCACGACATTGTGAATGTATGCCTATCCAACACCCCAAAACCTCCCTTATCCTGCTCGGGTCCTGTTCGATGAGGGAGCGCGTTCTAGAAGCGATCCTTCAGCGGGCAGAGCGAGAGCTGGCTGGACCGGGGCGCCCCGGAGCGGCCGACAGGCTGGTGGCCAAGGTGGAGCGCCGGGAGGTGCCGCGCCCTACGTCACTGGGCGCGCGCGGTGCCTTGCCGCGCGAGGTGGGTACGTTAATCCCGCCTCAAGGGGTGCCCGCTGGTGCCCTGGCGCCTCCCG
>NZ_DASYMN010000222.1:0-15409 GCF_036009065.1 Bradyrhizobium sp. | reverse complement strand
CTATAACCCGCCGACACCGCGCGCGAACCGAGCGAAAATGCCATCAAAACAGCGACTTCGCCGCGACCGTGGCGGCGCTGACCAGCGGCCCCGGATAGACGAAGAACAGGATGTTGAAGAGGCCCGCGACCGCCAGCACCGTGCGCAGCTCGAAGCGCATCGGATCGAGCTTTGTCAGCGGCTCGTCGAAATACATCACCTTGATGATGGTGAGATAATAATACGCGCCGACCACGCTGGCGAGAACGCCGACCACCGCAAGCGTGAACAGGCCGGCCTTGATGGCGGCCACGAACACATAGAATTTCGCGAAGAAACCCGCCAGCGGCGGAATTCCCGCCAGCGAGAACAGCAGCATGGCGAAGAAGAACGCCAGCAGCGGATTGGTGCGCGACAGGCCTGAAAAGTCGCTGATGTTCTCGACGTGCTGGCCATTGCGTTTCATGGTGAGGATGACGGCGAAGGAGCCGAGCGTCATCGCCACATAGATCGCGATATATACCAGCACGCCCTGCGCGCCCTCGGGCGTCCCGGCGGCCAGTCCCACCAGCGCAAAGCCCATATGGCCGATCGATGAATAGGCCATCAGGCGCTTGATGTTGCTCTGGCCGATCGCGGCGAACGAGCCCAGCACCATCGAGGCGATGGCGACGAACACTACGATCTGCTGCCACTGCAAGGTGATCCCGGGAAATGCCGTCAGCGCCACGCGGGTAAATACCGCGAGGGCCGCCACCTTCGGCGCCGAGGCGAAGAACGCGGTCACCGGCGTCGGCGCGCCCTCATAGACG
This sequence comes from Bradyrhizobium sp., assembly GCF_036009065.1. Taxonomy (GTDB): domain Bacteria; phylum Pseudomonadota; class Alphaproteobacteria; order Rhizobiales; family Xanthobacteraceae; genus Bradyrhizobium. Next base: position 14,618 of record NZ_DASYMN010000222.1, on the reverse strand, counting down.
TCCGGGGTCCACATATGGAACGGCACCGCCGAAACCTTGAAGCAGAGGCCGGCGAGCAGGAACACCAGCCCGAACACGATGCCGATGCTGCCGGTCTTCGCAGCCGCCGCAATGCCGGCGAAGCTCACCGTGCCGGTAAAGCCGTAAATCAGCGAGGCGCCGTACAGCAGCATGCCGGACGACAGCGCGCCGAGCACAAAATACTTCAGGCCGGCCTCGGTGGATTTCGCGTTGTCGCGGTTGCTGGCGGCGACCACGTAGAGCGCCAGACTCATCAGCTCCAGCCCGAGATAGAGCATGATCAGGTCGCCGGCCGAGATCAGCACCATCATGCCCAGCGTCGAGAGCAGCACCAGGATGGAATATTCAAAGAGGCGGCGCGACTGGTCGGCCAAAAACTCGGCCGACAGGACCAGCGTCGCGACCGAACCGATCAGCGCCAGGATTTTCAGGAATTTTCCGAAATCGTCGACAATGAAGCTGCCGCCGAAGGTGATCAGCTTGCCGGCAGGCAGCATGAATTCCAGCACGCCGGTCACCACCAGCAGGCCGATTGCAAGCCCGGTGACGAGGCTGGTGGTGGTCTGCGCGCCGCGATAGGCGCCGAGCATCAGCAGCACCATGCTGCCCACGGCCAGCACAAGCTCCGGCAGCACGGGCAGCAACTGGTATCCGGCGGTCTCAAAGCTCATTGGGATGAGTCCTGTTCATACGATACCTCATCCTGAGGAGCCGCGCGTAGCGCGGCGTCTCGAAGGATGGACGCCCGGCAATCGCGGCCCATGGTTCGAGACGGCCGGCTGCGCCGGCCTCCTCACCATGAGGATACGTGTGTCGCGACATCATCATTGCAGCGCCGCCGCCTTCACGGCAGAGGTCGCAGCGGCGTAATTGTTGACGAGGAGTTGCACCGATGCCGCCGACATGTCGAGCACCGGTTTTGGGTAGACGCCGAACAGGATGGTGAGCGCCACCAGCGGCACCAGCGTCAGGCTTTCGCGGAACGTCAGATCCTTGATGCTCGCCAGCGACGGTTTTGTCAGCGCGCCGAACACGACCTTCCGATAGAGCCACAAGGCGTAAGCAGCTGACAGGATCACGCCCAAGGTCGCAACCGTGGCGGTGGGAATGCTGACCTTGAAGGTGCCGATCAGGGTCATGAATTCGCCGACAAAGCCCGACGTGCCGGGCAAGCCGACATTGGCCATGGTGAACACCATGAACACCAGCGCGTACAGCGGCATGCGGTTGACCAGGCCGCCATAGGCCGTGATCTCGCGGGTATGCAGGCGGTCGTAGACGATGCCGACACAGAGAAACAGCGCGCCCGACACGATGCCGTGCGATACCATCTGGAACACGCCGCCGGCGACCCCCTGGGTGGTGCCGGCGAAAATCCCCATGGTGACGAAGCCCATATGGGCCACCGACGAGTAGGCGATCAGCTTCTTGATGTCTTCCTGCATCAAGGCCACCAGCGAAGTGTAGACGATGGCGATGGTCGAGAGCGTGAAGATCAGCGGCGCGAAATCATGGCTGGCAAGAGGGAACATCGGCAGCGAGAATCGCAGGAAGCCGTAGCCGCCCATCTTCAGCAGGATGGCGGCCAGGATCACCGATCCCGCGGTCGGCGCCTCGACATGCGCGTCGGGCAGCCAGGTGTGCACCGGCCACATCGGCATCTTCACCGCGAACGACGCAAAGAACGCCAGCCAAGCCCAGGTCTGCAACGAGCGCGGCACGGCAGTATGCATCAGCGTCGGAATGTCCGTGGTGCCGGCGTTCCAGTACAGCGCCATGATCGCCAGCAGCATCAGTACCGAGCCGAGCAGCGTGTAAAGGAAAAATTTGAAGCTGGCATAGACCCGGCGCGGTCCGCCCCAGACGCCGATGATCAGGAACATCGGGATCAGGCCGCCCTCGAAGAACAGATAGAACAGCACGAGATCGAGCGCGGAGAAGGTGCCGACCATCAGCGTTTCCAGAATAAGGAACGCCATCATGTATTCGCGCACCCGCACCTGGATCGATTTCCAGCTGGCGACGATGCAGAGCGGCATCAGCGCGGTGGTCAGGATCACGAACGGCAGCGAGATGCCATCGACGCCCATGTGATAGGTGATGGCGTTGGCGAGCCAGGGCGCCTTCTCGACGAACTGGAAATCCGGCTGCGCCGGATCGAAACGCATCACCAGAATCAGCGACACCGCGAAGGCGATGAGCGTGGTCCAGAGCGCGATCCAGCGCGCGTTGCGGTTTGCCGCCTCGTCATTGCCGCGCGCCAGCAGGTAGACCAGCAGCGCGCCGACGGTCGGCAGGAAGGTGACGACGGAGAGAATCGGCCAGGTCGTCATCACTGGCCTCCCAACCCGAACATGAACCAGGTGATCAGACCGGCGACGCCGATCAGCATCGCAAAGGCGTAATGATAGAGGTATCCGGTCTGCAATTTTACGACGTTGCGGGTGACGTCGAGCACCCCCGCCGAGACGCCGTCGGGCCCAAAACCGTCGATGACGAAGCCGTCACCCTTCTTCCATAAAAAGCGCCCGAGCCATTTCGCAGGACGCACGAAGATCAAGTCGTACAGCTCGTCAAAGTACCACTTGTTGAGCAGGAACCGATAGAGCATCTGGTGCTGGTTGGCGAGTTCGACCGGCAGATAGGGCCGGCGGATGTAGAACAGGTAGGACACCATAAATCCCAGCGCCATCATCAGCGTCGGCAGGAAGGCGATGCTTTGGGGGATGTGGTGCATCTCATCGATGATGCCGGGATGCATCTTCACCGACTCGCGGAAGAATTCCTCCACGCCGTGACCGGCGAACAATTCCTTGAACGGAAAGCCGGCAAGGATCGATCCGGCCGCGAGAATACCGATCGGGATCAGCATCCATATCGGGGCTTCATGCGCGGCGTCGTAATGCTCCTGATCGTGCGGCTCGCCGTGGAAGGTCTTGAAGATCAGCCGCCATGAATAGAACGAGGTCAGGCCGGCGGCGATCACCGTCATCAGGAAGCCGTAGAACGCGAACGGATTGTGCGAGACAAAAGCGGATTCGATGATCGCATCCTTGGAGAAATAGCCGGCGGTGAGCGGGAAGCCGGTCAACGCCAGCGTGCCGATCACCATCACCACATAGGTGTAGGGGATCTTGTCCTTCAGCCCGCCCATGTTGCGGATGTCCTGCTCGTGATGCATCGCGTAGATCACCGAGCCTGAGCCCAGGAACAGCAGCGCCTTGAAGAAGGCGTGGGTGAACAGATGGAACATGCCGACCGAATAGGCCCCTGCCCCCATCGCCACGAACATGTAGCCGAGCTGCGAACACGTCGAATACGCGACGATGCGCTTGATGTCGTTTTGCACCAGGCCGATGGTGGCGGCGAAGAACGCCGTGGTGGCGCCGAAGAACATCACCACGGCCTGCGCATTCGGCGCCAGCTCGAACAACGGCGACAGCCGCGCCACCATGAACACCCCGGCGGTCACCATGGTCGCGGCGTGAATCAGCGCCGACACCGGGGTCGGGCCTTCCATCGCGTCCGGCAGCCAGGTGTGCAGCAGGAACTGGGCGGACTTGCCCATCGCGCCCATGAACAGCAACAGGCAGGTCAGCGTCAGGGCGTCGGCGTGCCAGCCGAAAAAATCGATGGTCTTGCCGGTGAGCGCCGGCGCGCCGGCGAAGATGGTCTCGAAGTCGGTCGAGCCGATCAGCATGAAGATCGCGAAAATGCCGAGCGCAAACCCGAAATCGCCGACCCGATTGACTATGAAGGCCTTGATCGCCGCGGCATTGGCCGACGGCTTGTGATACCAGAACCCGATCAGCAGATAGCTCGCCAGCCCAACGCCTTCCCAGCCGAAGAACATCTGCACCAGATTGTCCGCGGTCACCAGCATCAGCATCGCAAAGGTGAACAGCGACAGGTAGGCGAAGAACCGCGGCCGGTACGGATCCTCGTCCATGTAGCCGATCGAATAGAGATGCACGAGCGATGAGATAGTGTTGACCACCACCAGCATCACGGCGGTCAGCGTATCGATCCGCAGCGCCCAAGCGACCTGCAGGTCGCCCGAGTTGATCCATGGGAACAGCGCAATGCGCGCGTCGTGATGCATGAAACCGACATCGACCAATGCCATCCACGACAGCCCCGCCGAGACGAACAACAGTCCAGTGGTGATAAGCTCGGCCGCGCGTGATCCGGCTGCCGGTGGCTCGACGGGGCGATGGTCATCGTGGCCGTCATATGCACCGGGCTCATGACTCGACGCATGAATGACGCCGGCATCCTCGGTAACCGAGGGAGCGCCATGGCCATGCGCATCACCATGATGCTCGACCATGTCGCCGCTCGGACTGCGCGCATGCGCGCCAAAAATAGAGATCAGGCCCGCGAGAATCGCGCCTATCAGCGGCAGAAAGACAATTGCCTGATACATCCAAAGTCCTTTTAGCGCATGATCCTATCGGAAAACCGGGTTGCACTTTTCCGGATCATGCATCTAGCCCTTCATCAGATTGACGTCTTCAACCGCGATCGAACCGCGGTTGCGGTAGTACACCACCAGCACCGCCAGACCGATCGCTGCTTCCGCGGCGGCCACCGTCAGCACCAGCAGCGCGAACACCTGGCCGACGATGTCGCCGAGGAACGACGAGAACGCCACCAGGTTAATGTTGACCGCGAGCAGGATCAGCTCGATCGACATCAGGATGACGATGATGTTCTTGCGGTTGAGGAAGATGCCGAGGATCCCGAGCGTGAACAGGATCGCGCCGACCGCGAGGTAATGTCCGAGCCCGATGGTCATTGCACCCACTCCGGCGCATCGGCGTCCTGCAGGCCCTGCCCCGAGGCTACCTTGCGCACGCTCATGGCCAGTTCCGGCGTCCGCGCGTTCTGCACATTGATGTCCTGCCGCTTGACGCTGGCCTTGTGGCGCAGCGTCAGCACGATGGCGCCGATCATCGCCACCAGCAGCACCATGCCTGCAAGCTGGAAGTAATGGATGTATTTGGTGTACAGCACGAGCCCGAGGGCCGCGGTGTTGCTGATCTCGCCGGGGATCGGCGAGGTGATGGCTTTGGTAATGCTGGGATTGATGATCCAGCCACCGGCGACCAGCAGCAATTCTGCGAGAAACACCGCGCCGATCAGCAGCCCGACCGGAAGATACTCAAGGAAACCTTCGCGCAATTCCGTAAAATCGACGTCCAGCATCATGATTACGAACAGGAACAGCACCGCGACCGCGCCGACGTAAACCACGACCAGGATCATCGCCAAAAATTCCGCGCCCAGCAGCATGAACAGCCCCGACGCATTGACGAAGGCGAGGATCAGGTAGAGCACCGAGTGCACGGGATTGCGCGACACAATCACCATCACCGCGGACGCCACGCAGACGCCGGCGAACAGATAGAAGAACAGCGCGGGAAGGATCATGCGACCGTCCTCTCCGCACACTCCACCCTCATCCTGAGGAGCCGCGCTCTCGGGCGGCGTCTCGAAGGATGGATGTGGCGCACCCTTCGAGACGCGCCCTCCGGGCGCTCCTCAGGGTGAGATCCGTTGTGCTTATTCTTTCCCATATCCATCATCGGTATTGCGCGTCGAGTTCGATCGATTTCGCAATCTCGCGCTCCCAGCGGTCGCCATTGGCTAGCAGTTTCGCCTTGTCATAATAGAGTTCCTCGCGGGTCTCGGTCGCGAATTCGAAATTCGGTCCCTCGACGATGGCGTCGACCGGACAGGCCTCCTGGCACAACCCGCAATAGATGCACTTCACCATGTCGATGTCGTAGCGCACGGTGCGGCGGGTGCCGTCGTTGCGGCGCGGGCCCGCTTCGATGGTGATCGCCTGCGCCGGACAGATCGCCTCGCACAGCTTGCAGGCGATGCAGCGTTCCTCGCCGTTGGGATAGCGGCGCAGCGCGTGTTCGCCGCGGAAGCGCGGCGAGATCGGCCCCTTCTCGAACGGATAGTTCAGCGTCGGTTTCGGCTTGAAGAAATAGCGCATGGCGAGGAAGAACGCCGAGACGAATTCCGACAGCAGCAGCGCACGGGCCGCTGCGTTGACATTGACACTCATGACGACCTCATTTCGGCGCGAGCCCCGCAAACTGCAGCACGGTGGCGACGACAACCACCGCCGCCAGCGACAGCGGCAGAAAAACCTTCCAGCCCAGCCGCATGAGCTGGTCGTAGCGGTAGCGCGGCACGATCGCCTTCGCCATCGCAAACAGGAAGAACATGAAAAATACCTTGAGCACGAACCAGATGATCCCGGGCACCCAGGTGAACGGCGCGTAGGGAATCGGCGGCAACCAGCCGCCGAGGAACATGATCGTGGCCAGCGCGCACATGGTGGTGATGGCGACGTATTCGCCGAGCATGAACAGCAGATACGGCGTCGAGCCGTATTCGACCATGAAGCCCGCGACCAGTTCGGATTCGGCTTCAACGAGATCGAACGGCGGGCGGTTGGTTTCGGCCAGCGCCGAGACGTAGAAGATCACGAACATCGGAAACAGCGGCAGCCAGTACCAGCCCAGCAATCCCCATCTGGTGTTCTGCGCTTCGACCACGGCCGTAAGATTCAGCGATCCGGCGCACAACAAGACGGTGATGATGACAAAGCCGATCGAGACTTCGTAACTCACCATCTGCGCCGCAGAGCGCAGCGCGGCCAGGAACGGGTATTTCGAATTCGACGACCAGCCGGCCATGATGATGCCGTAGATCGACAGCGACGAGATCGCAAAGATGTAGAGTATGCCGACATTGATGTCTGCTATCACCCAGCCGAGATCCATCGGGATCACGGCCCAAGCGGCGAGCGCCAGCACGCAACTGACCAGCGGCGCCAGCAGGAACACGCCCTTGTTGGCGCCGGAGGGAATGATCGGTTCCTTCAGCACGAATTTCAACAGGTCGGCAAAGGATTGCAGCAGGCCCCATGGACCGACGACGTTGGGGCCGCGGCGGATCTGCACCGCCGCCCAGATCTTGCGGTCGGCCAGCAGGATGTAGGCGATCGCGATCAGCAGCACGACCAGCAGCAGCAGGCTCTGCGCGACCATGACGATCAGCGGCCAGAGAAAGCCGGTCCAGAACGTGCTTGCCAAGAATTCGGTCATCAGTTCACGCTCACTCCGCCGCCGTCAGCATTTGGCCCGATGCAAGCCGGGAACATTCCGCCATCACCGCTGACGCGCGCGCGATCGGATTGGTCAGGTAAAAATCCTCGACCGGCGATTTGAACGGCGTCTTGTCGATGCTGCCGCCCCTCCCCGCAAGCGTCTTGATCGCATCGGCGTGGCCGGCCTCGATCTGGTCGATACGCATCAAATGCGGCACCGCCTTGAAGATCGCCTGCCGCAACGCGCTCAAGGAATCATAGGGAAGCTTCTTGCCGAGCACATCCGACAGCGCGCGGATGATCGCCCAGTCCTCGCGCGCGTCGCCGGGCGGGAACGCGGCGCGGTTGGCCATCTGCACCCGGCCCTCGGTGTTGACATAGATGCCGGACTTTTCGGTGTAGGCCGCACCTGGCAGGATCACGTCGGCGCGGTGCGCGCCGTGGTCGCCGTGGGTGCCGATGTAGACCACGAAGGCGCCGTCGGGCATCTTGATTTCATCGGCGCCAAGCGAGAACAGCACGTCGAGCGTTTCGGCAGTCGTCATCTGCGCGGCGCTCAAGCCGCCCTCGCCCGGCGCGAAGCCGATATCGAGTGCGCCGACGGTCGAAGCAGCATTGTGCAGCACGCCAAATCCGTTCCAGCCGTCCTTGATGCCGAGCTGAAGCGCGAGCTTCGCCACCAGCGCCAGCACCGCGGCGCCGTCATGCCGGGCCGCAGCCCCTGCCGCGACCAGCACGATCGGGTGCTTCGCGCCCTTCAACACCTCCGCAAAGGAATGCTTGCCCGCCGCAAGATCGCTTAAGGAGTCGGCGCCGGCGCCGAGATAGTCGTACGTATAGGTCAAATCGGCCTTGTCGCCGATCACGCCGATCTTGAGTTGCCCCGTGCGCCAGCGCTTGCGGATCCGCGCATTGAGGACGGCGGCTTCCCGGCGCGGGTTCGATCCCACGATCAGCAGCGCGTCGGCCTGTTCGATGCCGACAATGGTTGGATTGAAGATATAGGAAGCGCGGCCCGCCCTGGGACCGAACGCGTCCCCGCCCTGGACAGCCAGATTGACCGAACCGAATTTCGCCAGCAGGTCCTTCAGCGCGAACATCTCCTCCACCGCGGCGAGATCGCCGGCGATGGCGCCAATCCGCTTCCCGTCGATCCGGCCAACCTTCGCAGCAATCGCAGCAAATGCTTCCGCCCATGATGCCGCGCGCAACTGACCATTCTGCCGGATGTAGGGCCGGTCAAGCCTTTGCGTGCGCAGGCCGTCCACGACATGCCGCGTCTTGTCCGAAATCCATTCCTCGTTCACGGCTTCGTTGACGCGCGGCAGAATGCGCATCACTTCGCGGCCGCGGGTGTCGATGCGGATCGCCGAGCCCACGGCATCCATCACGTCGATCGACTGGGTCTTGCCGAGCTCCCACGGCCGCGCGGCGAAAGCGTATGGCTTCGAGGTCAGCGCACCGACCGGGCAGATATCGACCAGATTGCCCTGCAGCTCCGAGGTCAGCGCGCTTTCCAGATAGGTGGTGATTTCCATATCCTCGCCGCGGCCCGTCGCGCCCATCTCCGGCACGCCGCAGACCTCGGACGCAAAGCGGACGCAACGCGTGCACTGGATGCAGCGGTTCATCGAGGTTTTCACCAGCACGCCGAGATATTTGTCCTCGACGGCGCGCTTGTTCTCGGCAAAACGGCTGGAATCGACGCCGTAACCCATCGCCTGGTCCTGCAGGTCGCATTCGCCACCCTGGTCGCAGATCGGACAATCCAGCGGATGGTTGATCAGCAGAAACTCCATCACGCCTTCGCGCGCCTTCTTCACCATCGGCGAGCGGGTCGAGATTTCCGGCGGCTCGCCCTTGGGGCCGGGACGGCAATCGCGCACGCCCCAGGCGCAGCTCGCGACCGGTTTTGGGCCTCCCTTGATCTCGACCAGGCACATCCGGCAATTGCCGGCGATCGACAGCCGCTCGTGGTAGCAGAACCGCGGAATTTCCGCACCGGCAGCCTCGCAGGCCTGCAGCAGCGTGAATTCGGCGGGCACCTCGATCTCTTTGCCGTCGATGATGAGTTTTGTCATGGCCCTACTCCGCCGCGACCATGTGCGCGGGATCGAGAATGCCGGCGTCGTCGACATCCGCCTTATGGGAATACTGGTCGATGCGTTGCTCGATCTCGTGACGGAAATGCGCGATCAGGCCCTGGATCGGCCAGGCCGCGGCGTCGCCGAGCGCGCAGATGGTGTGGCCCTCGACCTGTTTGGTCACCTCCAGCAGCATGTCGATCTCGCGCTTGTGGGCGCGGCCCTCGGCCATCCGGGTCAGCACCCGCCACATCCAGCCCGTGCCCTCGCGGCACGGCGTGCACTGGCCGCAGCTCTCGTGCTTGTAGAAATAGGCGATGCGCGCGATCGCGCGGATCAGGTCGGTGGATTTGTCCATCACGATAACAGCGGCGGTGCCGAGGCCGGAGCGCAGTTTTCCCAGGCTGTCGAAATCCATCGGCGTATCGATGATCTGCTCGGCCGGCACCATGCGCACCGAGGAGCCGCCGGGGATCACCGCCTTGAGATTGTCCCAGCCGCCGCGGATGCCGCCGCAATGGCGCTCGATCAGTTCGCGGAACGGAATGCCCATCGCCTCTTCGACATTGCAGGGCCGCTCGACATGGCCGGAGATGCAGAACAGTTTTGTACCGACATTGTTGGGCCGGCCGATCGCGGCGAACCACGCCGCGCCGCGCCGCAAAATATCCGGCGCCACCGCAATGGATTCGACATTGTTGACCGTGGTCGGGCAGCCATAGAGACCGACATTGGCGGGGAACGGCGGCTTCAACCGCGGCATGCCCTTCTTGCCTTCGAGGCTTTCCAACAGCGCCGTCTCTTCGCCGCAGATGTAGGCGCCGGCGCCATGCGTGACGTAAATGTCGAACGGCCAGCCGTTGATATTGTCCTTGCCGACCAATCGAGCTTCATAGGCCTGATCGACCGCGGCCTGCAGATGCTCGCGCTCCCTGATGAATTCGCCGCGCACATAGATATAGCAGGCATGCGCGCCCATCGCGAAGCTCGCCAGCAGGCAGCCCTCGACCAGAAGATGCGGATCGTGCCGCATGATCTCGCGGTCCTTGCAGGTGCCGGGCTCGGATTCGTCGGCATTGACCACCAGATAGCTCGGCCGGCCATCGGTGGATTCCTTCGGCATGAACGACCATTTCAGCCCGGTCGGAAAACCCGCCCCGCCGCGCCCGCGCAGGCCCGAGGCCTTCATCTCGTTGATGATCCAGTCGCGGCCCTTGTCGATGATCGCCTTGGTGCCGTCCCAGGCGCCGCGGCGGCGCGCGCCTTCCAGGCCCCAGTCCTCGAGGCCGTAGAGATTGCGGAAGATGCGGTCCTTGTCGTCGAGCATGACGTGAAGCTTTCCGATCAGCGATGGGTTTGCATGTAAGCGAGCCCGGCAGCGCAGCCGCCAAAGGTCAGCGCCCACAACAACGCCGATTCAAGCGATGCGCTGAGCGCAAAGCGCTGCAGCAGGAAGATGAACAACGCGGCCGCGGCTGCATGCAGCAGGATATAACGCCAGTTCTTCGGCATCGCTGCAACGCTCCTTGTGATGTTTCCGTCACGCTTCATGGCGGGTCCTTGCGGGTCGCGTCATCGGCCGGCGGCTTCGGCGACGGCCGTTCATCGAAGTTAGCGGCCTCACCGGGCTTCTTGGACTCGGCATCCGCAAGCACCGGCTGCTTCGGCGCAGCCGAGATGTTGGTACCGCCGCCGTTCTTCAGCGTGGTCAGCCCGCCGATCGGCGCGGAAAATTGCCGGCCGTTCTGCGGCCCCGGCTTCGGCGGACTGCCCGACGCAAAGCCGTCCAGCAGCTTGCCGAAACTTTCCTTGCTCAGGTCCTCGTAGGTATCGCTCCAGATCAGCACCATCGGCGCGTTGACGCAGGCGCCGAGGCATTCGACTTCTTCCCAGCTGAAATCGCCGTCCTTCGACAGATGAAATGGATCGTGATGGATGCGGTGCCGGCACACCTCGATCAGGTCTTCGGCGCCGCGCAGCCTGCAGGGTGTCGTGCCGCAGACCTGGATGTGGGCTTTCTTGCCGACCGGCTGCAGCTGGAACATGGTGTAGAACGTGGCGATTTCCAGCGCGCGGATGTAGGGTATCTCGAGCAGATCGGCGACGGCGCGGATCGCCGCTTCCGAAACCCAGCCGTCGTGCTGCTCCTGTACGCGCCATAAAATCGGAATCACCGCCGAGGCCTGCCGTCCCGGTGGAAATTTCTCGATCTGCGCCTTCGCCCAAGCGAGATTTTCCGCGGAAAACGTGAAGTTCGCGGGCTGCAATTGCTTCGGTGCCAGGCGGCGGACGGACATTCGTTTCGGTCTCTTTAATGAGCGCGGCGCGCGGCGTTCGCATTCAGGCTGTGAACACGGTTTTCCCAGAACGCGCTGGCGGTGCCGAGCACGTTGTACCCGACATGGGTCGACACCTTGATGCGGTCGAGAATCGACAGTTCGGTCACGGTTTCAAAACGGTGGCTGCGCGGATCGTAGACGATCAGCTTCAGCGGCGTCTGTTCGAGGATGTAGCGCGACACCGAATGGTTGCGGTCGTTGCCATGCTCCTCGCACAAAATAACGGAATCGCTCTGCAGCAGCCGCGTCCCGCCCTTGATAGCCTCGATTTCCACGCCCTCGACGTCGAGCTTGATCAGGTATTTTCCGTCTCGAGAAATCTTGCCGTCATCGAGCAGATTGTCGAGCGCGATCACCGGCACGTCCTCGCCGCCGGTGCCGGCGTCGCCGGCAATACTGAACGCTTCATGCTTGGAGCCGGAGAGCCGTGCTGTGCCGCGCGCGGCCCCAATGGCGCATTTCATGACCTCGAAGCGGCCGCCATTGATGCTGGCGTTGTTGGCAAGCTTGGCAAAATTCTGCGACGACGGTTCGATCGCGATCGCCTTTTTCGAGCCATAGAGCGCGCTGGAGACCAGCACCGACCAGTAGCCGTAATTGGCGCCGCAATCGAGCAGCGTGTAATCGACATCGGCGGAATCCCGGAACAGCAATTCCAGCTCGTCCTCATAACTGAACGACCGATTGAGCAGCTTGCTCCAGTAGCCGTCACCATAGGGAAACTCGAACACCGCATCGCGATTGAGTTTGATCGCAATGTCGCGCTCGGGCAGCGTCCTGCGCAACAAATTGGCGCAGCCATTGTAGCCGCGATGCGAGAAGTGCGACGAAATCTTCGAACCGGCCGCCAGCGCCAGCGCGGCCAGGCGCTCCCAGGGATTGACCCCCTCGAGAACGCCGGAGGCGCGGTCAAACTGGATGGGCGGCGGCGCGATCACCGGTCGACCTCTCCGAACACGATGTCGAGCGAGCCGAGGATCGCCGAGACGTCGGCCAGCAGATGACCCTTGCAGATGAAATCCATCGCCTGCAGATGCGCGAACCCCGGCGCGCGGATCTTGCACTTGTAAGGCTTGTTGCTGCCGTCGGCGACGAGGTAGACCCCGAACTCGCCCTTGGGCGCCTCCACCGCGGCGTAGACTTCGCCGGCCGGCACGTGGAAACCTTCGGTGTAGAGCTTGAAGTGGTGGATCAGCGCTTCCATCGAGCGCTTCATCTCGGCGCGGCGCGGCGGAAATATCTTGTTGTCCTCGACCGCGACCGGCCCCTGCCCGTCCGGAGCGCGCAGCTTTTCGATGCACTGCTTCATGATGCGCACGGACTGGCGCATCTCTTCCATGCGGATGCAGTAACGGTCGTAGCAATCGCCGTTCTTGCCGATCGGGATGTCGAAATCCATCTCGGCGTAGCATTCGTAAGGCTGCGCCTTGCGCAGGTCCCATGCGGCGCCGGAGCCGCGCACCATCACGCCGGAGAATCCCCACTCCCACGCCTGCTTGAGCGTCACCACGCCGATATCGACATTGCGCTGCTTGAAGATGCGGTTGCCGGTTAGCAGGGTTTCAAGATCGGCCACGACCTGCAGGAACGGATCGCACCAGGCGTCGATGTCGTCGATCAGCTTTGGCGGCAAATCCTGATGCACGCCGCCGATGCGGAAATACGCCGCGTGCATGCGCGAGCCGGACGCCCGCTCATAAAACACCATCAGCTTTTCGCGTTCCTCGAAACCCCATAGCGGCGGCGTCAGCGCGCCGACATCCATCGCCTGCGTGGTGACGTTGAGCAGATGCGACAGGATGCGGCCGATCTCGCAATACAGCACGCGGATCAATTGCCCGCGGCGCGGCACCTCGATGCCCAGCAGCTTTTCCGCGGCGAGGCAAAACGCGTGCTCCTGATTCATCGGCGCGACATAGTCGAGCCGGTCGAAGTAAGGGATCGCCTGCAGGTAGGTCTTGTGCTCGATCAGCTTTTCGGTGCCGCGATGCAGGAGCCCGATGTGAGGATCGACCCGCGCAACGACTTCTCCGTCAAGCTCCAGCACTAGCCGCAGCACCCCGTGCGCGGCGGGGTGTTGTGGCCCGAAGTTGATCGTAAAATTGCGCAAATTGTGCTCGGTCATCGTCAGACTTTCGGCCCCGCCTTCTCATCGCCAGGCAGGATCGGATAATCCGCGCCTTCCCACGGCGAGAGAAAATCGAAGTTGCGGAATTCCTGGTTGAGCCGGACCGGCTCGTAGACCACCCGCTTCTCCTGGTCGTCGTAGCGCACCTCGACAAAGCCGGTCAGCGGAAAATCCTTGCGCAGCGGATGGCCGTCAAAACCGTAGTCGGTGAGCAGCCGCCGCATGTCGGGATGGCCGGTGAAGATCACGCCATAGAGATCGTAGCACTCGCGCTCGAACCAGTCGGCGCCGGGAAACACCTCGATGATCGACGGCACCTGCGTGGTTTCGGACGCCTCCGCGCGCAGCCGGATGCGTTCGTTCAGGGTCGGCGATAGCAAATGATAGACCACGTCAAAACGCTTTTCCCGGTCGGGATAATCCACCGCGGTGACGTCGATGAAGCTGTTGAAGCGCAAGGCCGGATCGTCGCGCAGGAATTTTACGACATCGACGATCTTTTCAGCGCGAACAGCGACCGTGAGTTGCCCGAACGCGACGACGTGCTCCAGCGCCGCGCCGTCAAGCGCGCTGACAACCGTCTGACCTAAGGCGTCGAGCCTGCTGTCGTCCATCCCAAAACCTCAGCGCTCGATCGTGCCGGTGCGGCGGATCTTCTTCTGCAGCAGCATCACGCCATACAGCAATGCTTCCGCGGTCGGCGGGCAGCCCGGCACATAGATGTCGATTGGCACGATGCGGTCGCAGCCGCGCACCACCGAATAGGAGTAGTGGTAGTAGCCGCCGCCATTGGCGCAGGAGCCCATCGAGATGACGTAGCGCGGCTCCGGCATCTGGTCGTAGACCTTGCGCAGCGCCGGCGCCATCTTGTTGGTCAGGGTGCCCGCGACGATCATCACGTCGGACTGCCGCGGCGA